>JAJZIP010000044.1 GCA_021810525.1 Actinomycetes bacterium | reverse complement strand
TTCGGTGTTCCCCTTGAAATGGGTACTTATGGTGTCGAACTCTTGCAGTAGCAAGCTCTTCTGGGTTTTGAGATCCTCGTAGCGAATCAAAAGATTCTTATCTTCATCGGGAACGACAACGGTTTCTATTGCTTCATCGATATTGAGCGGGTTTGTATCAATTCCGTCCATGAACTGCTCACCGAGTTCTGAAAGACGAGACTCGACCTTATTTAGTTCCCCGTCGGATACATGTTCGCCACTACGAAGTTTCAGAACGTAGTTCCAAAAGATTGCCTCGGCACGCATCACTTTTAGGAGCTTCTCAGGTGAGAAATCAAAGCGGTATTCCATCGGTACTGGATATGGGTGATCCATGAACATTGCAGCTATGTAGCCGACATTGCCGCCAATCACCGCGTTGTAATGAGCTAGCTGGGCTATGTAATATTCCGGCACTTCCGGCCAGGGTGCTCGGAACGAGACCTTACCATCGACGATTCCCAACTGGTCATTTAGCCGATAAAGACCGTCCACATGGGCAAAAGCGAAATTGAATCTTGGGTTGATAAAAAGAACCTTGCTTAGGTGACCTAAAGCGTCTGTTTTGTCAAGATCTTCTAATGAAGTCGTATATGGAAGATTGAGTTCTTTGGCAGCGAATTTTCTAAGGGTTAGTTCCTCTAAAGCGTGGCCACAGTCCATTCTTAGCTCTTGGGCCTCAGAAAATTCTCGAATAGAGGAGCGGGTGACTTTCTCTTCAAGTAAATCCAGAGCTGTGTGGTACTTATTGAGTCCCAGCACTGAACCAGCCTCAGAACCACCTATGCCTTCATTTCGGTCCATTCCCCACTCATCGTCGGAGTCGATCTTGATGATTGTGAGACCTTCTGCAAACAACTCCCTGATTGAAGCCCTATCCATTTTCGTCCTCCTGCTCCTTATGTCTACGTAATCGGCGGTGTTTATCGCTTCTCTATATATGTATGCACTGGAAACAGATCTTTTTGGCGAGGCGATGACCCCAGAGCGTCTACCAGGTGTTTTGCGGAGTGCAGTTTTCAAGCCCGAAAAATATTTTTCGGCGATTATTTTCGATGACACTTTACGGATAGGCGAGTAGGCGCATAAGCGAAACCCCCGCTTAGCTCAAAGCGAGGGTTTCAAAATAAGGGGAATTTATATTGTGGAGGAACTCTGTAGTTAGTATCCTCGAAGTTCTATAAGCGTATCCCATGATTACGGGGGGCGCAAGAGAGTTTTTCGCCCAAGCTGTTGGAGTTGGGCCTGAAAGATAATTACCCCAAAAGCCAGCTTCCTAACTATGCAAGCGGACTGATGATCATGTTTAGGTTCGGGTATCTTGAGTGCCGAATTATTGCACTCTCAGGGATATGATCGACTGTATTTATTACCTCCGTGCTGTCCTTCGTAGGAAGGCCACTGTTTGGAATGTATGCCCTCTTCGAGGAGCGATGTCTTAGCTAATCGTCACTCAGCAATAGAGTTGGATTAGGAATGATTAGGTATTTAATTTCCACGCATTTGAACGGCTTGGGTCGATACCACTCGGTGAGTGAAAGAATTTTTGCAACCTTAGTATGCAACCAATGTGGTCATGATAATCTCAGTGCATGACTGGTATCTACGCTCAGTTCCCTCGCCGTCGGCAGCTTCGATATTTATACTCCGTTATAGCGTTTGCCCTGATATTTCTCGGCGGTGAAACATGGGCTAAATGGTGGCCTTATACTGAAAAGTTAATTTTAGTGATTTCAAGTCAATCCTGGACTCATCATTCCATTTTTGATTCTGCTTCTAGGGCAGGATCCAATCCCAGCCTCAGTGCAGGATGGCAGTTTTTACGAGCTTATTTTGGCGCGCTTTGGATAGCACTTGTAGCAGGGCTGTCAATTGCAGCTGGAATTCAGGCGCTTTTGCCAAGAAATTGGCTTATACGAATCCTCAAGAGATCTTCTGAGTCTCGCAATTCTTTCGTAGGTGGCCTCCTTTCGATTCCTTGCATGATGTGCACTTGTTGCAGTGCACCAATTACCCGATCACTAGTAAAAGAAGGGGTTCCCGACTCCTCGGCTCTTGCTTATTGGATAGGAAATCCAACTCTAAACCCAGCAGTTCTTGCTTTTTTGGCGTTCGTCGGTCCGTGGCAGTGGGTATTGGTTCGTCTAGTTATAGGAGTGATACTTGTATTCGGTATTACTATTTTGGTTGCTAAATTTGGGTCAAACGAAGGTAGTTGGAACAAGAAAAATCTAAACAAGAAGCAGGTTCTTCCTGCAGCTAAACAACAACTTCCAGTAGAAAGCTCTTCAGATATTCAAGCGCTTCCTGTGCGCTATTTAAAGGCCTGGATACATTTTGCGGTTACTTTAATTCCTGAATATCTCATTTTAGTTTTTCTTCTAGGAGTTTTCAGAGGATGGCTATTTCCATTTGGAAGTAATCTTGCTCATTGGGGGCTTGCTGTTATTATTCTTGCTTCAGTTGTTGGTACTTTGATGGTGATCCCTACCGCAGGAGAGATTCCAGTGCTTCTGTCTCTGGCTAGTGCCGGAGCTGCACCTGGGATTCTAGGTGCGCTTTTGATTACACTCCCAGCAATTAGCCTTCCGTCTGTGGCCATGTTGGGCAATGGTTTTGGGTGGAAAATGGTAAGTCTCATGTTGGGTGCCGTCGTAATTATGGGGCTCGCATCGGCCGGTCTTTTGAGCCTTATTTACACGATTCACTAACCTGACAATGAAGAACGGTTGGTACCTTGCCTTTATTGAGCCGTGAGTTACGGGAAACATTGATAACTGGCTGAAGGCGAGAATTTTTGAATATCCTCCTAATAAACTGTGGGCGAAAGTTGCATAATGTGTTTGAAAGTTGCTCCACTTGAGCCAGCGCTGGCGATCGACGGCTGTAAATAGCGACAGAATCATCAGTTCGGAGACGTCGCTGTAGTTTCGTGTGGTTAGGACAAAGATGGCGCTTATAGCTTGCGAGGGGGCTGTAACTGAGTATATAGCTCTTGAATACCGAATTTGCAACGCTACGGCGTGGAAGTAGAGAGACCGCTTCTCGCTTTTTGGAAAAGATGGTTTGGGCAATATCTGCTCAGTGGTGTTTCCAAAAAGTTAAGGTACTCAAGGGTCGCAGAGATCCTGCTGGTTGCCTCCTAACTTTCCCACCCTGGTTAATAAGCGTTTTGTGGGTACTAACCTGCCCTATTGCCAAGCCTCAGCTCGTTCCCATTCCTTTTTTGGCTCCAATTGGCTGATTCATACCTGTTCCTAGAAATTCTTGTACAGCGGTATGGACGATCTCTTTCACTAAACCCGGATTTTTGTTCAACTGCATTAGTTTTAGCAGAACTAGTCTTTATAATGGTGGCCACGTGATCCTCCTTTGATTTCTACCAATCCATTATTCACAAATTCCTACATTCCTTCCTCACCACCGAGTCACTGTTCAGCCAGTGGTGTTTGCACAGGATTTGAGGCGCACGAAAGCAATTTAGATTTAATGGGTGATTTTTGAGTATTCACCAAAATACCCAGACATCAATCAAGGTTAATGATCCTCGTTTCGCCGCGATCATCTGAAGACCTGCCCGATGGTCACCCATTTCAACGCGGCAGGTAGAAATCGCCAAATTTTAACTGGATGTTTACTTTTTCCCATATTTGAAATTAAAAGTTACTGAAGATAACTGTCTATGTAACCGTGGTTGTATAATATGTAACCATGGTTGTAATAGTTAGTTTTGATTGACGGTGAAAGAGGACCTGGAAGTGGTAGCCAACAACGAATGGATACTTTTCATCTATCGATTGCCTAGAGAACCTTCAAACCCACGGGTTGTGTTGTGGCGCAAGCTTCGTCGCCTTGGTGTCGTACAACTTAACGATGGCTTGGTTGCATTACCTGCCGACGCGAGGTCAAAAGAGCAGATAGAGTGGCTAGCAGATGAAGTAATAGAAGCTGGCGGTGATGCGAGCATTTGGGTGGGTTACCCCACTTCTTTAGCCGAAGAAAAGTCGCTGATCTCAAGGATGTCTGATGTTGTATCTAGCGATTACAGATCAGTTATTGCCGATGCGGCCGCTGCTATAGAGTCTTCCTCGACAGTGCGACGTCGTACTCTGGCACGACTACAACGAGAATATTGGCGGATTCGTTCACGGGACTATTTTCATACGGATGAGCGTGACCAGGCATATCTGGCTCTTGTGGAACTTGCTTCTAAAGAAAACTTGGTGGTAAAGAATTGAAATGGTGTACCCGAAGCGGAGTCCATGTTGATAGGGCGGCTTGTTCCTGGTTGATTCGCAGGTTTTTGGATAAAGATGCTGAGTTTTATTTTGTAGATGACCCGGATGAAATTTCCAGTGAGTCAACTCCATTTGACATTCGGGGTGCTGCTTTGTCACATCATCATGGCAAATGCAGTTTCGAAGTCTTTCTAGAGACATATAGTCTTGATGATCCTGTCCTGTGGGAAATAGCCAAGATCATTCATGAGGCCGATCTTTTTGACGAGTCTTTTGATGTTCCTGAAGCGCGGGGTCTCGACGTAATCTGCCGTGGGCTTTCGTTGGTCATGGATGATCAACACGTCCTCGAAATAACCTCATTGATATTCGACGGCCTTTATGAATTTAGACGGCGTGCCTTTATTTTGGGTAAAGATCCTTCATGAGCCAAAATCTTGAACTTTCTCGTGATGCAAAGACGATCTTCGTGGTGCGATCAGTCCGCGGATTCGCGAGTGGGTTTGGATCATTGCTCTTGGGCACGACTCTCAAAAGTCTCAGCATCAGTTCGCTCCATGTTGGACTTGTCCTTGGAGCTGACGTTGCTGGAAATGTGGTTACCTCCCTAGCGGTAGCCAAGTGGTCAGATAAGCTCGGGCTTCGTCGTTCCTACTCTGTTTTCTTTGTAGTGTTAGCTATTTCCGGCTTAGTACTCGCGTTTACCAATAGCTTGCTGATGTTTATCGTTGTCGCACTTACCGGTACCCTATCGACTGACATGATGGACAACGGACCCTTTGCCAGTCTCGAACAATCGATGCTTGGGAGAGATTTGAATGGAAATCAGAGGATCAGCGGCTTCGGCATCTTCAACGCTTTTGCTGCTTTAGCAGCTTCCTTTGGTGCCCTTGCCACGGGCCTTCCTCACCTCTTACGTTTAAGTTTTACGAGTCTACCTCCAAACCAACGTTTTTTTCTAGTTATTGTGCCTTTGGCGCTTACCAGCGCGATTATTGTCACTTCACTTAGTTCCCAACTGGAAGCGCCCGCCAATGTTGAAGGGAAAACCGTTCGAACTGGACTCGGGCGTTCAGAGCCAACGGTGAGGAAACTTTCAGCACTGTTCGCAGCTGATGCCTTCGGTGGTGGATTCATTGTCCAATCATTTATTACCTATTGGTTCGAGGTGAAGTTCCACACAACTATCGGAACGCTAGGCGTCGCTTTTTTTGCTATTGGTTTGCTCCAGAGCGTTTCCTTTATTATCGCAACGTTTTTTGCCAAACGCTTTGGTCTACTGCGGACCATGGTCTTTAGTCATCTGCCGTCAAATGTACTCCTGATTTTCATCGCATTTGCGCCGAACCTGCCTATTGCACTTGGTCTTTTATTTGCGGTGTCGCTGCTGTCGAAAATGGATGTTCCCACTCGCCAGGCGTACGTTATGGCTCTAGTGAACCCCACTGAACGTACTGCTGCAGCTGGTTATACCAACACGGCTCGCAGTGTCTTTAGGCCATTCGGACCAATCCTTGCCGGTGCGAGTCAGAGCGTCTTCCTAGGTCTGCCATTTCTGATTGCAGGGACCATCAAAGGTGCTTACGATCTAGTGCTTTGGAACTGGTTCAGAAACGTTGAGCTGCCCGAAGAGACCTTGAGCTCAGTTGCCTCAACACATCCCGCTTTAGATCGAAAATCCAATGTTCAAATAACTAGCCACAAGGAGATGTGATGATTGTATGTTTGCGCACAGTCGTAGTTCCACAAAGGGTACGGACCAGGTATTTGGAGTGGATCGAAGAGGGCCAAAGCGTCCGAGAGGCTTATGGATTACTTGCCGAGTGGGTCCTCGAGCCCTCGACTACCGAAGGCGACACAGTAGTAGTAACCGTGTGGCCTTCTCATGAAGTTTTCGACGCATGGATAGCTACCCCTGAACGGGATGCACTGACCATGTCCGAAGTTCACCAATCTGTGGTATATAGGCCAATCACCAGGTATGACTTCATCGGCGGATACACAAATCTGGCTGCATTGAATGAGCAGAATCAGATAACTACAACAGGGGAGGAAAAGAAATGAAGTGGATTACAAGAGCACGGCCAAAGACCGACCGAATTGCATGTCCCTGGTTAATAAAGCGATTTATTGATTCCAGCGCTGAAATCTATTATGTGCCGGCTGGGGAGGTACTGGCTCGGGCTGAGACCCTTGCGGCTAACAGTTTTGATGCGCCGGGAGCGAAATACCACCATCGTGATGGTCTGTGTACGTTCGAGGTTCTAATCGATGATTTCGAGCTTGGTAATGATGCCGCCCTTGTGCGGCTAGCGAAAATTGTCCATGCCGCTGATATAGAGGGTGAAGTATCTACAGACCCAGCCGGACCAGGTTTGTTAGCGATTGGACTTGGGGGCCTAGATGTTGAAAGCGACGACTATCTGCTCTTGGAGCGTGCGAGTTTTGTGTATGACGCTCTCTATGCCTGGTGCAGGAAAAATCCAGAACCCGAGCTGGTGGCATCATGACCCGCATCACCTACGATGACCTTCGCGTCGAAACCGTCGTCCAGGTTGCAAAGCTCATGGCTGCTTCGGCGATCACGGCTCCACGATCTGGTGGACAGCTCATGTTGAAGGGCAAGCCGAACTTTTTTGAAACAATAATAATTGACGACAGAGAAACTCTCAGTTCATTGTCGCAATGGATGCGCAGAAGGGGGAAGGAACGGCGAGAGAACATATGGTTCCGTGATGCAGAAGTTGCTGACACAATCGATGCTGTCCTGTTCGTCGGCCTTAAGGATTGGTATCCACCAAACTACGATTGCGGGGCATGTGGATTTGCAACATGTGCGGAATTTTTGCACACCACTAAGAAGATTCGCGATGACTCGAACGAGCTGGAATTCAAAGGTCCAACTTGCAATCTGCGAGACATTGACCTTGGGGTTGCGGTTGGCTCGGCTGCAAAAACGGCGGCCATACATTCTATTGATTGCCGATGCCAAACACGAATCGCCGTCGCAGCCCGAAAGCTAGGGATAATTGATTCCGATATCGCTATTGCTCTTACGCTATCGCTTACACAAAAGGCGGTAAGTTTCGATCGTAGAATGCCAGACACTGAATTCGACTCACTTGACTTGTCTGCCACTGGCACTCTTCCAGTCGGGGTCGAAGGAGCCCGTCTTTCTGACGGTGCTAGGAATCGTCAAAAAACACGATACCCGATTGGTGAAAAGTCGTGATCGTTTGTCTAGGTAGACATAGCTAGGAACGATGCAGATCTTGACACGAGCTGGCCCAGTCCTACGGCTGGTTGTTCCCCCAAACTGGTAGTAGGGCTGGGCCGTAAAGGTGCACGCCGGACTCTGCTTTTGGAAAGCTCAAAAGATCCGGGAGTGCCTCGAGTCATTCAGTCGATTAGTGGCGTTTTGTCGATATCGGTTGGGTTGTTCTATACATAACCCTCTTGCTGGTTCACAAGGAGATAGTTAGTTGAAAGTTCATTACAAATTTCGTCGACAGACTCTAGTTCCTCTGGTGCTAGGTATTGCGGCATCGGTGTTTGGGCTGGCAATTTTTTCACAAACAGCTTCGGCATCGACGTCACGCAGCGCTTCAAGTTTGCAGGGTGCCAGTTCTATAACATATGGTGGAACTAAGGGGAGTAGTAAATCCCCTATTACCCAACTGAAGCTGAATCCCTCCACAATTGCATTGGGTAAGGTACTGTACGTTGAGAACTGCTCAAGTTGTCATGGCGATGCAGCATTAGGTACGAGTAAGGGTCCAAACCTTCAGGGCCTGGGAGCTGCTACTATCGATTTCTGGGTGTCAACCGGGCGTATGCCACTAGCGGACCCGACAGTGCAACCGATTCGTAAACCACCACGGTTTAGTCGCTCACAAACTTTGGCTATTGATGCATACGTCGCTTCCCTTGCGCCCGGTGGGTCGCAGATTCCGAAAGTGAATTTGGGGGCCGCTTCGCTAGGTGCCGGAGCGGCACTATTCTCAACCAACTGCGCGGCCTGTCATACTATTACGGGCGTTGGAGACGCTCTTGCAAATTCTGTGTATGCTCCCTCCTTGCACGTCGCTTCTACTACGCAAATTGCAGAAGCAATCCGCACTGGTCCGCTGAACATGCCCCGCTTTGGGACTGGCAACCTGTCTAATCAACAAGTCGCAGACATAACAAAATATGTGAAGGATGTTATCCAGCATCCTAACGATGCCGGTGGCATTGGTTTGGGATGGGTGGGGCCGGTAGCTGAGGGTTTTGTGGCAATTGTGATTGGATTAGGTGTCCTCATGATTGTTGGTTATTGGATTGGTGGTCGAACTCATGAATAGTTCAGGCCTTCTTCTGTGTGAAAGCAAGCATAAAAATGGCATAACAGAATCTGTATTTGGGGTGTTGAAAGATTATCGAAATTTCGAATTAAGTGCGGCTTCATAGGTTAATTGAGTGCCGCTGTTTAACGTGATCAACTTTTAGGTTCGGATTCTAGGAGTAGATGTGAACTATCAACCTTTTGACTGGGTCGATGAGCGTCTTGGTGTGGACAGATTCAATAGGAGATTTCTAAATAAGATTTTTCCAGACCACTGGTCTTTCATGCTTGGTGAGATCGCAATGTACTCGTTTTTTGTCCTTTTGGGTACAGGGATTTTTCTTACGCTTTTCTTTGATCCATCGATGGCTACTACTGTTTACCACGGCACTTATAAGCCATTAGATGGACTGACTATGTCACAGGCCTACGCTTCGACTTTGAATTTATCATTCAATGTCAGGGCCGGATTGGTGATGAGGCAGATGCACCACTGGGCAGCAAATGTTTTTGTTGCAGCAATCGTTGTTCACCTTCTTAGAGTTTTTTTCACCGGGGCATTCCGAAAGCCGCGTGAGATCAACTGGTTGATAGGGTCCATACTGTTAATGCTTGCCATCGTCGAAGGATTTATCGGTTACTCTTTGCCAGACGATCTTAACTCTGGAACCGGTATACGAATTGCGTACTCGATTATTCTCTCGGTACCGGTTGTCGGCAGTTACATGGCCTCATTCTTGTTTGGTGGACAGTACCCTGGGCATGTCATTATTCCAAGATTTTATACCATTCATATACTCCTTATCCCGGCGCTAATGCTGGGACTTTTGGGTGCTCACCTGGCGATCATGTGGCATCAGAAGCACACTCAGTATAAAGGCAAAGGAAGGACCGAGAAAAATGTTGTTGGGGTTGCGATGTGGCCGGCATATGCACTTCAGGCTGGGGGGTTCTTCTTCCTAACTGCAGCAGTCTTAGCTGCACTGGGAGGATTGTTCCAGATCAACCCGATTTGGCTATATGGTCCTTATGTACCTTACAAAGTCTCTTATGCTGTTCAGCCTGACTGGTATATGGGTTGGCTGGATGGAGCGCTGCGGCTATTTCCCTCCTGGGAGATCACTGGATTTGGACACACAATTCCAAATGCGTTCTTTCCTGCTGTGCTTCTTCCTGGAGTTACATTTACACTGTTGATGGTCTGGCCTTGGATTGAGCGAAAATTTACCAAGGATAATGAATATCACAACTTGCTCGACAATCCTCGGGATAACCCTTGGCGAACCTCTATCGGAGTCGGGGTTACGACCTTTTACACGGTGCTGTTCTTTGCATCGTCAACCGATGTTTTAGCAAACTTTTTCACCGTGTCACTCAACTTCGTCTTATGGACATTCAGGGTGTTTCTAATAGTATTACCGCCAATCACGGCGTATATCACCTATAAGCTGGCCAATGAAGCCAGAATGGTACGGGGCGTCGGAAGACCTAAGAAATCAATGATTGTCTCACGCTCAGGAGAGGGTAAGTACGCTACGGTTGAGTCTGAACCTCGATCTGACCTTGTCTTGAAGGCTCGCTCTATCCATGGGGAGGTTCCTGAAGAATTGCCCGAAGAGATTCGCCTTCATCAACGAGAAGATGGCGAACCGTTGGTTGCGACGGAGAATAACTCACGATCAACTTCGTCGCCAGCTCTAGTATTGACAGAGGAAATCGGAGAACGCCCATCTGGTGGAACTGGGATTTATAAGGTACCACGAAGAGTACCTGGCGGTCTCTTTAGTCCCAGTGGTCGCAGGCAATCCAAAAACATGAGGAAAAAGAGCTAATGGCACGGGCCCACAGTGATGGGCCAGTCTCTCGCTGAGAACCGGATTCTACCCTGAGAATTTCTGGACTGGGAAATTTCGAAATATTAGGAAGTCGCATAGAAAAAGGTGCCAGTAACGTCTGTAAATGTACTTTATGAACATGGAAAAATGGAAATTTACCTCGCGACAAGGTGATTGCTGCGAATATTGCTTAACCGCATCGACGATATCCATCGGAAGCGGGATGACAACGCGATTTATATCAGTCACCTAAGTTGAATTGATGTCATCAAGCATGTTGAAAGCGGTAATGGGTGCAGTAGTCGCATGGCGCGGGAGCCCGTTGACTACTTTCACAAAGCAGAATGCGTAGTTTGCAATTTAGTGAATTTGATATGGCAAAAGTGGTGAAATGTCAAACGTATTTAGAAGGTTTAATTCAAACTGTGATTTCTAAATTGGCATAACCAGGCTACTGACACCCACTAGGAATTTCCAATTCAATTGATCCTTAGTGCTGACCGGGAAACACATCTTTTTCAGAGGTATGCCATACTGGATGGTCTCCTCCTGTTTCGACGTTAAATCCATAGTCAAACACAAGGGAACCACCATAAGTCGCTCCGAATGATGTAAGCGCCGCAATGACTAACGAAAGGATGAAAATCTCAGGTGGAGTGCTCTCGTGCTTCGAATAATTGGCGATGCGCCATATTATGTCACCGATCACAAGCAGAGTAACACATATCATGGTCCAGGCGTGGGTATTTATGGTTCTACGTGCCTGAGTACCCCGTTGGGATGACTTCAACCAGTCCCAATAACCTGTTAGTGCAGCAAAAACTGATACTACCAGGCCGCCGATTAGAGAGAATGTGGCTGCGCGAAAGAAATCGCGGGCCCAACTATGTGATGGACCTCCTATAAGAGAGATCAGATCAAATATAACCGCCAAGATATAAGCGCCGATAGGAATATCAGTAAGCGGAGGATGAAACGGTTTACCAGCCCAACCCCGTAAGCCTCTGAATTCACGGCCCCGTAATGTAACTGCGGGACGAACTGAAAATTTTCTCATATTACAAACCTGCCTTCCGTTAATTCTTAAAATCGTCAGGACCAATAATATTGTTCTAAAAGATACTATACTCTCCGTTAGAACATGAAATTAGTTTTTATAACTATTTTTCGTGTATGGTGATGAAAATGGATTCAGAAGAAACGTCAATAAATGAGGTATTAGTTAGCCGCATTAGTTTCGATGAGCGCGTGATCGCTGTAGCGGCGCTTGCTGATAGTTTACGTAGGGAAATTTACCGATATGTGGTGTTCAAAGGTACCCCTGTATCTCGCTTTGAAGTTGCAAGTCGGTTTGATATCGCCCACCACATCGCAAAGTTCCACCTCGATAAATTGGTGAAGGATGGCTTGCTCGAAGCAGATTACAAGCGCCCAAATGGACAAAGGGGGGGACCTGGCGCCGGTCGCCCTACGAAGTATTATCGACGATCGTCCCGTGAGATCTCGGTCAGCCTACCAGATCGACGTTATGACTTGGTAGGCCACATATTTGCGAGAGCCTTCATGGGGGTGCTCGCACATGATGGCTCGGACCTTAAAGATGCGCTACGCAGCGCGGCGACATCTTTAGGTATCAGTATGAGTCGTGAAATGCGCCAGTCTGATGGGAACGACGATAGTGAAACAGTAGCTACCGAGCTACTAATGTCTGCCCTGGGAAAGTGGGGATTTGAACCTCATCAAAATGAAGGGGTGATTGTCCTAGCCAACTGTCCTTTTTGTGATCTAGCCAGTGCTTATCCCGAAATTATTTGTGAGATGAATCTAGATCTTATCCAGGGCTTTGTAACTTCGCTAGGTGATCCAGTCTGGAATCCGAGATTGAGTCCTTCGGAAAATCGATGCTGCATCGTACTTTCAGAGAGTCGCACACTTCCGTCAGGGGAGATGTGTTCTTAGGACATTTCTAAAGCAGTGCTGAAGCTTTATTACAAATACTGGTCCGGCTCCTTTTGCGATTCCGCGACGGATAGGTGGCGGGTAAGCATGAGGAGAATTGGAGAGTGATGGAACGCAATTGGGTCGCATGTGATTGTATTGATACTTTTGGTCTGGAGGTTGTTGTTTTTAATCAAGTCCTCAACCCTGTATCGGATTCAAAGTGATTAGGGTATTTCCGTTATTTGAGACAACTCGAAGTGCTTCCAAGCTGGAGGTTTGAATTGCAGTAGAGCCATCGATGTTAGCTTGCCCGCTATAGCTCGCTCGCCATTCACCTGCTATTTCTTGTTGGCCACTTTTGTCAATTACCAGTAGAAGACACCGTTGATTCGGGGAAACACCTGATAATGATAGACTGATAGATGTACCCCAAGGTTCTGGATGCAACTGCGCAGTTGCCCGGATGCCATTGCTAGAACTGCTTATCGAAATGGGAGCAATTGCGCTGGTTCCTAAGGGTTTACCAATTGGTCGGGATTGGAAATGTTCAATAGCAATTAAGCCAGTTACTGCAGCTGCAAGAGCAATTATTCCAGCGGCCAATGCAGAGCGGCGCCTACGGCGACGGGAAGCCTTGATTGCGGCTAGGGCTTCTTGAAAAATCGCCTTGGGAGGCTCGAAAATTTCCAAACTGTTGACATCGTCGCTCGTTAACTTCCCCAATAAACTTGGGAGAACTTCAAGGGTGCTCAGTTCGTATTGACACCTGGCACAAGTGGCAAGGTGTGATTCGACTTCTGTTCGTTCGTTGGGTTCCAAAGCATCAAGAACATACCCACCGAGAGAAATTCGAAGTTCATCACATTTATTGGTCATGGGACCAGACCCTGTTCTTCTAAGATTAGCCGCAGAGACCTTAGTGCATGGTACATCCGCGACTTTACCGTCCCGATTGGAATACAAAGAGATTCGGCTGCTTCTATCGCGGATCTGCCTTTGTAATAAGTTTCAATAATGATTTCACGATGACTGTCGCTGAGTGAACTCAAGGCTTTGAATATCTCCCAACCCTGGATGGTTTGTTCGAGATCGAACGAGTCTTCCGGAGGCTCATAGCGAATTCCTCCCGATTCCTTTGGTCTTGTAAGCTCGGCGCGGTGACCGTCTATGGCCAAGTGTGCAACAACTGTGAAAAGCCATGGTCGAAGGGGTCTTTCGTCAGAGCCAAGCTTATCGGCGTGCTTCCATGCGCGAACCAAGGCTTCCTGCACGATGTCTTCAGCTCTTTTCATATCGCTGGTGAGTCGGTAGGCATAGTTCAGCAGATCGATACCATGCTCGTCCCATAACACTCGTAAAAATACTTCGTCGGGATCTTGAGATAGACGACGTCGCATGGTCTTCTGCTGTTGGGCACTGTTGTCCACGTGTTAATTATGGACGATTTAGAGAGAAACTTCAATTCTTGGTGAACCGAAAGGCGAATTCATCCGTAGTACATGTTATGAAACAGTTTCAGATACTTGGTCATTTTCAATTTGTGAAATACTTGGGGGTAGCTTCAGTACTTTCTTTAATCACAGCCGCATGTGGCGGATATGGAAGTAGTACCACTTCGACCACTGTAGGATCGTCAGGATCGTCAAGCGCCACTAGCAAGGTCAGTGCGTCGGATAATGCTGCACTCGGTCAAAAAATTCTCGTCGATTCGAGTGGCCGAACTCTTTACCTTTTTGAGAAAGATACCGGCGGCAAGTCGCTTTGCACCGGCGGTTGTGCATCAGCCTGGCCTCCTCTCTTGACTAAAGGTAAGGTCCAGGCTGGCACGGGCATATCTGCTTCGTTGCTCGGCACGATTAATCGCGGAAATGGTGATATGCAGGTGACATACAACGGCCACCCATTATATACCTTCTCAGGTGACAGCAGCTCTGGCCAAACTAATGGTGAAGGCTCGAAGGCGTTTGGCGCGCGGTGGTACGTTGTGTCAAGTCTGGGGAGTGCGGTTATCGCGAAGAGCACTTCGTCTGGAAGCAGTGGTGCCTATGGTTCCGGCGGAGCTTATGGATGACCAGGACCCGGATACTGAAATACCCCTTTCTATTCTCATTGCCTGATTCAAATAAGGATTTGTGCTCATGACGTAGTCCGAATTTCGGACAATTCGGAGAGGGTCAGCGGTAGGGATATTTATTAAGTTCGATGATTTCAGAGGGGCCGGAGGTTGCAAATTTGAGTTGCTCATTATCAGTTGTGAAAGGATCCAGAAAAGTAGGATTTACCGGCCTTCTTTTATTACTAATCGGTGTGAGCTTGGCGGCTTGTGGTAGCAACCCTCAGTCAGTGCCAGGAACGAGTCATCCGACAACGACTACAACGAAGCTAACCACTACCACCCTCCATCTCCTGAACCCGACCTCAACCACGGGTACATCTCCAAGCTCAAGTAAGTCAACGGGTAAGACTGGATCGGCAGTTAGAAGTAACACAACCGCTGCTCCGTCGACAACCGCTGCTCCGTCGACAACCGCTGTTCCGTCGACAACCGCTGTTCCGTCGACAACCGCTGTTCCGTCGACAACCGCTGTTCCGTCGACAACCGCTGTTCCAGGTATTCCACAAGGCAATGGTGGCGATCACGATATTGATAACAATGGTGGCCCTAGCGATGGCGACGGCAATATTTGACGCTTATAGCCTCCAAGGTTAATTACAGAAAGTTTGATTGTGATCCATAAATTGCCTTTCAAGTTCATAAAGCTTATCTCTCAGATGGTGCGATATCTTGGTGCAGCTCTTCTCATCTGGATTGCATTGATTCACTTTCATCTATGGCTAGAGGGGTATAGAGATATTCCAATTGTCGGGATCCTGTTTTTAGCCAATTCCGTTGCAGGTCTGGCCTTGGCAATCGCAGTGTTATTTTGGCGTAAACCGTTGCTTGGATTGGTAGGCGTGGTGTTTTCCCTTGCCACGTTATTTTCATTGTTCTACAGCATAAACTTTAGTCTTGTTGGGTTTAAGGAATCTTCCGGCGCTTCATTCGTAACCATCTCAATAGTCATTGAGATATTGGCTAGCTTCTGCCTGCTTCTATGGTGGATCTTTGCATCTCGGTATTGAGGAATCCAAATGGGTCACTCTCGCATTTTGTTTTTGGTAGGTTCATTGGTAGTAATTGCTTTTGGGATAGCTGAGATTCCGACTATTACGGATCAACATTCTTCAAACTTTGAGCTGAGGGCGCAGTCAAGACCCGGGATATTTAATTGGCTTAGACCATCGCCAGTTCCGAAGGACTGGAAGAGTGTTACTATACCCTCGGGTACGGCTACGCTTGCATACCCCTTGAATTTTCATCGAATAGCCGGAGATCCAGGTTCCGTTTCCGCTGCCGTCATTAGCGGTGCAGGTCACTACTTGGCCTACCTCAATGTTACGCCCAAACAAGGTGACGAGGGGCTAAAGAACTGGCCCCAAATTCGGTTAAGTCACCTATCACAAGATGACAAGGTTTCTGTTCATGAGTTGGCGCAGGTATCAAACAAACCTTTCAACGGTGGATTAGGTACTTGCATAATTGACGATTATGTGACTGCAGTTGGACATAACCATTTCAAAGAAATATCGTGTTTTGTCAAAGGTTCCAAAGGCGGAACGGTAGTCGTAGCTGCTGCCTCTAGTCCTGCCTGGAAGGACTATGTCGATCAACTGAAAGTGGCGATCGCTTCCTTTAAAGTCAGCTAGGAAGTATTTTCATCAATGGGTTATTTGGTTTAAAACTTAGATGCCGTAGAAACTATAAACCCAGTGATGGTGGTAGAGACATTTTCCGTTTTGGTCCCGGGTACTCTGGAAAGGGATTTGGTTCGTTTCCCCTTGTTGTTATTTGAGTCAACTTGACTATGGCGAGCGAATTTCGATTGGATTTGGAAAGCCCCGGCTGGCTGATCATGGGAATCAATTCTTGGGGAGCCGATCAGATTTAAGTAAGGAACTCACGGCAACAATGCTTACTTTGCATCGGAAAGTTCCGATCCGCAAAATCGGATTAAAGCATCGCGGGAAAATCGCCAAGCTTTGCCAAGTTGGACTCCTGGCAATTCGCCAGTACGAGCCATTTTCTCGACGGTCTTGTAGTGAAGGCCCAACAGATCCGCTGCGCGTCGGGAATTGAGCACCAATGGGAAAGACGATGGATCAGAAACATCTGAAGGAGCCAAACTCATTGGTGATCACCCCGGTTCGTAGAGATTGGAGCTTTTGAAATTGCTGTATTAGTTCTCATGTTATATATGTATGCACGAGCTACAGATGTTCTTTAAAAGTGGTTTTTTGGTCGGGTCGAAAGCGGGTTAGGACGACCAAATTTATCAAGATTTTCTCATGCTTTTTCGGCTAGCTCGGTTGCTAGTCGTGACATGGTTTGTGACATGGAATGGGGTTCCAAGGGTGTCTGGCGGCTTCCGGTATCAATTCCATATGGCTTGTGAGCTGCTATTACTTGCTACAAGACACTTCCAATATCCCAGGTCATATAACTTGTTATCAGAGAATCAAAAGTTTGCGATTACGACCATGTAACGGTTCGAACAAGCTTGCTTGGTAAAGGAAAGGTATCTCGATGGTACGACAGGTTGTTGCTGGTCGAAAAGTCGGTGAGCTAGAAGTTATGGTTCTGCAAGAACTTTGGGCTAGCCCTACGCCATTGGCACCGCATGAGCTAATAGATCGCTTACCAGGAAAAAAGCGCGCATACACAACGGTAATGACAATATTAAAGCGTTTGATAGACAAAGGATTGGTTGAACGAACCGCACAAGGGCGCACATTTGTTTATGAGGCGGCAGGTAACCGTGACCAATTAACTGCCCGTGCGATTTGCCAATTATTGACTTCTGCCAACGATCCACGAGCTGTCCTGGCACATTTAGTAAAAGATTTCAATGACCCAGAGCTTGTTGATGAACTACAAGACGTTCTCTCTAGAATCGATAAATTATGAGAGGGTTAGTTCTCGTTGCGCTCTTTCTTGGAGCTCTAACTGTGCTCCCTTGGTTTGGTGCAAGGTGGTTGGAAGGTCGTGTGATGCCAAAAGGGCTAGCCAGCATGCACCTTTTCACACTTATAGGTTTGGCACTTCTTCCAATTGGTTGGCTAGGCTGTCTTGCCGGGGGAATAAGCGCAGCATTATATCCAAGGTCAGAAGTTTCTATCTCATGTTGGTTTGGAAGCGGTGGGTTTAACTTTTGGCGAGCTAGTACGGAAGTAGTTGCCTTGTTTTTCCTGGCTCGACTTATTTGGGCTGGATTTCAAGTAGCACGAGCCACAGCGGAGGTGAGTGTGAATAGGACTTCGTTTCTTAGATCTATAGGTGACCCAGCTCAAAGATTGAAAAAACTCATCGTCATTCCGACTGACGTCGTTGTAGCTTTCGCCTCAGGAATTCGTAAGCCGAGAGCGGTAGTATCATCGGGAATGCTAGACCTGCTTGAACCGGCCGAACAAGATGCAGTGATTGAGCACGAGCTGGCTCACCTGCGTCTTGGCCATCCACGCATTTTATTTCTCGGCGCAACCATTGCACTGGCCTACAGGTGGTTACCCCCATTTCATTATGCCTTTAACGGACTTCGACGTGAACTTGAAGCAGCAGCGGACGATGAAGTGGTGGCTGTATCCGGTGCAAAGGTACTGATCCAAGCACTTGCCAAAGTTGGAATTCAAAATTCTAGGGTGGCAACAGCCTCTTTCGCAGATGCCGACACCTTACGCTATCGTCTACATCGCCTCGAGGAGAGTACGAAAACTAGAAGACAGGCAAATCTTTTTGGGATGGGAATCATATTTTCGCTTGTAGCTTTGCTTTCTTGGTCTGCATGTGTGCTGGTCAACTCTGCGTCTTTGACGGCTGGTTTCTATGGATGCGTAATTAGCTCAGGCGCCCTTGCACTATATGTTTCACATCCTTGGGTGAAGCACAAGTCAACAAAGCCTCTCGACACTTCGATTGGATAGAAATATCCCTACGGTTTGACTAATCTACAAAAATGTAGTAGATCTTAAAAGCAAACTTATTTACCGGCTTTGGGGATCGTCGATCTTACCGATGCTGAGTTGAAGGAGGAGAAGTGACGTCACCGGGATCAAGTCGTACCGGTTCATCTCAGGGCAATGCAACAGGAACGAGTTTACGCTCGAGTCCATTAAACCGATACGGTTCCACACTGAGAGAAGGGTCTGACACATCAAATCCCAAAGGGAGCCACTGGAGCTTTTTGCTTTTGCTCCTGCCGGTTCTTTGTTGTGGGGGACCATTTTTGATCTTAGCACTTGCTGCAGCTGGAACGATGGCACTAGGAGTTACCGCAGGAATTGTGGCTGCCCTGATCGCCATTGTGGCGTTAGTTATTATTCGCAGACGCCGTGGCGCTAACTGTTGTGATATGCCCATTGTGAAGGGTCGTCCATGAGAGAGAACGTGGAGACGAACCTTTTTGGCAAAGCTCAAGTTGACACTAAAGAAGAACCTATGCAACAAAGGAAACGCAACTTGGTTGTAGTAGCCCAGGTGCTGGGTTTTCGTCGTAACCGGATTCTTCTTGTCGTACTAACGGTAATAATTGGAACCCTTTATACGATTCTTTTACCTTTTGAGTTTACTCAGCGATTTTCGCTAGCAAATTGGCATTATCTCAGTGCGTACCTTGCTGCCTGGAGTTTTGTATTAGGTGCCGGGATGTCGCTAATAATCGTATTGCAAATATATGCGATGCGCCAGATTGGAAAAGCAAATAATGCGACATTAAGTGGATTTGCATTTATTGGTAGTATTCTACCCAGCTTTTTATGCTGTACCCCGGTTATTCCAACCTTGCTTGCATTCATTGGATTGTCAACAGTTAGCGTCTATGGAACAACTGGAGCGCTTCAACACTTCTTTGCTGTAAATCAGACTGGATTCCTTTCGGGTAGCGCTTTGTTGTTAGCTATATCTGGATGGTGGAGTATTCGTTCGATCGCTAAGGCAGATTGCTTTAACGACCAATGCTGTGACGTACAAACCGCATCGTTCGACCTTTCATCTAAATCAATGCTGGGCATTTCCAATATGACCACAAAAGGAGCAAATAGGTGAGTCAGAAATGGCCCTCACAGAATCGACTAGCAGCAACGCAAAATAATAATCAAAAGTCTCGGCATAAGCGTCGAATTGGCGTAATCGCGCCAATAGCTATTGCCTTAGTAGTGGTCGGTGCGGTACTAATTCTTCACTTTAGTTCTTCTGGTTCTAGTTCATCGTCAGCCTCTGCATCTTCGGCGCAGGTGAATCCAGAAATGGGAACTCCACAAGCGGTAGGACTCTCAGCTCCAAACGGCACATTTACCACTACCGCAGGTCAACAACTTAGTGTCGCATCATTGCAAGGTAAACCAACCCTGATCTGGTTCGTATCAACGTGGTGCTCATCATGTCAAGCCGGGACTCAGGCCATGGCTGCAAATGTTTCAAGACTGGCTTCAGATGGTGTGCGGGTAGTTGAAGTTGAGCTTTACAAAGACCTCGGCCAATCGGGTCCAGGCATGACGACATTTGCCAAAAAGCTAGCGGGCAGTCAATACTCAAACCCAGACTGGGTCTTTGCCAAATCTTCCAAAGAACTAACTGAAACCTATGATCCGAAAAGCTATCTCGATATTTACTATCTGCTCAATTCGAATGGTCAAATCACCTATGTAAACGGCTCACCTGGCTCGACGATGCCATCATTGCTTTCACAGGCTGCAAATCTTACATGAGTGACTTTGAGAGATTGGATGACCTCAGTGGAACCCAGAAAGCAAAACCAGATCACC
>JAJZIP010000277.1 GCA_021810525.1 Actinomycetes bacterium | reverse complement strand
CTTCGGGTGTCTTGTCGGTAAAGAGGATCCGCTTGCCGAAGATCTCTTCTTCCAAAGCGGTGCGGGCCAACTCGTTGATGCGAAAGCTCAGACGGAGCTCTCTTGGCTGTTCGCCAGAGAGCGTGGTCGAGATCACCCGTGATACCCAGCGTGGCGCGGGGATATGGGCTATCTCGGCTGCCACGTTGTCTTTGGCCTTGCGGGTCTTGCCCCTCTGAAGGCGGGCTTGGACCTCTCCAAGCTGGCGAGTGGCCTTGGCGAGGGTCTGGTCAAATCCCCGGGACTGCTTCACATGGAGCCCCTCGGAGTGGCAAACCAATACGACGAGATGGCGTTGCTTGCCAAAGACGATCTTTGTCGTCTCGAAGGCTACGAGCCCAGGGAAACGTTCTTGGTCGACCACCTTGTAGCGGTCCTTTTCGACAGCGAGTAGATCGGGGTGATCAGACGGCGGCAGTGATCCGACGAAGGACAGCACCGAGTGATCGAGAAGCTCGTAGTTGTCCTCGGAGTTCTGTCCTGCATCGTAGACGAGGGTGAGCTTGCTGGCATCGCTGCAGGTGCTCTCGTCGCTCTCGTTGCTCTCGGCTCCGAGGGCTTCGAAGCGGCTGACGAACTCTGCTACTCACCAGCGACGCCTGCGCGTAGCCATCTGAACACCAATGAGAACCGCCAGGATTACAAACGTTCCACCCGACACCACATACCCGAGTTCAATCCACCCCCACGGGCTGTATCTTACCACTGCTGCCCCGTTGCCAACTCGAACCGCCATGTTGCCACGTGCCAACTCGACAGCTCGAAACCTCCCGGATGTCCAGCCAGCCTGGTACGGTTGAGATAGCTCTACCCAGGCGCATCGACCCCGTGACACTGAATAGGTGATTTCGGAGGTCCTCCTCACCGTAGCTCCTCCGCACGCCGAGCTGGAGACTCCTGCTCCCGTGGTAGTGCGCGAATTCCCGGAACTACGACCCGAGTAAGCAGCCGCCAAGAGACCCGGCCAAGACGATGGAGATCTACGAGATGGAAGCCTAGCCATCCGCTCCCCCACAAAAACCTTGGCATCATTCCGCCACATCTCGAGAGTCGGAGTGTCAAGCACTTTCGTGAGATCCTTTTGATGATTGAGCCAGCTGTAACTACGCCAGTCGACAGTCTTAGCAAGGATCACCCACCGAATGTCAAGCGGAGCGACCAAATGTCCGAACGTATGGATCATCGCGCCATTCGCGAACACATATTGTAAAAAGGCTGAACGCCGCGAGGTAGAGTCGGTCGGCATACCCGGAAGCTGAATATTGTCTCCCATTATAACATTCCTCCGAAACGAGGAGGCAGCCGGATTTGCGATTATCCTTTCATTTGTAAAGGGAAAGGAAAGGTACAAGTGCCAAGGAAGAAACAGCGCTTTACCGGGACCACTACCCATGATCGTATCGGCCTTGCTCCAGGAGGCAGGAGGATGGCTTGCTGCGACCTGACCGTCAAGGCCGCCAAATATCGTAGGCGTGTAAGCAAGCGGCAGTGCAATGCCAAGGATGACTGCCGCGACCACGCTGCTCCTTCCTCGGGCTTGGAGAACCAATCGTTCAAGACCCCACCCGAAAAATACTGAGTACGCGAGTGCAAGCAGAGAAGAGAACTTTTCCGGTTCACGCATCGTTCCGAAAAATGGAATATGGTAATAGGCCCACGAGAACAGAGCACCGGTTGGGCCTTGATTACCCATTGCAAGGAAGCAGCCGACTGTGCCTGATATCAGCAGTATGACGGCGAGTACCCGTCGATCACTTGATCGGTCAGCAGGCCCGCCACCTTCGCGTGACAAGTGAAGACCTCTTCCCTTGAGTCCGTCTCGGGCTCCCACTGTAATGACTACGAGAATGGCAAGAAGAATGAACGGCCATCCTGATACGATATCCTTAGCCAGGACCGGCCCGACCCGCCAGAAGCCATAGAGACCCAGCACATTCCCAATAAGACCCAGGTGTGGATCTCCCAACGTCCGAAAGGCTTCAAGGCTACGCCGTCCAACCGTAACTGGTAGCTGATGGCCCAAGGACGGGACGATCACATAGACCATCATGATGACAAACGCCACTCCAACAAGAAACAGCCAGAGAATGACTCGTCTGCGAAGATGAAGAGAGATTGCCGTTGCTACCACCAGAATCGCACCTATCCAGGTAAATTGGATGCTACACCCTGCCGCTGCGGCAATGAAGAGTGCAGGCGTGAGACTTTGCACTCCTCTCCTGCGATGGGCTCGAACTAGAGAGGAAACAACATAGGGGAGCAATGCATAACCGAATAGAAAAGCTATTTGGCCTGCGAACAAACGATCAAACACGAATGGATTCACGCAATACAGGAGGATCGCAGCGAATCGACTGATAATTCTAACACGGGAGCCACGCTGGACTGTGCCAGAACGGCCGCCCGTAGGGAGTTCCCCAGAAACAACTCCTTCGTCCTCAGTACGCATTGCTGCAGCGGGCTGTTCTCCACCCCCACCAATATCCACCAACCTTGCGATCCCAAACGCAGCCAGGGGGAAAAACGCTATGACAGTCAACCAGGTGGCAGCCGAACCTACTACTCGGCCTAGTGCGGCCGTTAACAACTGGAATGGCATGCTGGTCACTAAGCCACCATTCAAACCAAAGAAAGAGCTGGTCGGAAGTGGGGCATGCGGACCAAGGACCCAGTCCAGGAGATACAGCCGACCTCCGCCAAAGAACGGGTAACAGACAGCACCGGCAATCACAAGCCCAAGCAATACGGACAGGAGATCGAGTCGGCCCAAGGGTGCTGGCTCACCATTGAACGCCTGCGACGCTGCTCCGGAGCGAGCGAGTGACTCCCGATGACTCATAGCGACAGCGACCCTTTCCGGATAAGCATCCCCGCCATTGCTGTCCTCACCAGTGACCTATTCTGCCGAACCCGAATCCCCCGGTTGCGCCCGGCTGCTTGGAGCGTCGCCTGGGCGCACCGGGTATCAGGATCCGGAGGTGCGCACCACGGTAACGACCAATCACACAAGGTTGATCAACGGGGATCATAGCGAGACTGCGATTACGACCAGCCCCGGGGTATAGCAAGAATGCCTTAGTTCTCCTTCGAACGGCCAATAAAATAAACAGACGACAGCGCCGAAGGCCTCCTGGAGGCCTCGGCACAACGCCATAATGCATCGCGTGAGCCCAGCCCCGCCAGGCGGGAGGCACCTGGCAGCCTCGACGGGGATGTACAAGAGCGTGAGCGGACGTACCAAGTCATGATGACCGCGGGGTCGACAACTTTGCCATAGCGGTGCTTGCAAGGGCATGCAAGGTGTCATGATCCGCCTGGTATGCCTGGCCTTTGAGAAGCGAAGGGTTATGAGCTGCTGTCGTAAAACTAGGCGATGCACTGCACACACACGTTCTAGTGACTATGCTGGGAGCGTGAACTTGACCGAGTGGGCCAGGCGCCAGGGCATCCATCCGCAGACCGCGTACCGGTGGTTCCATGCGGGGACA
>JAJZIP010000043.1 GCA_021810525.1 Actinomycetes bacterium | reverse complement strand
TCGAGCGCATGGGACGGATGGGCGTTGGTGGATCAGGCACTTCGAGCAGGTCTTGGACTTCCACCGGAGACAAATCCAAATATTCCGCTGAGACTCGTCATGGCTGCACAGCTGCAGGGCACGAATACGAGCAGTGACAGCGCCATCTACGGCACCAGCTATGTCCAGGGCTTCAAGAAGCTTTGGGGTCTAGGATAATGCGCTTTAGTGGAACGCGGAGCGGGAGCCTCGAACAGCGTGGAGGCTCTGGCTCCGTGGGTCAGCAGACGAAATTGAGCGACTCGGACACTAGCCTTGACGGGCGCAACGCGCCCGCTCATGGCGGTGTCACAACGAACGGCAGGTCGCTGCGCTCGTTTCTGAGAAGCTATCTGGTCGTATTGCTGCTCCCACTCCTTTTCATACTGTTCTCCGTGTTAGCGCCGTCCACGTTCTTGACGGCGTACAACATGCAGACGATCCTGACAACAAACGCGGTTCTTATAATCCTGGCCATAGGAGAAACCGCGGTGATGGTGACAGGAGAGTTCGACTTCAGCTTCGGGGGAACTCTCGGGCTTTCCGCAGCGATAGTTGTGATGATGACCAACCTAGATGGCATCAGTGCCTTCGAGGCGATAGTCGTTTCATTTCTGGTTGCCCTTCTGATAGGAGTTTTGAACGCCTACTTTGTGATAAAACTTCGGGTGAGATCCTTCATCGTAACTCTGGGTATGGGAACGCTCACCACGGGTGTAGGCCTCGGAGTGACTGGATCGCAGACCGTTTCCAACCCTTCCAAGTTCTTGACCACTGCAATGACCAAACACATCGCTGGCGTTGGCCTTCCATTCTTCTATGGGTTGATCTTGGTCATCGTGACCTGGTTCCTCCTCGAGTACATCAAGACAGGAAGGAATATGTACTTCGTGGGCGAAGGAAGGAAAGCGGCCTTTCTCGCAGGAATCCACGTGAACCGGATACGCACCGGGGTCTTCATCTTGTCGGCACTTACCGCGTGGTTGGCAGGAATGGTGATGCTTGGCCAGACGACCGCTGTGGATGCCACCTATGGCGGTCCCTATCTGCTACCGGTCTTTGCCGCGGTATTTCTGGGCTTCACAACGATCAGGCCGGGCCGCTTCAATGCACTTGGAACCTTGGTAGGCGTGCTGGTTCTAGCGATAGGGAGCACGGGACTGGAGATTCTTTCGGTGGCTTCATGGATCACTCAGGTCTTTGACGGGGGGGTCCTGATTGTGGCGGTTGCTTTGGCCAACATCTTGGGCGGCAATCTAATAGAGACATGGACTTAGAGTGACTTAGACCTGCTCGGTTCAGGGTGGCATTGCTGGTTGCGTCGGCATTGCTTTTTCTACCTTGTTCGCGAAGGCTTCCGGGAATTGAAGCTGCTGGAGTTGGGTTGGAGGATTTATGTTATGCAGAGATCTTCTGGTTTTGCCGAGAGATCAACATGAGCGGAGAAAGCGTGCTCTGGATCTCAATTATGGAGGTTCGGGGCCATTTGAGGTGAGGTGTTAGGAAAGGGGCAGCTATGGCGAGTGCGAGAATCGCCCTTGAGGTAGCGGGACTAAAGATGCGTTTTGGCCCGGTCACGGCATTGGAGGATCTGACTCTGAGCATTCGCCAGGGTGAGATTCACGGTGTCGTGGGACACAATGGATCAGGAAAGTCGACCTTCGTGGAGATACTTGCAGGAACCCATGTCCCCACCTCTGGCCAGATGGAGCTGTTCGGTAACGAGGTGAGCTTTCCCGCGGTGGCCAAGGACAGGGAAAATCATCCGATGGCAGTGGTGCACCAGGATGTCGGTCTAGTCGGCTCGATGTCGGTGGTCGATAACTTCAGGGTGAACCGCTTCAAGCGGGGGCTAATCGGGAGTGTGCGTTGGCGAGACGAGCGAAGGCTGACTCGTGAGCGTCTGTCAGCGATCGGCGTCGATGTCGATCCAAGAACTTTGGTGGAAGACCTGAGCGCTTCCGACCAGGTGCTGATCAGCGTGGCCAGGGCCTTAATGGATCTGGAGCAGATCCGTCAAAGGGCTGAGCAAAAGGACCAAGCGATTTTGATACTGGACGAGCCTACCTCAAGCCTTCCATCAGGTGCGATCGATTCATTTCTCGACACCATTCGCGAGGTGAACCGCGAACTCGGAACGACCGTGATCATAGTGAGCCACAACCCCCGTGAGATCATGGCCCTCAGCAACAGGTTCTCGGCCTTGAAGAACGGGAACCTGGTCGGGACTTATGTGACCGGCGAGGTGAGCTACAAGCAACTCGCTGCGCTCATGGCGGGCCAGAGCGAAACGGAGATGGCCTCTGAGACACAGGCCCAGGCCGTTCCCCTGCCTACAGAGGGGAATCGGGCTGAAAAGAGATCAGAGCTTCTCAAAGCCACCAATTTAGGTGGCGGCCGGGTAAAGAGCGCTGATTTTTCGATCTACTCAGGTGAGGTCGTCGGAATGACTGGACTCTTGGGATCCGGGTACGAGGATGTCCCCTACCTGCTCTGCGGTTCGCAGATGAAGACGGGCGGAAGCGTCCGGTTCCAGGAAAGGGATCTGAACAAGTGCAATCCGCGCATCTTCAGGGATAGTGGAGGAATGCTGCTTCCCGGCGACAGACAGCTGACGAGCGGAGTTCCGACTGCGACTGTCAGGGAGAACATGACTCTCGGATATCTGGATCCCTACCTCAAAGGGGGGATCTTGAATCATCGCAGAGAGAGGCGAATCGTCAGTGAAATGATGGATAGATTGCGCGTGAGGCCTGCGAATCCAGATCGGCCGTTGAACGAGTTCAGCGGCGGCCAGCAGCAGAAGTCGCTTGTAGGTAGATGCCTTCTGCGATCCTCCAAGCTCATCGTGATAGATGAACCCTGTACGGGGATCGATGTAGGTGCGCGCAACGAGATCCATGCGACGCTGAGAGAGATGGCTGCAAATGGGGTAGCGGTCCTGGTGACCTCGTGCCAGTACGAAGAGCTTCCGATGGTCTGCGACAGGATAATTATTTTTCAGGGAGGGTACGTGGCGGGAGAACTCTCCGGAGCCGAGGTGACGGAGGAGGCGATCTTGAGGCTCTGCTACATGGACATGGAGGCCACCCGGGCCTAAGTTTCCCTGGAATCGGTTTGGAATTGGACGATCTGTTTACAGCCGGTCGGTTTCAGGGCCCTGTTATGACGAGAGATTCAGAATCTGCGGCATAGAGTAGGTCTGAACTTCCTCGAGGATCTCGTGCGCCAGATGTTCCAGATGTTCGATCGTCGGGTATCGCGTTATTGGACCGCTGACCCCCAGCGCGGCTACCAGCTCGCCGTTGAGACCAAAGATGGGCACTGCGGCGCCTGCTGTCTGTTCTGACCGTCCACCAAGGTTCAGGGCGTAACCGCTCCTTGCTATCGTTTCGATCTCGTTGAAAAGGTCTTTCGGTTCGGTAATGGTGAAGGGGGTGAACCTGGGCAGCGAAAGCTCGCCCGACGCGAGCAGCGCCTGAAACTGTGAAGAGAATGCGAGGAAGATCTTCCCTACTGAGGTTGCATGAATCGGGAGTAGCGATCCGATGTCGTGCCGGACTCCAATGGATTGCGGGCTGTCTATCACCTCCACGTCCATGATCTGGGAGTGGATCGCGACAGCTAGATGTACGGTTTCCTGCGTCGAGGTATTCAGCCTCTCCATAACCGGTCTCAGGCTGCGCCGCACGTCAAACTGCCTGACCACGTCGCTCAACAGTTCTAGTAGCCCTCTGCCCAGGGTGTATTCGGAGGTCTCAGGGACTTGAACAGCGAACTCCTGGTCCACTAGCGAGGTGAGGAGCCTGTGTACGGTGCTGACAGCGAGTCCCATCTGCGAGGCTATTGCGTGGACTCCAACCGGCTTGCCCGCACGTCCAAGTTCACGAAGTATCTCCATGGCGTTGACGACTGCGTTGACGGTCCTGCCTGATCTAACCTCACTGGCTTGTGGTAAATCCTGGGGTATTTTCTGTTCCATGTCGAGCCTCCATTTTATAGCCTGACAAAATTTTCAGGATCTCCACAGATGGTCTGAGTGGACGACGAATCTTAGAAAGGCCGAAAGGCAGGGATCTTCCAATCATCCGCCTGATCCCAGGTTAGCTTCAGGGGCATCCCTACCTGTAATTTTGTAAGGTCGGTGGTGATTATCCTGCTGAGAATGCGCGGCCCCTCTTTGAGATGTACGACCCCCACGGCGTAAGGCGGCTCGAATGCCGGGTGATACTGCCGCCTGAAGACGACGAAGGCATGCAGAGAGGCCAAGCCATCGGCCTCGACCCAGCTCCAAGTGGGACTCCAACATTCGGGGCAGAACGAAGACGGCGGAAACCAGAAGAAGCCGCATTCATCGCATTTTGGTAGGATGAGACGCCCCTCTTGGCAGGCTTCCCAGAATGGTACAGTCTCGGGGCTTGGTCTTGGAGTTGGTGGATGGACAGCACTCACGTCTATTCCCCTCCCCGCTCTAGGATCAGTGAGCTATGGCAGACGGTGTTTCCGCCATGGCCGCTGACAAGAGCCCGTTCGGCGTCAGTGACTTGCCGCTCGGAGTCGTAGGCGTGGCGGAGTTGTCGAACACCCTCGATAATTTGGAGAACCCCTTCCACGTGTCCTTCGGAAAGCTGACCCCCCGAGGTGTTACACGGGAGGGCTCCGTCAATCGAAAGTGCACCGGACGCTGCGAACGGACCGCCCTCCCCCTTTTTGCAGAAGCCGTAATCCTCGAGCTGCGTCAGAACCATGTAGGTGAAACAGTCATAGAGCTGTGCAGTATCGATATCCTCCGGCCGGATTCCCGCCATGGCGAAGGCCTTTTCCCCGCTGCGCCTTGCTGCAGTATCGGTCATGTGCTCGTCGTAGTACCAACCGCGCAGGTTGTTGAAGGTTCCAAAACCCGAGATCAGGACTGGAGTCTGGCGAAGATCCTTCGCTCGCTCAGCGGAACAGACTACGACCGCACCAGCTCCATCTGTCACGAGGCTGCAGTCGTAGACGTTGAACGGGTCGACAATCGGTCTTCCGGAATGGTATTTCTCGAGTGAGAGAGGCTGTTTCATCTGTGCGGCTGGATTTCTGAGCGCATGCTCTCTGAACGCTACCGCTATGGTGCCGAGATCATCTTTCGATGTTCCATAGAGTGCCATGTGGCGTGATGCGCCTAGCGCGTGCATCGCAACGGCTCCGAACATGCCCACCTCTGCGTTGAACTCCGAGCGCTCCTGTTCGGGAGGGACCAAGGGCACGCTCATCTTGGTCGAGGTGTCGCGGTGCGTCCGCGACCAGCTGTCCCGTCCGTATCCGCAAAGGACAACGTCGCACATGCCGGCATCGATAGCCATGATCGCAAGGATCACGGAGAGGATCTGACTTGCACCGCCGTTGTCCAAGGTGGTGCTGAACTCGGCATCGATTCCGAGTAGCTCGCCCATTCTCTGGTGATGGGTGTAGATGTCGTCCGGTCCTCTACAGATCACTCCGTTCACGTCGGCTTTGGTGAGACCGGCATCGTCCATTGCATTATGCATCGCTTCGTTCAAAAGTCCTAATGAACTCAGCCCGGGAACCTGGCCCAAATCGCTCTGCCCTACTCCAACGATGGCGTATTTGCCTCTGAGAGCCTTGTTTGGATTGCTCATCTCAGCCGTCACTTTCTGGCGCGCCAAAGGCGCCCTCAGCTCTCAAGGCTGCCAGCTTTTCCGGAGATAAGTCGAGAGTGCTGAGCACCTTTGCGGTGTGTTCGCCGAGGGTCGGCGGCGCAAGGCGGACTGTTAAAGGGGTGCTTGAGAGAGAAAAGCCGGGAGCGACTCCCTCGACAGTTCCGCGCAAGGGATGTGCGTAGCTCATCTTTATGCCTAGATGGCGCACTTGGGGATCTTTGAAGGCGTCTGCCACTGTATTTAGAGGCGCCGAAGGAACATCATGGCGGTCCAGTTCGGTCAGCCAGTGGTCTCTCGGGGCTGTGCGGAAGATGGTTTCCAGTCGGGAACGCAACTCCTCGTAGTTCTTCTGCCGTGCGGCACGATTTACAAAGAGTGGGTTCTCTAGCCACTCCGGATGTCCAACAACTTCGACCAGCCCCTCCCAAAATTTGGCCGGAGACGACAGGTGCACCACGAACGGAAGATCGTCGGAAGCCTGAAACGCGTATACCTGAGCTTGACGGACCCTGGTTTGCCTTAGTGGAGGCTCGTTGGAATGAAAGTAATGGGCGGCATTTTCTCCGATGAGATGCATTGAGGCCTGAAGTAGCGAGGTTGTCACAAGCTGGCCCTCTCCGGTAGCTGTGCGGGCAAGGAGACCGGAAAGAATCCCGCAGAAGGCATAGATGCCGGTTATGTGGTCGGAGAGCGAGATGCCCATAGGCTCCGGACGCCCGACATCGGTCAGCAGGCTCAACAGTCCGCTCAGCGCTTGGCCGACCGTGTCATAGCCAGGCCTCTGACTGTAGGGGCCGTCCTCACCGAAGCCGGTTATTGAGCAGTAGACCACCATGGGATTGCGGGTATGGACTGCCTCGTAGCCAAAACCCATCTTCTCGGCAATACCAGGGCGGTGGTTCTCGATCACCACATCGGCTTTGTCAATCAGATCCAACAGGATCTCCCTTCCTCCGGCCGTGCGCAAGTCAAGCGAGATGCTCTTTTTGTTCCGGTTCAGAGCGCAGAAGGTCGGGCTGTAGAGATCGTCGCCCCAGCCGCGGAACGGGTCTCCGTGACCGGGTTCTTCAACTTTTATGATCTCGGCGCCAAGATCACCGAGTAGAGCACCGGCGAAAGGTCCAGTCACATAACTTGCGACCTCAATGACTCTGAGTCCAGTCAATGCTCCGGGCATCTAAGATGGCCCCCTCTCTTTATGCCGGGCTAGGGAAGCTCGATCTGAATGTCCCACCACTGCCGTTCCCCGCCCAACTGGGGACAGTAGACGTCCACTTGAAGTTGTATACCACAGCTGGGGCAAAAGTAATAGACGAACTCGCCGATGAACGGATCGGCCGATGGCAGTGGAAACTCACTCACAGTGTCCAGTGGCTCAATTACCGACCAGGCAAGTTTCTTGTAATTCTCACGGGCTGAGCCGAGCACTGTGCCGCACTGCCTGCAACGCCATACCGGGCCTTCGTTCGATTCGACTATGTCAAGCTCGGCATGTGGTTGGGCAAGCACCTTTGCTTCGTTATTGGCGTGCAAGCTTGGCGGGTTCGAAAGGCCTTTCAGTCGAGCAGCACGAAGTTCGGCACGACTCTTCTTGGATGCAGCCTCGTCTAGCTTTCCGTTCTCGCCGAGAACGGCTCCGAAGAAGCGTTCCGCCGCCCAAGCGTTGAAAATTCCGGCGTCGAGATCCGCTTGGAGCCGCTCGAGACTTCGTTCCAGAGGATCACCGAATCCACCGCCTCCCTGGGTGAAGTCGGAGATCAGACCCCACTCCGGGACACTGGCGTGAGGACCGGACTCCGATCGCGCCAGTGCCTCACCCCATTTTTCCTTGATGATCTGGGCAGGTGAGGTTGGATACTCCCCTCGGATCATTCGACTCTTGATATCGTCTGGGTCCGTACGCCAGACAGCTCGCAGGCCACCGCTACCCGCGGGGTAGCCTCCAAAAAGTCCGAACCCTCCGTTGGGTATGCCTGCGTAAGGCCGGAAGTCGACCGAGAGATCGTCGGTACCGTAGGCCATGTAAACCCTGTGAGTTCCATCTCCCCCTCTTTGGGTGCCGTAACCTGCTCCATTGGGGGCGTGGTTTCGAGTCAGATAGAGGAACGGGTACTGCAGTTCGATCCATTCCACATCGCTGATTCCTCCCGAAGGGATGTTGGAGTGGCCTCCGCTGTCCACACCGTCACGCAGCGGGGCTGCGCCGAAGCCGCCTCCGTGGATATCATAGAGTCCTTGCGCGACGGGGATTCCCTGGCGGGTATGGCCTCCGTAGAAGTAGCCTGGGCCTCCTTCATACCAGAGTCCCTGCCAGCCAGCGTTGATGTCATCGTATCGACCGCCGGCGTAAAGCATCTTGGCCACACAGTCACTGACCGCAGAGACGAGAATTTGTCCCACACGCGGAGCTCCACCGCAGGCCGCGGGGAACTTTGCGTTCAGGATACACCCTTCCGGAACACTAACCGAGACCGGTACCATCTTGCCGTCGCTCCATGGCACATCCCAAAACAAGGTGTTCGTGAGCGCTAGCGTCACGTGTGCGAGGGTGCTTGGCAGAGTCGAGTTCTGGTCGTCATGTAGCTGAGGGCTGGTTCCGTTGAAGTCGAATCTGAGGGTGTCGCCCTTCTTGGTCATCTCGCAGATGATCTGGTATGGTTCGGGACGCCTCATGCCCGACGCGAACATCCTGGATCGCCATGTTCCATCGGGAAGGGAGCGGAGCTTGGCTCTTGCCATATGCTCCGAGTCGTCCATGAGCTTCTTGCTCGCTGCCTCGACGAACTCAATGCCAAACTGATCGACCAGCTCCAAGAAGCGTTGCGCGCTCACGTTGTTCCCTGCAATTCTGGACCTGAGGTCGAGTTCCACATAGTAAGGGTCGCGGCACTGCTCCACGATCGTCTTGCATACATCATTTCTAAACTGGCCGGCCTCTACAATCTTGAGTCCGAGGATCCGAAGCCCTTCGTGAAAGATCTCAGTGGCGGCGCCGCGCATGACCCCTCCAGTGTCGGCCGTATGGGAGCTGCTGGCGGTCCAAGCGATGAGTCTGCCGTCGAAGTAGATCGGCTTTATAACCATCTGGTCATAGGTATGCGAGCCTGCCACGTAGGGGTCGTTGTTGAAGATCTGGTCCCCGTCGTGGAATCCCGGGTCTGAGCCAAACCACTCGACGATCTTCTTGATTGCGTCGGATGTCGCAGCAGCGAACCTCAGGTGGCCTGAACAGGCCAGTATCATCCGGCCGTTCGGGTCATAGAAAGACTGCATGCACTCGCCGCCTTGGACCACGATAGGAGATGCCGACACTCTTTGCAGGGCGATTCGCCCCTCTTCACCGACTGCCCAGAGCCGGTGCATGAAGATCTCGTATTTCACAGGATCTAGTGTCTCTACAGCTGCGGCCATTGAATATCTCCTTTAGCTTGGCCCGGATTACTCTGATATCTTCAGGATTAGGTTGCCGTATGGATCGAACTCGCCGGTTGCTCCAGGGGGGATCAGAACGGTAGTGAATGGTGACTCCACGATGCTCACTGATTTGAGCGTCTGCCCCGGCAGTATCTCTTCCCAGTCGTATACCTGCGCCTCATGCCAGCTTCCACTCAGGTAGATCCTCCTCTCCCCCTTTATGGCCGGAGGCTTGTCCGAGGAGGCTGACTGGGGCCTGAGGCTCGCTTTGGGCACTGGACCGATGGCGTCCACTCTGATCGCACCAAGCTCTGTTCCGGCATCGGTGTTGCCGGCGCCCTTTCCATAGAGGGTCTGATAGCGGTCTGCGAACATCTTTTGGATCTCATCCATCTCGTTTTCTCCAAAGCGAGCCCAGGGGATCTCTAGCTCTACGCCGATCATCTGGCGGCGGAATCTGAGTGTCAGATAGCGCCGTAGCTTCACTTGAGAGGTGGAGAAGTTTTCCTGGCTCATGACCTCCAGGAGTTCGCTCTCAAGCTCTTTGAGGGTGCTGTTCACCACCTCTGGATCGGTGGGCAGCGAGTAGTGACAAGTCATCATCTTGGTGTGCACCACATCCGCCATGGCGATACCGAAGGCGGAGAATACCGGAGAGGTGGGGAAAACAACTATGGTCTGTATCCCAAGGTCTCTGGCAAATCCGACAGCATGTATGGCTGCGGCTCCGCCAAAGGCGTATAAGACGAACTCCGCCGGAAGGTACCCGCTCCTGATCACCTGGCGACGGATCAGATCCGCCATCTTGCCGTTGATGATCTGGTGTATTCCTGCTGCAACTTCGAGATCTCCAAGGCCAAGCTCTTTGGCCACCTCTCCAAGTGCAGCGGCGGCCTTCTCCGGATGGAGCGGATGCGCTCCTCCAAGGAAGTAGTCGGGGTCCAATATCCCGAGTGCGACATTGGCGTCTGTAACGGTGGGCATGGTGCCACCTTGGCCGTAACAGGCCGGGCCAGGGTCTGCTCCAGCGCTTTGTGGACCAACTATCAGCCTGTTGAGCTGAGGGTCGGCGTGGGCTATGGTCCCTCCCCCTGCACCGATCGACTCGATCTCGATTATTGGCTGGAGTATCCTGAAGCGGTCGAAGACCGGCTCTGATGCGTAGCGCCAATATCCCTTCGAGTACAGCCCCACATCGAAGCTGGTGCCACCCATGTCCGCTGTAAGGACCTGTTGGTGGCCGAGCAGCTGAGCCATCTGCGATGCCGCCAGCATGCCTCCCGCCGGTCCTGATTGAAGCGTAGCCACAGGGGTGCACTGCTCGGGGCTTGCCAGCCCCCCGTTCCCCTGCATGAGCAGGAAGATGCCACCGAAGCCGGACTCGTGCAGCTGGTGCTCCAGATGCAGCAGGTACTGCCTCACTTTGGGTCCCACGAAGCAGTCGGCTAAGACCGTGTTCATCCTCGCGTACTCACCAGCCACCCTAGCCAGCTGGTGGCTGTATGAGCTGTATATGCGGGAGCCGTACCTGCTCTCTATGTAGTCGAGTATCTGCTGTTCATGTACCGGATTGACCCAGGCGTTCAAAAGACATACCGCCAAAGCCTCCACGTTCTCCTTCTCGACGAGATCGTCTACGGCGGCCTTCATGGCGTCTGTCTGCAGAGGGATGACAGCAGTTCCCTCCACATCCATCCTCTCTGGAACACCTCTTATAAGGGACCGCTCCACCAGAGGAGCGGGCTTGGTCAAATACATGACATGTCTGATCTCATCCTCGGAGAGGCCGTCCACCCTGCCGATGGCCCTCATGATATACGGGGTGTCTTCAAAGCCACGGGTGGTGATCAGCCCTACCTTTGCTCCCACTCTGGTAAGGAGTGCATTGGTAGCAATTGTTGAACCATGCGTAATGCGCTGAGTGTCGCCTAAAAGTTCAAAAAGGGGTACCTCAAGACTCTCAGCCGCTCTTCTAAGAGCATCCATGACGCCGTTGGCGGGATCAGATGGAGTGGTCGGAGCCTTGTTCATATGGACGGCACCGGAGTTTCCGATCAAAGCCACATCGGTGAAGGTTCCCCCGATATCGATGCCGATGGTCCATGTATCCCTCATCACACCCCCATTTCGGAACAATGTTCCATTTATACTCTCAACTCACAACCCCGTCAAGAACATGTTTGGCAATTTAGCGCGATAGAAACGACGGGACAGGAATTCACCTATTTCTTGTCTCAGAACGTCGACCTCCGGCCTGCAAAGGAGGTCCCGCACCATAGACCCCTGCGGCAATTGCAAAGCCAGATCCACCACAGCGGTCGCGGTGATGCCGACTCAGCAGACAAAGTTGGCCTCCGGCCTGCAAAGGTATCTCGAAAAACGGTGCTTGATCGATCTGCGCGGCAAGCCCCGTCCGTTGGAGCAGTAATGAATAGCGCTGACGGCGTAGCCGCTAGAAGAATATATGCTCCCAACTTTGTCAAGCCACCATTCGCCCGTTGAGCCAGGCTCGATGAATTGCGGCGACGACCTCTGACGGAGATCGCAGCAGCTGAGGCAGCTGTCTCTGGATCAATCCGTCACGAGGATTCGTGGATAAGCTGTGACAGGGCTCTCAGCCACGCAGGTAGACTGAACCGAACGATTCCAAAGCAGTCGCTATATCCATTTCGAAGGAAAGGAAGATGGCTATGGCGGATCGCCAAAGCTCTCGCCGTTTTCTGGGTCCCTGGGTAATAGTCATAATACTTTTCGTAGTTGGGTCCGCAGCGCTAATAGTTCTGGACACTCAATACAGAAATACGCCCATTAAAGAGGCTGTGTCTGGGCCGTTGCGCGCCGTAATCATCCTTGTCGTCGGCTCCGTCATTGCCAGGGTAGTTGAGACCAAGCTCTTGGCCAGATCACTGACCTCTCTTCCGCCTAGGCAACGGACTATCGCAGGCTTCGCGGTCAGATTGCTGCTCTATTTGGGGATCACCCTAGCCGTCTTCGCTGGACTTGGGATTGGACTTTCGAGCTTCTTGTTCGGCGGCGCGTTTCTGACTGTAGTGATCGGACTCGCGGGCCAGAGCATGCTCGCGAACCTCTTTGGCGGTGTCTGGCTCGTTCTGTTCCAGCCATTTCAAGTGAGTGACTCGATAAGCTTCGTCACCTGGCAGTACCCGCTTCTAATGCCTACGTATCCTCATGAGGCAATAAAACCGACCTACTCCGGACGAGTCACCGATATCAACTTGATGTACACCACCATCGTCACCGACGACGGCGAGCGTCTGGTGCTCCCCAACGGAGTCCTCGCCCAGGCCGCAATCATCAATCGAAGTCGCTCAGGCGCCCGCAAGATCTCGGTACGCTTTGAGACGCCCCTTCAAATCAGCCCAAAAGAGCTGAAGGCGAATCTGTTGGAAGACCTCGGAAGTTGGGACCGGCCTCCCACGCTGGAACTAACCGATGTTGGAATCGCAAGCTATTCAGCACGAGTCACGGTCTGGAGCCGCGAAAGCGACGAGAGGGCGAGGGACCGCATCCTGCAGTCTGTGTGGAAGGTCATATCACAGCTGAGCGAGACAGAAGACCCTGCCGGCTTGTAGCAGACCTTCTATCCCAAAAAGCCAGAACGAGTCCCTGGGGTCAGTGCTGGGCCATGTTGACAAATTTCGTGAATGAGTCAAGAAATGCCAAATGCGCCACACCTGTTGGACCGGATCGATGCTTGGCTACTATTATCTCGGCCGTTCCCCGGTCAGGAGACTCGTTGTTGTAAATTTCGTCCCTGTAAATGAAAAGAACGACATCGGCGTCCTGTTCGAGCGAGTTGTGAACAACGATCCCGTTCGCGATGAAACTGTGGGTTCCGGCAACCGTAAGATCATAGACAGGCTCAGTGCCGTACCTCTCAATAGCACGGAGAGGAGCGAAATCTACCTTCGTCCCAAGGCTAAGAGTGGTGGGGAGCCTTGTCAACAGCGGACCCTCGGCGACTATGGCCGATCCAAAGGAGACAGCCAGTCCTTGACCTCTCCCTAGCTTTTCTACCGCAGTCCACCCCTGTCTAGTAAGAAATTTGTGATTGGCGCTCGCCCTGACCGAACGGTCACCCCAATCGAGAACAAAGGTGTCCTTCACCCCGGAAAAGAAAGCTCGCAAAAGCTTGGACTCTACCAGTTTGCCATCGTCGTCAACGCTCATCACCATCGTTCTGGCACAGTCTCCCTGTGCCAGATCTCCGATCGCCCGAGTCGAACCGTCAGCCAGGAGAACCTGGGATTCATAGCCTAGGCAGCCGGATTCTCTGAGGTCGGAAAGGGCCGGACGCTTATCTGCCCTCATCTCAAGATTCCTGGAAAGCTGAGATAGAGCAAGGACCGGGACGTCCAACTCTCTGGCGAGAATCTTGAGCCCCCTGGATATCTCGGAGACCTCCACTTGACGCGACTCGGCCCCCATTCGGCCTGACATCAGTTGAAGATAATCGACTACCACCAAGCCAAGACCATCTCTAGCCTTCAGTCTTCTCGACTTCGCGCGGATATCCATAACATTCACATTGGGGTTGTCATCTATGTAGATCGGCGCATCCGCCAAGCGCCCTATGGCATGAGAGATCTTCTCCCAGTCTTTTTCAAGGAGCTTCCCGTTTCGCATTCTTGTTGAGTCGATCTGTGCCTCGGAGGAAAGCAGCCTCTGGACCAGCTCCTTGCGGCTCATCTCCAAAGAGAACAGAAGCACCGGGACCTTCTGCTTCATGGCCACGCTAGCAGAGACTCCCAGTGCAAAAGCGGTCTTGCCCATTCCAGGGCGTGCGCCTACGATTACTAGGTTCGAGTCATGAAGTCCGGACAGGACATTGTCAAGATCGGTAAAACCGGTAGGAATTCCCGTAACCGCCTCAGATCTCGCATATAAAGCCTCAAGATCGTCGAGGGCGTTTCCCAAGACCTCTTTTATGTGCGCCATAGTCTCGCTTTGACGCCGTTGCGCGACGTCGAAAATTAGAGCTTCAGCCCAGTCGATCACTTCAACCACGTCGTCTGGAACCTCGTACGCTCTCTCGGCTATGGCGCTGGCTGCCCTTATGAGCCGCCTGAGAAGCGAGTACTCAACTACGATCTCCGCGTAGCTGAACGCGTTGCCGATCGCCGGAGTATCGGCCTGGAGCTTGAGCAGCTGCGGGACCCCGCCGACATCCTCAAGAAGATTCTTCCTTTTGAGCTCTTCCGCGATAGTGACGGTATCTGCAGGATCACCCCTCGCAAAAGCAGCGGTGAGCGCTTCGAAAATGTACTGGTGGGAGGGCTTGTAGAAATCGACAGCCTGACATATGTCGATAGCATCGGCAATAGCGTCTTTGGAGAGCAGCATCGCACCCAGCAACGACTCCTCGGCCTCGAGGTTATGAGGCGTGGCCCGCTGTAGGACCTCCTTAGATTTTTTTGTCGACCTGCCTGGAATCTGCGTCATCTACCAATCCGAATCAAAAAGGGCCGACCCATCAAATGCGATTGGTGCCGTGAAATGACAGAGAAATTGCGCCAGCACAAGAATTGGCTGGCGCAGCAATTTCTACTCGATTTTCTACTCGATCCCGACGACCTGTACTCGAACTGTCGCTGTGACATCTTGATGGAGACGGACCTTCACCTCATGAGTCCCAGTAGTCTTGATGTGCTCATCCAGTTCCACCTGACGCCTCTCCACCCCAGGCCCTCCGGCCGAAGTGATCGCGTCGACGATGTCGTTTTGGGAAACCGAACCAAAGAGCTTGCCATCCTGAGCACGGGCCTCGATCTTGATCTCAAGCGCCTCTAAGGCTGCGGCGACTTCGGAGGCAGAGCCACGCAACCGGGATTCGCGGGCATCGCGGGAGTTTCGCATGGCCTCGGCCTGATGCACGACTCCAGCGGTGGCTACGATTGCCTGCCCCTTGGGAAGAAGAAAATTCCGTGCGAATCCGTCAGAGACCTCAACTATGTCGCCGCGCTTGCCTAGACCCGCCCTATCAGAACGAAGAACCACTCTCATTACTTTGCTTCCTCCGCCTCGTCAGTCTCTGGATATAACTCATCTGCGGCCTCCAGCTCCTCCAAATCCTCGGCCGGCATGAACACCGTCTCAGGCTCGCTTGGAACGGCGGTGCGTCCAGCGGCACCACGACCGCCACCGGAACGCTCGGCAACTGTGCGCTGAGTATAGGGCAGCAGCGCCAATTCACGTGCGGTCTTGATGGCGATCGCCACAGCACGCTGATGCTGCGAGCAGTTGCCCGAAACGCGTCTAGCGCGGATCTTGCCCCTATCCGACATGTACTTGCGCAGAATATCAACGTCTTTGTAACCGATGCTTTTGATCTGCTTGACGCAGAATATGCACACCTTCTTCTTGCCACCCTTGCGCACTACCTCTTTGGTGGACTTTTTACTGCCTGAACGATCTCTGTCTCTATCGTTGTTTCTTGCCATGGTTTAGAAAGGTTCCTCTTCGTATGAGTAAGCGCCTCGGGCGGGTTCACCCACTGGTGCAGCTATGGGTACTTCACCTGTGTCAATCCCAAATCCCTTGCGCTCATTCCGGACTATTTGAGCTGTCGCCCATCTAAGCGATGGGCCGATCTCATCTGCAATTATCTCCACCTTCGACCGCTTGTCACCCTCTTGAGTCTCCCAGTTACGCTGCTCAAGACGACCTGTGACAATGACCCGCGCACCCTTGGTCAAACTCTCGCTCGCATTCTCCGCCATCTCCCGCCAGCAAACGACATCAAAGAAAGAGGTGGCTTCCTCCCACTGTTGACTCTGACGGTTCTGCCAGCGCCTATTCACTGCAATGCCAAATGTCGCCGTAGCTTGACCTGACGAAGTGAAGCGCAACTCGGGATCTCTGGTAACGTTCCCTACGATTGTGATGGAATTTCCGTTTGACATTCCTGACTCCTCTAGAGTTCTTGGAAAAGCGGTTCAGACCGTTAGGCCACCGACTCCGAAACAGGCTTGGCAGCAACTTTTTGCTTGCTTGACTGTTCGGGGGTGCGAATGATCTTGTGACGAAGGACCTCGTCTGTAATCGAAAGAACTCGGTCTAGCTCCGCTACAACTTCGGGATCGGCATCCAGCTCGACTATCGCGTAGTAGCCTTCCCATCTGTTCTTGAGTTCGTAGGCAAAACGCTTACGACCCCATTTCTCAACCCTGCCTACTAATCCCCCCTGATTCTTGACAAGGTCAATCGCCTTGTCAAGCGTTGATTTGATCGTGTCTTCATCAAGAGCAGAATCGATAATTAACACGACTTCATATGGCCGTTTCATACGGCATTTTCCTCCCTACGGACCCTCATCGGGGCTCTGGTCCTTCCAGAGCAGGTTGGATTGATTGTTGATACGCAAGCGAAAACTCACATATTTTTATCCCATGATACGTTAGTCGCTCCGAGAGATTGTCGCTTTCATCATTGGTGCTAAAGCGAAATAATAGGCAGTACTACCTAGTTCCGTCCATAGGAAAAGTCATCGAATTCTCCCTGCCCAACCTGGTAACCCTCCTCCGCTGTAGGAAAGCTCCTCATCTTGACGTCGTGGACGTAGCCCTCAAGAGCCTTTATTCCCACCTCACCCAGCGAGCCATAGCGCCTGACGAACTTCGGCTTGTGCCCAAAGGTGAGTCCAAGGAGATCATGGAAGACAAGAACCTGCCCATCACAGTTCGGTCCGGCGCCAATCCCAATCGTTGGCACCTTGAGAAGCTCAGTTGCTTTTGCTGCAACAGCCTGCGGCACCGCCTCTAACACCACGGAGAAGACACCGGCCTGCTCGATCTCGAGAGCTTCGTCCAAAAGCCTTTTCGCACCCTCTCTGGTCTTGGCCTGTACAGAAAATCCACCAAATGCATGCACCGACTGGGGCGTGAGACCTAGGTGGCCCATAACCGGTATCTCAGCGTCGACAAGAGCCCTGATAACCTCGACCCTGTTTGCTCCACCTTCCAGCTTGACGGCTTCTGCCCCTGCGCGAACAAGCTTGGCAGCGTTTCTGACGGCGTCTCTCACACCGGTATGATAGGAAAGCCAGGGCATGTCGGTGACCACGAGCGCATTTGGCTCGGTGCGCGCGACAGCTTTGGTGTGGTAAGCCATGTCGTCAATCGTGACTGACAGCGTGTCGTCGTATCCCAGAACGACCATTGCGAGTGAATCCCCAACGAGTATTATGTCGACTCCGGCGGCATCGGTCATGCGTGCACCTGGAGCATCGTATGCGGTCACCATCGCTATTGGTGGATTCGCCCCGTCGGCCTTATGGGCGCGTATTTGCGGTACAGACTTCTTTGTGCTCTTCATCCAAAGCCTCCTTAACGTCCCACGCACAGAGGCTGCAGGCGTCGGCTCCAATTCTACTTACAGCAGGAGCAGATTCATAATCAAAACGAGGACGGCTTGTTTCGGCTAGAACTGGCGCACCAGGTGATTCCAGTGGCATCGGGGGCAGACCTCGACCACATAGCAGGTGAACTCCGCTACGCTATCTCGCAATCTGTCCAGCTCGTCGGAGCCCGCGATACAACGACCATACGGTGGAAGCTTCGGACCAAAGGCGTAGGAGACGTGCACGATGTCCCCTCCTCCGCAGATTTCGCAGATCTCGCCCGACGGTGCACCGATCGATTTCGCAGCTCTGATAAGGTCGGGATGCGCGTCGCAGACGTCGTTCTTTCCAATCTGGCCAGCCTTGTACTGGCGGAGCAAGGATTTCTTGGCAAGCAGGTAGTCGATGCTGGCAAATTCACTTGCTCGTCCCGATCTTGAGAAACCTCCGTTCACAAGGTACACGGTACCGGGAATCGGAAAGGTTCGGGGATCTTTGGTGGACTTCCAGCAGAATTATTTTCCTCTAGTTCAAAACAGCTGTAATATTTCGATATATCAAGTCGATATAACAGTCTTTGATCTATACTACTAATTGATCGCAGTTTCAAACACTGACCGACAACGACCTACAGAGAAATTTGCTATGGCAGCTGGAACCAACTCATTGGAACTCGTAGTGCTGGGATTGCTCAAAGAGCAAGACATGCATGGCTACGAACTCAAGAAACGGATGACCGAATCCCTGGGCTTGATAATGCACGTCTCATGGGGCTCACTCTATCCAGCTCTGGCCCGCCTCGAAGCAAGAGGAGCGGTGAAAGCAGTCGAGACAAGGCCGGCGATTTCAAGCATCCCTATGACAGGCTCGCTCGGAGGGGAAAGAGCTGTCTTCCGCTCTAACGGAGAGGGGATGAGAGGATCAAGAAACAAAAAGGTCTATGGCATCACTGATATCGGTTCGGCGCTTTTCTACCAAATACTAAATAACGAAAGCGAAATCGACGAGAAGGGCTTCGCCGTTCGGCTAGCTTTTGCCAACCGCATGGATCCGGAAAAGCGGTTGAAGATGCTGAAAGATCGGCGCGATCTGATCTTGGAGAGAGTCAGATCGTCTCGAAGGAATTTTGAAAAGAAGCGCTTCGCTTTGGAGCCATACGTGGAACTGGTTCTCGAGCACTTCCGTTCAACCAACTCGTCGGATCTTGCATGGATCGAAGAGCTCATCAGAAATGAAGAGGCAACCATGCCAAGTCCGGACAAGGAATCTCTGGTTTCTCAGGAAATCCAAGAAAATCTCTAGAGCTAAGGAAGGTGATAATTACGTGGGAAAGATAAGGGTAGCCATCGCTGGTGTAGGAAATTGTGCCAGCTCACTGGTCCAAGGAATCGAGTACTACAAGAATGCAGACCCTCAGGAATCCGTGCCAGGGCTGATGCACGTGGTTCTTGGTGACTACCACGTTCGAGACGTCGAGGTTGCGCTTGCTTTCGATGTGGATGCCACCAAGGTAGGAACTGACCTGAGCAAAGCGATCTTTTCTGGCCAGAACAACACGATAAAGTTTGCAAACGTCGACCATACCGGCGTGACCGTGCTCCGGGGGCCAACGCTCGACGGCCTCGGCAAGTATTACCGGCAGACCATCGAAGAGTCACCGGAAAGTCCCGTCGACGTAGTCCAGGCGCTAAGAAATGCTGAGATCGATGTGTTGGTAAGCTATCTTCCCGTCGGCTCTGAAGAGGCTCAAAAGTTCTACGCTCAGGCGGCCATAGATGCCAAGGTCGCTTTCGTAAATGCCATCCCTGTCTTTATTGCATCGGATCCAATATGGGCCAAGAAGTTCACCGACGCTGGTGTTCCGATAGTCGGGGATGACATCAAGAGCCAGGTCGGCGCTACTATTGTCCACCGCGTCCTAGCTCGTCTCTTCGAGGACCGGGGTCTTGTCCTTGATCGCACCTACCAGCTGAACGTGGGCGGGAACATGGACTTCAAGAACATGTTGGAACGTGAAAGGCTGGAATCGAAAAAGATTTCGAAAACTCAGGCTGTGACCTCTCAAATAGACAACGGGATCGAATCGAATAATGTCCACATCGGACCTTCCGACCACGTGGCCTGGCTCGAAGACCGCAAGTGGGCGTACATCCGTCTCGAGGGTAGAAATTTCGGCGATGTTCCCTTGAATATCGAGCTAAAACTTGAAGTTTGGGACTCCCCCAATTCGGCAGGGGTTATTATCGATGCACTGAGATGTGCGAAGATCGCCCTGGATCGAGGTATCGGTGGCCCGCTGCTTGGACCATCAGCTTACTTCATGAAGTCTCCGCCGGTTCAGTACCGCGACCAGGTCGCACAGGAAATGGTGAATGCCTTTGCATCTAATGGCTAAAGGAGTCAAGTGGAGAGCGTCGATTGTCTAACTCCAGAGGTTGTTCGTCTATTAGGCGACGTGAGAGGTAAGAGGATCCTCGAGCTAGGAATCGCGCAGGACTGCGTCTCCCCCACTCTGGCGGCCCAGGGAGCATCACCGGTGCTAGTCGAAGAGTCGGCGGAAAAAGTCCTCCGGCTCAAAAGAAACGAGCAGTTGAACGAACTCAGGTTCGAGGTCCGCCAGGGCAAGCTGGCGGACCTCGCATTCTGTCCTGCCGAATCCATCGACATCGCCTTCAGCGTAATCGCACTAGCTGGCACGGCTGATCTTGCCAGGGTATTTCGTCAACTTCAGAGAGTACTGCGAGTCCAAGGTGCTTTAATCTTCGGACTGATAC
>JAJZIP010000042.1 GCA_021810525.1 Actinomycetes bacterium | reverse complement strand
CATCGAAAGGTGCAGCGGGGCAGGAGGAGCGGCCTCGCCAAAGGCGGCACCGAACTGAACTTTGGGAGCTATGGCATCCAGGCGCTCGAGGCTTGCTGGCTCACCGCCCGCCAGATCGAGGCGGCCCGTGTCGCGATGACCCGCCATGTGCGCAGAGGTGGGAAGGTATGGATCCGCGTGTTTCCGGACAAGCCAGTGACGCAGAAGCCGGCGGAGACAAGGATGGGTTCTGGAAAGGGCAACCCAGAGTTCTGGGTCGCAGTCGTCAAGCCCGGACGGATCCTGTTTGAATTGGATGGGGTTCCGGAAGAGCTAGCCAGGGCGGCCATGGAGAGGGCGATTCAGAAGTTGCCGATCAAGGCACGTTTCATTGTGAAGGATTACGCGAATGTGGTTGCAGGTGAGAAGTGATGACTAGAGCCGCAGAGCTAAGGGTCATGGATACAGATGAGCTGCGCAACAAGCTGACCGAGGCTAGGTCTGAGCTTTTCAACCTACGCTTCCAGGTAGCTACCGCCCAACTGTCTGACGTGGCCAGAATTGGCACCCTCAGGCGTGAAATTGCAAGAATCTTGACGCTCCTTAGAGAGAAGGAGCTTGGAATCGGGGCAGGTGGTGAGAGGTAATGAGCGAATCTGAGAATATAACAGAAGCCTCAGCTCGGCGGAATCGTCGCAAGCTTCGAGAGGGCATGGTCCTTTCCACATCAATGGACAAGACGCTCATCGTGGCGATCACGGAGCGGGTCCGCCACCCGCGCTACAAGAAAACAGTCCAGCGCACGAAGAAGCTCTATGCTCACGACGCCAACAACGAGGCTGGCGTCGGAGACAGGGTCCGTGTCGCAGAGACCCGACCGCTGTCGAAGTTGAAGCGCTGGAGGCTCGTGGAAATCGTGGAGCGTGCAAGGTGATCCAGCAAGAAACAAGACTCAAGGTTGCCGACAACTCCGGCGCCCGCGAAGTCCTCTGCATCAAGGTGCTTGGAGGTTCGCGGAGGCGGTACGCGTCGATCGGCGACATCATCGTTGGCACAGTGAAGGATGCCATACCAGGTGCGGCGGTCAAAAAGGGCGATGTCGTCAAATGCGTTGTAGTACGCACTGCCAAGGAGCGCCGCAGGGGCGACGGATCGTACATCCGCTTTGACGAGAATGCTGCTGTGCTGATCAACGACCAGAAGCAGCCAAGAGGGACCCGTATTTTCGGGCCGGTTGGACGCGAGCTTCGCGACAAGCAGTTCATGAGAATCATTTCTCTTGCGCCGGAGGTGATCTAGTTGCGTCTACGTAAGGGTGACAAGGTGCAGGTTCTTTCCGGCAAGGATGTCGGCAAGGTTGGCGAGATCATCACCGTCTTGCCCAAGGACGGCAAGGTGATCATCGAGGGAGTCAACTCGGTTCGCAAGCACCAGCGTCCCACCAAGGCCATGCAAACTGGTGGTATCCTGGACAAGCTCATGCCAATCCAGGCTTCGAACGTGGCTGTAGTCTGCTCGAAGTGCGGCGTCACGCGCGTTGCCTACAAGATCGAGGCGTCAGGCGTCAAGAATCGGGTTTGCCGCAAGTGCGGAGGTGATCTGTGATGGCCCAGCTGACCATTGAGAAGCCTCGCTTGAAGGCTAGATATGATGACGAGATCCGTGCCCAGCTCAAGGAGACTTTGGGTTTTTCGAACATAATGCAGGTTCCCAGGTTCGAGAAGATCGTTCTCAACATCGGTGTCGGCCGTGCGCTGCAGCAGGCCTCCCAGCTCGAGGGCGCCCTCAGGGATCTCGAGATAGTGACAGGCCAGAAGCCGGTCGTAACACGTGCGCGCAAGTCCGTGGCAGGTTTCAAGCTTCGAGCGGGAAACGCGATCGGCGCGAAGGTGACACTTCGGGGCGATCGGATGTGGGAGTTTTTCGACCGGCTGGTGAGCATCTCGATACCTAGGATCAGAGACTTCAGAGGTCTAAATCGCAGCTCCTTCGACGGCAAGGGCAACTATACCTTTGGCGTCACGGAGCAGCTGATCTTCGCCGAGATCGACTACGACAAGGTAGACGCCGTTCGGGGTATGGATATAACAATCGTGACCTCAGCAGAGACGGACGACGCAGGTCGTGCTCTTCTGAGCGCATTCAATTTCCCATTCAAGCGGGAAGGGTAGCGGGAGCAACATGGCCAAGAAGGCATTGATTGAAAAGCAGCAAGCGAAGCCTAAGTTCAAGGTACGTGCTTACACCAGATGTAGGCGTTGTGGTCGTCCCCATTCGGTGTTCCGCAAGTTTGGTCTTTGCAGGATCTGTCTAAGAGAGATGGTGCACCAGGGTGAGATACCCGGCGTTACCAAGTCGAGCTGGTAGGAGGAGGGTATAAGCATGACAATGACCGATCCAATAGCTGACATGCTGACCCGTATTCGGAACGGGAACGTAGCGATGCACGATACCATCCGTATGCCCGGCTCGAATCTCAGGGAGGCTCTCGCGGCCATTCTTGCCCGCGAGGGGTTCATCTCCGGTTACAAAGTGGTGGACGTTCCCGGCAAGCCCGGCAGGGTTCTGCAGATCGAGATGAAGTACTCGAATGACCGAGCGAGGACGATATCAGGTATCCAGCGGGTGTCGAAGCCCGGATTGCGCGTCTATTCGCGGGCAGATTCAATTCCCCGCGTGCTGGGCGGCCTGGGAGTAGCGGTACTCTCCACTTCCAAGGGTTTGATGACTGACTCAGAGGCGCGCCGAAACAGAATTGGCGGCGAGATCCTCTGCTATGTCTGGTAGCGGGTTCTAGGACAAAGGAAAGACGAATGTCTCGTATTGGAAAAGTTCCGGTTCAGGTTCCTGCAGGGGTTAACGTTGAGATCTCGGGTAGCACCGTAAAGGTGCAGGGGCCAAAGGGTTCGCTTGAGCGGACCTTCCCCTCTGAGATCTTGATCAAAAAGGATGGTGAGACCATCGTAGTTGAGCGTCCCAACGATGAGAGGCGCAACCGTGCTCTACACGGCCTGTGTAGGACACTTGTGTCGAACATGGTCGTAGGTGTGACGGATGGGTTCAACAAGGAGCTGGAGATAGTCGGTGTTGGCTACAGGGCGGCGGCGAAGTCCCCGACCCAGCTCGAGCTTGCGCTGGGCTTCTCCCACCCTGTCGTCGTTCCTGCTCCTGATGGGGTGACCTTCGAAACGCCGCAGCCTACAAGGATCAGCATCAAAGGAATCGACAAGGAGCTCGTCGGACAGGTTGCCGCAAATATACGCAAGATTCGAAAGCCTGAGCCTTACAAGGGCAAGGGAGTTCGTTATAGGGGCGAGAAGGTTCTTCGTAAGGCTGGTAAGTCAGGTAAGTAGCAGGGAGTCGTCTGGGTCCTGGAAGGTCCCGTAGAGGTTTGCTGCTGGTGTTCATGGTATTGGAAGGAAAGTTTTAGATGTCATCGACAACGCGTAGCTCACAGGCGCTCAGGCAGAAGCGCCATTTCAGAGTTCGGCGGCTTGTGGTGGGTTCGGCAGCGAGACCACGACTGGCGGTGTTCCGATCCAACAAGCACATCGTTGCCCAATTGATCGATGATTCGGCCAGCGAGACCTTGGTTGCAGCCTCGACGGTTGAGGGCGGGTTCAAAGGGAAGGCTACGGGCAATGTCGAAGCTGCCCGAAGAGTCGGAGAGCTGCTGGCATCTCGGGCAAAAGAAAAGGGGATATCTGTCGTCGTCTTTGACCGGGGCGGGTTTAAATATCACGGCAGAGTCGCTGCGCTCGCAGACGGTGCTCGAGCCAGTGGATTGGAGTTCTAGGAATGGCTGAGGCTGCATACGAAGAGCGCACGATCAAGGTAAACCGTGTTGCCAAGGTTGTAAAGGGTGGCAGGAGGTTCTCTTTCACCGCGCTCATGGTCATCGGGGATGGACATGGAAAGGTCGGCTTGGGTTACGGAAAGGCCAAGGAGGCCGGTCTGGCTGTCCAAAAGGGGATCGAGGAGGCCAAGAAGAACCTCTTTGACGTGCCGTTGGCTGGCTCGACCATAACGCATCCCGTCATCGGTGAGGCTGGCGCAGGGCGCGTCATGCTCAAGCCTGCTGCACCGGGAACGGGAGTCATCGCCGGCGGAGCAGCACGAGCGATTCTGGAGATGGCGGGCATTCACGACATATTGGCGAAAAGCCTCGGCTCGTCGAACGGCATCAACGTGGCCCATGCAACCATAGCGGGTCTCAAGAGTTTGAGAAGGCCCGACGAGATTGCTGCACTCAGGGGCAAGCCGGCAGACGAGATAATTCCGCGCGGAATTTTGAATGCATACAACCAGTCGAAGACCAATACTCAGAATGGGGAGGCCAGCTGATGACGGAGAGGCACTTAGTTGTTCAGCAGGTCCGTTCCTCGATCGGCACCAAGCCGAAGCACAGGGGAACACTCAAGGCTCTTGGCCTTGGACGCATTGGAAAGAAGCGTGTGCATGCCGATCGTCCAGAGATCAGGGGAATGATCGCAAAGGTGAGCCACCTCGTATCTGTAGAGGAAAAAGAGGCATAGAGATGATAAAATTGCATGATTTGGCTCCCGCTGCGGGTGCAACCAAGCGCGAGAAGCGAGTGGGCAGAGGCACTGCAGGCAGGGGCGGAAAGACAGCCGGCAGGGGGACCAAAGGGCAGGGAGCCCGCGACACCATTCCCCTGGGTTTTGAGGGTGGCCAGCTGCCGCTGGTACAGCGCATACCCAAGCTCAAGGGATTCAAAAACCCGTTTCGTGTCGAATATTCAGTGGTGAACCTCAGTGATATCGAGGCTCTCGCCTCCCAAGGAGTGGTGGTCATCGATGCAGAAGCGCTCAAGGCTCACGGCTTGGTTCCAAAGCACGGATTAGTAAAGGTTTTGGGAAACGGTAAGCTCAACACGGGAGTAACGGTTTCCGCACACGCCTTTTCCGAGTCGGCGCGTGCAGCGATTGTCTCAAAGGGTGGATCGGCGATCAAGCTGGACCTTCCCTTTGGGAACGGACGTCCGCCCGCAAAGGGCAATGCCATAACGAACAGATAGGCTGAGGTTTCGCAAGCGGGCAGGTGGTGGCTGCGTGTCGGCCACCTGTTTTTGCTATAAAGGCGCGGCTGCGTTCGAATTTTGTTCGTTATTGAACTAGTGTGAAAATACTTCCGTAAGAAACGGGCGTTGGGACGAGCTCTCAACATTTGCCTCGGAGAGATGGACTGGCGGTTATTAGTGTTCGGATCATTAGCGAATGTCTTCAAAGTCAGGGAGCTTAGAAATAAGGTACTGTTCACCTTTCTCGTCATAGCCCTGTACCAGCTTGGTGCTAACGTGCCAGCTCCTGGGATCGACTTCAACGCGGTGAGGCAGTTTGAAACCGGCACGGCCGGAACCGGAGGAGTTCTGGGCTTTCTGAACCTTTTTTCTGGCGGCGCCCTGACGCGGTTCGCCGTGTTTGGCCTGGGCATCATGCCCTACATCACGGCATCGATCATCATTCAGCTCTTGACATCGGTGATTCCTAAGCTTTCCCAATGGAGGGATGAAGGCGCCGTAGGCCAGAAAAAGATAACCCAGACCACGAGGTACTTCACGGTCGCTTTGGCTGTCATGCAATCGACAGGACTTGCCTTTGTGTTCCACAACGGCGGTGCTGGACTCCTGCCCAGCGGCCAGAGCATCGATCTCATACCAAATTTCACCATCCCAAGGGTTCTTTTTATTGTCGTCACGATGACAGCCGGCACCGCATTCGTTATGTGGCTGGCTGAACTCATAACTATCCGCGGGATCGGCCAGGGTATGTCGATCCTGATCTTTGCGAGCGTCGTCGCGGGCATTCCGGGCGGGGGAAGGATCATCTTTGAGCAGGCCACCACTGCAGAGTTCATAGTGATCTGCATATTGGTGGTTGCGATTCTCGTTTCTATCGTCTTCGTAGAGCAGGGTCAGAGGCGCATACCGGTCACTTTCCCTCGCAGGGTGGTGGGCCGCCAGCTCTATGGCGGAGAGACCACGCACATCCCTCTGAAGGTCAACCAGGCCGGTGTGGTACCGATCATCTTTGCTTCATCGATTTTGTATTTCCCAGTACTGTTGTCGAACGTAATTCCAGGCGCTTCGTTTAGGTCTTTTGTGAACAATCACCTCGTCTCACCTACCAGCTTCGTATACATAGGCGTGTATGGAGTCCTGATAGTTCTCTTCACGTTCTTCTATGTCCAGGTATCATTCGACCCCTACCAGCAGGCTGACGTCCTGCGCAAGCAAGGAGGATACATCCCGGGTATCAGGCCAGGTCAGGCCACGGAGAGGTTCCTTTCAAAGGTCCTCAACAGGATAACTCTCCCAGGCTCTCTCTTTCTGGCCGTAGTGGCGTTGCTGCCATCCGTCGCACTGGCCATCTGGCACATAACTGGATATCCGTTTGCTGGCACCACCCTGCTTATCGCGGTAGTAGTGGCGCTCGAAACCATGAAGCAGATTGATTCTCAGTTGACAATGCGAAACTATGAAGGATTCCTTCATTAGGCGTTTGAGCAGGAGGTCGGTTAGTGACACGTGGCGCAAGGCTGGTGGTCCTTGGCAAGCAGGGCGCGGGCAAAGGCACGCAGTGCGTACGTCTGTCCCACTACCTCGCGGTTCCGCATGTATCAACCGGAGACATGTTGAGGTCGGCGGTGAAAGCTGGCACCGAGTTCGGACAGCTGGCCAGAGCGTACATGGATAGGGGAGAGCTCATACCGGATGATGTCGTGATGGGCTTAGTCGAGGAGCGGCTTGCCGAATCTGATGCCTCTCGCGGCTTCCTCCTGGACGGATTTCCGAGGACAACGGTTCAGGCCAAGGCGCTGGACGAGATGGTGAAGCCAAACTCGCTTGATCTGGTCTTGGACCTCGATGTGCCCACTGAGCTTGTGCTGAAGCGGTTGTCATCGAGAAGGGTCTGTTCAACCTGCGGGGCGATCTACTCTCTTGAAGCACCGCCTAAACTGAATTGGACTTGTGATCTGTGCGGCGGAGAGGTGGTGCAGCGACCTGACGATACGGAGTCTGCGATCCGTCGCAGGCTTGACCTCTACGAGGAATCGACCGCTCCTCTTCTCAAGTTTTATTCGGATAGGAAATTGTTGGCAGTGGTTGATGGCATCGGCACGCCTGACGAAGTCATGGAGAGGCTCATCGAGGTCGTCGAGGCCGCTACTCGTGACAAGACGTAGGCAACTGCAGTCTCTGTCAACTTGAATTTGGAGTGTGCGTGAGGCGCAATAGTGAAGAAATCGCAAAAATGCGCAGGGCGGGCAAGGTGGTCGTCGAGATCAAAGAGCGCACAATGGACATGGTCCGCCCCGGCATCACCACACTGGAGCTAGACAAGATCTCCAGGCAGGTGCTCGAAAAGCGTGGTGCCAAATCGAACTTTTTGAATTACCACGGCTTTCCAGCGACGATCTGTACCTCCCCGAACTCGATGATCGTTCACGGTATTCCGGGCAGTTACGTGCTCGAAGAGGGGGATATTATTTCCATCGACTGTGGTGCCATCGTTGATGGATATCACGGGGACTCCGCCTATACGGTTGGTGTCGGAAAGATATCGAAAGTTGCGCAGCACCTCATAGACGTCACTGAGCGTTCGCTTTTGGCCGCTGTTGACGTGATGTTCGAAGGCAACCGCCTGCATGACATCGGCAGGGTTGTGGAGAGGATTGTCGAAGCCGAAGGCTTCAGTGTGGTGAAAGATTATGTGGGGCATGGCATCGGAACCTCGATGCATGAGCCGCCGAGCGTGCCAAACTATTGGCCGGGGAATGCCGGGCCGAAGTTGAAGGCCGGAAATGTCTTGGCCGTCGAACCGATGGTAAATGTCGGGGGTGCCGAGACTGTGACGTTGGATGATGGATGGAGCGTGGTGACCGCGGACGGCTCGCTTTCCGCGCACTTCGAGCACACCATTGCGATATTGGAGAACGGGCCAGAAATCCTTACAGTGTGAGTTTCGGTTCTCACGGAGCGATTTCATGGATGAGCGAGCTCAAATGCGGTTGTTCGGCAGGCAGAATACGCTGCGCCAACTAATATAATGGTTCCTCGGATCTTTGGTATAACTATGTCCAGTTTTGGCGAAGCCAAGATCTGGTAACCGGACTAAGTCGAGTACTTCACCGCATTTGCATGGTGGATTGTTCGCGGAGTTTGAATTTGCGTGTCGAAAGGTTCCAGTAGTGGTGGGATATTTTTTTAGGAGGGTCAGCTGACCAAATCAAAGGAAGATGTAATTGTCTTGGAAGGGACTGTAATCGAGCCCCTGCCAAATGCGATGTTTCGCGTTGAGCTTGAAAACGGGCACAAGGTACTTGCGCATAGCTCGGGAAAGATGCGCATGCATCGTATCCGCATACTTCCAGGTGACAAGGTCCAGATAGAACTAACTCCGTATGACCTCACGCGAGGAAGAATTACCTACCGGTACAAGTAAGGTCCAAGAGCCAGCCAGGTTCTGATGGAAAATCCCGACTGATCAGGGGAAGAAGTTGAAGGTAAGAGCTAGCGTCAAGACAATTTGTGAAAAGTGCAAAGTGATCCGCCGCCATGGGCGCGTTCAGGTCATTTGCGAAAATCCACGACACAAGCAACGGCAGGGTTGATAAATGGCACGAATAGCCGGAGTAGACATTCCAAGAGAGAAGAGGTTGGAGATTGCTCTGACCTACATCTTTGGAGTGGGTTTGACTACCTCTCAGCAGATATGCGAGGCGACGGGCGTTGATCCCAACACGAGAGTCCGGGATCTGACCGACGAGGAAGTGCTGAAGCTTAGGACTTGGATAGATGCCAATCTCAAAGTAGAGGGCGATCTCAGAAGAGATGTTGCCCAAGACATTAAGCGCAAGATGGAGATCGCATCTTACCAGGGTTTGCGCCACCGCAAAGGGTTGCCGGTCCGAGGTCAGAGAACTCACACAAACGCTAGAACGCGTAAGGGTCCGAAGAAGACGGTTGCCGGGAAGAAGAAGGTACGCAAGTAATGGCGAAGGTCAAGCCGGGAGGCAGGCGTCCGAGAAGGCGCGACAGGAAGAACATCGCATATGGGGTTGCCCATATCCACTCGTCTTTCAATAACACGATCGTGTCGATCACAGATCAGGAAGGCAATGTCCTCGCGTGGGCGAGTGCGGGAAACGTAGGGTTCAAGGGCTCCAGGAAGTCGACGCCTTTTGCCGCTCAGCTAGCGGCCGAAGCATGTGCTAAAAGGGCAATGGAACACGGCGTCCGTCACGTGGACGTTCTGCTCAAGGGGCCGGGTTCCGGTCGCGATACCGCACACCGTGCAATTGCCAACTCCGGCATAGAAATCAAATCGATAAAAGACGTTACTCCGGTGCCCCACAACGGTTGCCGCCCCAAGAAGCGCCGTAGGGTCTAGTCCGAGAAAGGAAGCAAGTGGCTCGTTATACCGGACCAGTTTGTCGTCTCTGCAGAAGAGAGAAAATGAAGCTTTATCTGAAGGGTCCAAAATGTGACTCTTCAAAGTGTCCTATGGAGTCGCGGCCGTTTCCTCCTGGCGTTCACGGGCGTGAGCGCAGCCGCCAGGGCTCAGAGTACCTGACTCAGCTCAGAGAGAAGCAGAAGGCGCGTAGGATCTACGGCGTGCTGGAGAAGCAGTTCGTCAACACCTACAAGGAAGCAAACCGCCAGCACGGAATCACAGGTGAAAACCTGCTCACCATGCTGGAGATGCGCATTGACAATGTCGTGTTTCGTACGGGATGGGCGTCTTCAAGATCCCAGGCCCGTCAGTTTGTCCGTCACGGTCTCGTTCGAGTCAATGGCCGAAGAGTAACGATTCCTTCGCTCCGCGTTCGTAAAGGCGATGTTGTCACTCTGATTGAAAAGGCTCGAGATTATATCGTGGTAGTTCACAACCGTGACACCATAGCCCGCAGGGTTCCCGGTTGGTTGGAACTCAGCGCCGATGGTTTTGAAGCCAACGTTCTCAATCCACCACTGCGTGAGCACATCGATGTTCCCGTCCGTGAGCAGCTCATAGTCGAGCTTTACTCCAAGTAGACGATCTAAGGAGATACGTTGCTCTTTATTCAGAGACCCTCTGTCGAGGAATTGGGCGAGCAGGTCGGGAATCGCCAGAAGTTTGCGATCGGCCCACTGGAGCCCGGCTTTGGCCACACAATTGGGAACTCTCTTCGTCGTGCGCTGCTCTCGTCGATTCCTGGAGCGGCACTGACCCAGGTGCGCTTCGATGAGGCGCTGCACGAATTCACGACCCTTCCTGGCGTCAAAGAGGATATAACCGACATCATCTTGAACCTCAAAGATATAGTGTTCCGCAGCTACTCCGAGGAGCCGGTGACGGTTCGTCTTGATGCAAGAGGTCCTGGAGTAGTGAGGGCCGGAGACTTTCAGCTCTCATCTGACGTGGAGATCATCAATCCGGATCTCGCGCTCGCGACGCTCTCAGCAAAGGGACGCCTGGCCCTCGACGCGACGGTCGACAGGGGTAGAGGCTATCGTTCCGCGGAGAAGAACAAGACGTCTGCGGTAATAGGGGTTATTCCCGTCGACTCCATCTTTTCTCCGATCCGCAGGGTGATGATTACCGTAGAGCCCACGCGTGTCGAGCAGTCTAACGACTTCGACATGCTCATCTTGGACATAGAGAGCGACGGGTCGATGACCCCACTTGAGGCGCTGGCATCTGCCGGAGACACACTTAAGACGCTTTTCGGAGTCATCGCCGAGATGAGCGAGAATCCGATGGGCCTTGAGCTCTCCGAGATCGTGGAGGAAGAGGAGATCTCACCTGATCTGAGCCTGCCTATCGAAGAGCTCGATCTCACCGAGAGGCCTCGCAACTGTCTCAAGAGGGCTCAGATCAACAGCATCGGCGAACTCATAATGCGGACCGCCGATGATCTGCTTTCTATTACGAACTTCGGTCAGAAGTCGTTGGACGAGGTGACGTCGCGCCTGCAAGAGCGTGGACTCATGCTTAAGAGTAAGGATTAGAAATGCCGGGACGTCCAAAGAAGGGCCGCCGCTTCGGTGGTGACGCTCAACATCAAAAGGCAATCATGGCGAACCTTGCGGCCTCTTTGTTTGCCGCCGAGTCGATCGTGACCACAGAGGCCAAGGCCAAGGCCCTGCGCCCGGTCGCCGAGAAGCTGATAACCAAGGCAAAGACGGGCGGTCTTCACAACCACCGGCTCGTGATGTCTTTCCTGAGGGACAAAGACATGGCCCATAAGCTTTTTGAGGAGATCGGCCCACGCTACGAAGGTCGCCCAGGTGGCTACACCAGGGTTCTCAAGCTTGGAACCCGTAACGGCGACAACGCCGCCATGGCGGTCATAGAGCTTGTGTGATCGGCTCTGACGAGTCTTTCGAGGTCCATATCACTGACCCCCAGGGTCGGGATATGGATCTTTCGCATTCTGATCTCAAGATCGTCGGTGCCGTCGTCTCCTATTTGGGCAACGGGTTTTCCGGCTTTGCTTATCAGCCGGAGCAAGCAACCGTGGCAGGTGAGTTGCTCCGTGCGATAGAGATTTGCTTGGGTGAAAGGCCCAGGCTTACGGTGGCAGGCAGGACAGACGCAGGGGTGCATGCCAGGGCTCAGGTGGTCTCTTTTGCAATTCCTCGCGACCAACATTTCGATCCAGAGCGGTTTGTGAGGTCTATGAACTCTCTTTTGGATGAGAGGATCTCCGTGCGCAATGCATGGACAGCGGGTGAGGATTTCAATGCCAGGCACTCCGCCCGGTACCGTAAATACCTCTACCGCTTCGCCTACGGCCGAACCCGCGATCCGTTGACTGGCGGAACCAGCTGGCTGATACAGGAGAAGTTGGAGCTGTCCAAGATGCGCGAGGGAGCCGAAGCCTTGCTGGGTGAGCACGACTTTTCCAGCTTCTGTCGCAAAGACTCCAACGGTGCCTCACTTACTCGAAGAGTCGACGAGATACTGCTGGAGGAGATTCCTGGCGGGGTGGACCTGTGGATCACCGCCTCCTCCTTCTGTCATCAGATGGTCAGATCGATCGCCGGGCTGCTATATCAGGTAGGTGCCTTGAAGAAGAGCCCGAATTATGTGGCCGAGGCTTTAGAGGCCAGGGATCGCTCTTGGGTCAAGCTCCTGGTGCCCGCTTCAGGGCTGATCCTGTGGGAGGTCGGATATGACGAGGGCGTGCTGCCAAGGTGGTGCTGATGCACAAATCGGCCAGGAGAGTGCTGGTCTTAGAAGATAATCCGGTATTATTGAATACCGTGTCGATTTTCTACCGTGCTGTGCAGGCGGCGGAAGGGGAGGTTTCCCCTCGACGTTGTTTCCAGTTTTCATGCGAGGAATTAATGCGTACCTACTCGACGAAGCCAGCAGACATAAAGCGCACATGGCACGTTATTGATGCCGAGGACCTAGTTTTGGGCCGCTTGAGCACTGTTGCCGCGAGCCTGCTTCGTGGCAAGCACAAGGCAATCTATGCTCCACATCTTGACACCGGCGACTACGTGATCGTGGTTAACGCCGCCAAGGTTGCGATGAGCTCCAACAAGGCAGAAAGGAAGTTCGACTATCGTCATTCGGGCTACCCTGGTGCGCTTACAGTTACCAGCTACGCAGATCTTTTGGCGACCAAGCCGGAGTTTGTCGTAGAGAAGTCAATCACGGGCATGCTGCCACACAACCGTCTTGGCCGTGCCATGGCGAAAAAGCTCAAGGTATATGCCGGGCCGGAGCATCCGCACACCGCCCAGGGGCCTGTGCCCTTTGTAATCGAAAACGCCCGCAGGGTTTCGTAAGGATAAAGAAGATGCCTACGCCATTATCACAGTCAACAGGACGTCGCAAGCAGGCGGTCGCACGTGTTCGCCTTCGCCCCGGAACCGGTGTAATAACAATTAACAAGCGACCGATTGAAGACTACTTCACATCGCTTGTCCAGAGAAACCTTGCAACTGAGCCGCTTCGGGTCGCCAATGTCACAGGAAATTACGACATTGATGCGACGATCGATGGCGGCGGACTTTCCGGCCAAGCGGGTGCTCTCCGTCTCGGAATCGCACGGGGACTAATCACCGTGACACCCGAACTCAGGGCTATGCTCAAGAAGGCCGGATTTCTTACAAGAGATGCTCGCGAGAAGGAATCAAAGAAGTACGGCCTGAAGAAGGCAAGGAAGGCTCCACAGTACTCGAAGAGATAAAGCACAAATGCTCGAATTCGGGACCGACGGTGTTAGAGGGAGGGCGAACCAGGAGCTTACTCCTGAGTTCGCTCTTTCGTTTGGGCGGGCCCTAGCACGGGTATTCGAACCCAAGACAGTCGTCATCGGGCGAGACACCAGGGTGTCGGGTGCGATGCTCTCAAGTGCCTTGGCGAGCGGATTGAGTTCCTCGGGGGTCTCAGTGGTCGATCTCGGCGTCATAACCACACCTGGGGTTGCCTACATCTCCGCAAGGAGGGGCGTGGTAGGAGTGGTCATCTCCGCCTCGCACAACCCTTATCAGGACAATGGGATCAAGGTCTTCGCTCCCGGTGGGATGAAGCTTGAGTCTGAGTTGGAGATGCAGATCCATTCCGTCATTTTGTCGGGGACCCTCAATCCCGCAACCGACGAGGTTGGGGAGATCGTGATCGACTCCACCGCATTGGATGAGTACACCTCCTATCTGCTTTCGCACAGCGGCGTGTCCGAGTCGAGAAGGTTGAAGGTGGTTATCGGCTGCTCCAATGGAGCTGCGGTTTCGGTGGCACCTGGGCTGTTTTCCACCCTGAATTTGGATGTCAGCTTCATAGGAGTTGCCCCCGACGGGAAGAACATAAACCAGAACTGTGGATCGGTCTATCCAGAGCTGTTGGTAAAGGAAGTGCTAGAACGCCGGGCGGACTTCGGGATTGCGCTCGACGGAGATGCCGATAGAATGCTTGGAGTGGATTCAGAGGGCAGGCTGATCGACGGAGATCAGCTCATGGCCATCTTTGCTTTGGATCTCAAAAAGCAGTCCAGGCTTCGTGGCGACTCAGTCGTGGTAACCGTGATGACCAACCTCGGTTTCCGCCAGTCCATGGCAAAGAATGGCATCAGCGTTCATGAGACCCAGGTTGGGGACCGCTACGTGCTCAAGGCGCTGGAGGAAGAGGGCCTGTCCCTCGGGGGGGAGCAATCCGGCCATATAATCTTTCGCGATCTGGCTACTACAGGGGACGGCCTCCTCAGCGCCGTCAGGCTGGTCGAACTGATAAATAGACGAGGCGAGTCCTTGGCAGAGCTTGCAAAACAAGCGATGGTAAAGCTTCCTCAATCGATGGTGTCGATGGAGTTCGAAGATCCGAAGCGAGTTGTTCAGATTCCGGGGTTGGCGGACATGGTTTCCCGCCTGGAGCACTCCCTGGCCGGCTCGGGCAGGATTCTTGTTCGGCCAAGCGGGACCGAACCCAAGGTCAGGGTCATGGCGGAGGCCTCTTCCAGAGAGTTGGCAGACAGCGTGGTAGGCGAGATATGCCAGTTCTTGGAGCAGCACCGGTAGGTGCCTACGAGATCGGGCTGAATCAGGGTTCAGCTCTCTGCCACGCTGCGGTTGTGGGCTAAAAAAACCTAGACTTGAACGCATGTGCGGAATAATTGGTTCCACTGGTGAAGCAGCAAGTCTGAACGACCTGGTAGAAGGTTTGGCCAGGCTGGAATATCGTGGGTACGATTCGGCCGGTGTTGCTGTCGTCAGGGCGGACGGGACGCTGGAGCGGATACGAGCCGTCGATGGAACCGCCTCGCTCAAGCTCTTGGCCGAGCTTACAAAGGACAAGTCCGATGGATATATTGCTGGCCTGGGGCACACCCGCTGGGCAACGCATGGAAGGGTGACCACCGATAATGCCCATCCGCATTTCGACTGCTCAGGTGGTGTTGGAGTCGTTCACAACGGGATCGTCGAAAACTTCAGGGAGCTGAAAAGCGAGCTTGAGAAGGGCGGGCACGTCTTTACCTCGCAGACCGACACCGAGGTCATTGCGCATCTGTTGGAGGCATATCTAAAAGAGGGGCTTTCGCTGAAGGAGGCGGTCACCACGTCTATGTCACGTCTCCGCGGCGCAATGTCGTTTGTGGCAATAGATGCTAGCGATCCTAAGGTCCTTGTTGCGACCAAGCGAATGGCGCCCCTCATTGTTGGCTCTGGTCAAGGCATTAACTTTGTGGCCTCTGACATCCCTGCCATCCTCGGCAAGGCAGACTGCTTTTATCAGGTCGGAGACGATCAGGTGGTTGTGGTTTCTCCAGACGGGAATCGATTATTTGACCTATTCGGGAAGGCCGTTGAGCTTTCTGAGATCTCCGTGGAGTGGGATCTCGAGGCTGCGGCGCGAGGAGGGTATCAAGATTTCATGTCAAAGGAGATCTTCGAGCAGCCTTCGGCGGTGAGGGACACGCTTCTTGGACGGGTCAATGAACAAGGCGAGATTGCGCTCGACGAAATGAGGCTCGATCCTGAAGAGCTTCGAAGGATCAACAAGATATTTATAGTCGGCTGCGGTACCTCATATCACGCCGGAATGGTCGCCAAGTATGCGATCGAACACTGGACAAGGCTTCCAGTGGAGCTGGACATCTCCTCAGAGTTCAGGTATCGCGATCCGGTCTTGGATCAGCAGACTTTGGTGATCGGCGTCAGCCAGTCTGGAGAGACTTTGGATACCATCGCCGCGATGAAGGAGGCGACAATGCTTGGAGCCAAGACTCTCGTAGTCTCGAACGTCATGGGCTCCTCGATGGCAAGGGCGGCCGATGCGGTTCTCTACACAAGGGCTGGCCCCGAGATTGGAGTGGCAGCCACCAAGACACATACCGCGCAGATCTCGGCCCTCCTGGTTTTGGCTCTGTATCTGGCGCAGGTGCGACGCAGCATGTATGCATCGGAGATCAGCGAGATATATTCGGAGATGTTTCGACTTCCGGAGAAGATCGAACAGGTTCTGACAAGCGATGCAGCGATCGAAGAGGTTGCGCAGTCGATGGTGGGTGTGAAGCGCTTCTATTTCATCGGTCGCCATGTCGGCTACCCCGTTGCGCTCGAGGGTGCTCTGAAGCTGAAGGAGATCAGCTATCTTCCTGCGGAAGGGTACCCAGCCGGAGAGCTGAAGCATGGTCCCATAGCCATGATCGATTCGGATGCTGTTGTCTTTGGAATAGTCACCCGTACCCGTCTCTGGGAGAAGACGATCTCAAACGTTGAGGAGGTGCGTGTCAGGGGGGCAAAGATCGTTCTGGTGGCCAATGAGGGAGATACCGAGTCAATTGCTCTTGGCGATGCTATTTTTGAAGTCCCCCAGACCCATCCTCTCCTTGCGCCGGTGTTAGACGTCATTCCACTCCAGCTCTTTGCATACCACCTGGCGCTCTCGTTGGGTAACGACGTTGACAGGCCGAGGAACCTAGCGAAGACCGTCACTGTGGAGTAGAGCTTCGATCTCCGCTGCAAGGGCGCGGGCGGACTGAGCACGCGAGAACCTGCCGGCGATCAGGCTGGCTAGCGATTCTCTCTCCGCGTTCGAGATCTTCGTTGCTGAGGCAATCGCTTTCGCAAGTTCAGATGTCGATCCTACGGGCACGGTTAGATTCGGGGGAAAGACGGACTCAGTTAGTCCACCCAAGTCTGAAGCTACGACCGGAACACCTGTCGCTTGCGCTTCGAGCGGGATCAGTCCGAGCCCTTCGGGCTGAACCGAAGGGGTCACGATCACATCGTGGGCTCGATAGAGTTCAATCAGCTCCTTGGTATTGAGGACCTTCTCTTTGATGGTTACGTACGGCCGTGATCTCGCCAGATCCAGGAGACTTCTGTGTTCAGCCGTCTCGGCAGTCCAAGGAGAAATGTTCCTAACGACCGTGAGGGATGTCTCATCCAAGAGGTGTGTGTCGATGGCGGCGATGAGAAAGCGAAGGCCCTTCTTTTCAAGAGTTCTATTCGGGAAGAGAACTCGAATTTTGTGGTGAGAGCCGTTGAGGGTTTCGGGTATTGCGTCATTGGAGGCTTCGATGAAGGGCCGTTCTATGAATGGATATAGAATCGAGGCTCGTGCCGTTGGATAAACACGGTTCACCTGTTCGGCCAGTGCGGCACTGACCGCTAAATTGCGAGATTTCGATAGTATCAGCGTCAGGTTGTCATCGGGCTCTACCAGCCATGCGTCGGGGTAGTTGTGGAAGATGTTGATGCGTGAATTGATACCAGCGGCATTCCACGACGGGCGGTTATTGACGATCACAGCATCCAAGTTTGCACTGCTGAGCTTGGCATGAAGATCGTTCTGATCGACGAAGACGTGGAATTCTTGATTTCCAATGAGCGGTTTATACGGTGAGCCTACTGAGAAGAGGGAGATCTGGAATCCCATAAGTTCCAGTTCTTCTGCCCAGCCAAGGCAGAGCTTTTCAAGCGCTCCCACGCCGGGGTTAAGCGGAGCGAGGTCGGTCCCAACGATTCCTATCCTTACGTCGCAAGAGTCTCGGTGCATGTCGAAAGAAATGATAGTTGCTGGTTCTTGCCTCAGTTGGACATCGATGCACATTTGCGAGGATCGAGAAGTTGGGAGCGGAGCGGCATCTCCTGTAGAATGGCCTCGCCGCTTGCGCTCGTAGCTCAATGGATAGAGCATCTGACTTCGGATCAGAGGGTTGGGGGTTCGAGTCCCTCCGAGCGCGCCAAATATATGCAGTTCAGCCCATGTGTGTGGTATTTGGGCCATGCTTGGAGTAAGATAAACCCAACAATTAACCCAACATTGCTGAGGTTTATTATGGGTTCTATGCGACTTCGAACTCCACCAGACATCTGGGAACTGCGCTTATATCTAGGCAGAGATGCCAGCGGACGAGTACGACACAAACACACTACATTCGTGGGAAGTAAAAGAGCAGCGGAAAGAGAACTCGCCAGACTCTCGATCGAATTCGAATCAACTACCCAGCCATCACCAGACGAAAGCACGTTATGGGGAGTAAAGACGACTTTCAATGATGCGATTTTGGCCTGGAAACGAAACGGATGGCAAGACCTTTCTCCAAAGACGGTCAGTGATTATGAAAGTCTTTATCGCCTACACATCAAAGACAAAGTTGGAAGAAAAGCAATTGCAAAGGTAGGGGTGTTCGAACTTGAAGCTTATTTTCGTACTTTGTCTCAGCATGGTCTCGGTGCTTCTGGTACCAGGCAGGTAAGAGCAATTCTTCATAAAGCAGCCAGACTTGCTGGCAAATGGTCGGGAGGTGTAATTCCCAATCCTGTTTCTCTAGCAGACCTGCCCAAATTCTCATCGAAGCCAGTTCCGGTGCGGTCACCAACCTTAGAAGAGGTCAGAACGATTCTTCAAACTGCAGAGGAGGGGAGCAACATTCAAATTGCAGTGCTGATCAGACTTATTGCCACTACTGGTATGAGAAGAGGCGAGGCAGCAGCTCTTCGGTGGTCAGATATTTCATCCGAGTCACAAGAAGTTATTGTTGACGAGTCGGTAATCGGAGCACAAGGTGCTTTGGTCGTCAAATCCCCTAAAACTTCCGGATCTCTACGAACTGTTGCTGTAGATAAAGAAACTATCAGAGCGCTCGAAGATCTAAAAGATTCTCAATTCGCCTTAGCTGAAAGTTGCGGATTCGCACTCGATGGAAATGCTTTCGTGTTTAGCTATTCTCCCGATGGGTCGATTCCACCACATCCTGATAGCGTTTCCCATGGGTTCAAAAAGATCGCGAAGCAAGCTGGTTTACCATCTGATATTCACCTTCACTCACTTCGTCATTTCCAGGCAACAATTATCGACCCCATTGTTTCCGAGCGTCAGAAGCAGTCCCGTCTTGGCTGGTCTACAAGCCACATGGCTAGACACTATACTGATCCAATTTCAGACGAGGACAGAAAAGTAGCCAACGAGGTAGGAAAACTGCTTGACAGCTGAATTCTTCCTCAACTAAATCCATGGTGCGTGCCATTTCAATCGGTACCAGTCAGCCCAGGTTCTTTCATACCTAGGAAATTATCTACGTCTCTTCTCAGGAATCTGATGGTTCCGTTTATGACAAAGTGAGAGATTGGAAAATCACCTCGTTTGAGCGACCTGTGAATAGTGGCCTTTGACATGCAAAGAACTATCGCCACTTCATTTGCCGACATGAACGGTTTTGCTCGAGCAGCTACACGTCTTGACATGACAAATCCTTTCTGATCAATTTGGACTCTTCGACACTTAGGAGTGCTTTCGTAATAAGTCCGTTACTTTTCTTTGAATACGATCTGGTCATGACGACATTCCTTCGAGTTCGCGTTCTTCCATAAAGCGTTCCCAGGCAAGTACCCTGGCCTCGTCGTGATCTGTCCGAAGCTTTGAAGCCCAGTAGGCATCGGCACTACAGAGCCAACCTTGGCCAACAAAAATAAGTTCGACTTCAGAACCAAAGAAGTCGTCATCACGCTCATCCTCAACACGTTGGACTGCTTGCCATTCCCTGCGGATCTCTCTTAGGTATTTGAAGGTCACCGAGAACCTGCGAGATTTTGTAAGGAAGTGACCCCGATGTCCTAAGTCATGAGCCCACATAGCAAGATTGAGCAAGTTGTAGTTTGGATCTTGACCCAGTCCCCAGGCAGTTTGTGCCATCTGGCGAAGGTGTGGAGACGCCTTAGCGAATTCGATTTGTCTTTCATCTTTTATGCGCTTTTCGAAGCCGCCTGATTCGGTGGCTGATTTGGTTGCATACTTGGCCAAATAGTTCGCTACAGCCTTGGTTGATCCCGGATCAATTGCCCGAGTGTCGATTTGCTCACCCCAAACAATGACTGATTTCTCTTCACCAAAATCAACCGGAACCTTCACTCGGCTAGCAGCAAGTCGGAACGCTAATTCAAGATTTTCCGTAGTGACTGAAATTGGCGGTGGCAGTTCCCGGTTCTCCGCGTCATCAGCTCGGATTACGAGATGCAGATGGATCAACCCACGTCGTTGGAACTCAATGACTTTGACATATGAGATTCGCACCAAGGTACTGAATTCAGCTTCAGACATTCCCATTAGTTTTGCAAGTTCACGGCGCAAATAAATTGTTGTGCGCTGCCAAGCCTTTGTTGACATGGCGTTCCAGATAACAGCACCTTTGTAGTCGTAACACTTAGGACAAAGCGGGCTACCAACGCACTCCTCGTTCGCCTTATGGCGCTCAGAGCAACTCAGTGTCATTCCATGGGGACAGTAACTCCTTGGTCCTGGGTGACAACGCTCTGGTTTTCCAGCTGAAGATATTGACCTATGAACCGCTCCAAAGCTAGGTGCAGTAAGAGTTGCAAATATCTGAGGGTGATTAGAGACTTCCTCACTTATTCCCTTTCCACCAATTAGTCCAGATCCAATCAACTGACGGGCATCACCTTTGTAAATCTTTGAACACGATGGACAAAGGTTA
>JAJZIP010000276.1 GCA_021810525.1 Actinomycetes bacterium | reverse complement strand
CTCCTCCATCTCTTTCGTCAGTGTTTACGAATTCAAGACGCTTCGAGCAAGTCTCTGAAGCCACGGAAGTAGCGGTGGTCGCCCAAAAGAGCCTTGCAGTGTCAGGTGACCTTCTAGTACGTAATAGAAAAACTGTCTACGGACTTCTCCCCGGAATTCTGGACACGACCAGAGGTTGATTCTGCGCGATCAGTCATCACAGAAGAGGCACTTAGATCTTATGAAACGATCGACGCCTTTCCCCTACCGGGCCAACAAAAAGAATCGAGCATCATTCCAATGTCCCTGCGACGGTCTGCTCGCACTTCCAACTCTTTAGATGGCAGCCACCGAGGAACTTCTGATCGAACTCCTCCCGGAAATACACGGAAAGTCCCGCAGAGCCATGAGCAGACCGGCTCGTTTCTCGCGTCCATCGACCAAGACAAAAAACACTGTCACCCCCCATAGGGATGAACTCAGTGGACGTGTGCATCGGAAGCTCCAGACACAAAGACTGCCGCAACGGGAAAAACCTTCGAACAGAGCGTCTACCAGTCAGATCCTCATAACCCGGCTTCTGGCTGGAGGCGCCCATACAATCTTACGGTTGGACCAAGGTATCAAGTCCGACATCAAGGTTGGCCAGTTCGGACGGATCCACCCTGACGCGCCGCCGCACGAGCGCCTCTAGCGTATCGCCCTCATCCCAGATGTTTGCATTCATAGCAGCGAGGACAGAGCCGCCATCGAGCCAGAATGCTATGAACTCTCCCTGCTCGGGCCGCCCACGGAAAATGACGCTATCGAATGCAGGTGCCCAACCGCGGTACTCCATCCCGAGTTCATACTGGTCTGAAAAAAAGTATGGCGTCCGGTCGTAAGGAACGACGCCACCGAGCATGTTCTTCGCAGCCATGGGCCCTTGGTTTAGCGCGGCGGACCAGTGCTCAAGTCGGATATGGGTGCCGTATAGCGGGTGAAACGCGTTGGCAACATCCCCTGCCGCAAAGACGTTGGCCGCACTGGTTGCAAGATGCTCGTCAACCAGTATGCCGTTGCGGCTCTCGATGCCTGCAGCTTCAGCCAGCTCGGTGCGTGGGACCACACCGACGCCGACAACTATCGTGGCGGCAGGCAGAACCGTTCCATCCGTCAGACGCACCTCTTCGACTCTCCCTGCCCCGGCGAGCGAGTCCACACCGACACCAAAGTGAAGGGAGACGCCATGTCTCGCGTGGAGTTCCGCGTAGACTCGTCCGACGTCAGGTCCAAGTACTCGTTCGAGAGGTACAGAGGCCAGCTCCACCATGGATACTTCGGCCCCCATCTGACGAGCAGAAGCCGCAACCTCAGCGCCTATCCAGCCTGCTCCGATCACGACCACGGGCGATGAAGACACGACGGCAGCGCTCAGATCATCCGCGTCGGCAAGAGTCCGCAGGTAATGTACGCCAGGCAGATCAGAACCCGGCACCGTCAGCCGCCGTGGGGTGGCACCGGTAGCTAACAAAAGACGATCATACGGGATACGCTCACCAGAATCGAGCGACACGACTGAATCTGAGATGTCCACCGCTACTGCTTTTGTCGATGTTCTGAGCTCTATGTCGCTTTTGGAGTAGTAGTCGCCTTCATGCACCGCTGCACTGTCGAACCCAGACTCCCCTCGAAGATAATCCTTAGAAAGGGGTGGTCGTTCGTACGGCCGCACTGGCTCCTCTCCCACCATAATTACCGCCCCATCGAAACCCTCTGCCCGAAGCGTTTCCGCAGCCTTTGCGCCGGCAAGACTTGCACCTATGATGACGATCTGTCGGATATTCTCCATTGCTTCACCTCTCAGTTCATGCCAGGGCGGCAGATGCCTGCCAAACCCCGTTAGACCATGTACAGCCGGCCAGAAGATCTGAACATCCAGCCGGGGTTACACGATTTAGCTCAAAGTCCCAAATGAGCAAAACCAGCTGCGCATTTCTGAGTGAACCTGAAGAGCATGGCGGCGGCCCATATCTGACTTCCTGGCGCTACAGCACTGGCAGGAAATCGCATACAGCAATGCAGCGATTGAGCTCTTTCACGAAGACTCGATTTCACGCTTGACCGACCTTGTTTTTCTAGTATAGACTAGAGTTCTAATCGATGTTCCTATCGGATAAAAGCCAGATAGGACAGGTGATCAAGGAGCCTTTGTCGGCATATTTCCGTCGTCAAAGAGACCGATCATCGTACCGGCGCCACAGGACGGACACGATCTGATATCAAGTTCTGCCTTGTCAGCGGGACCGACGTAAGACGTCAGGCTACGCGAACTGACTCGAATCCAGGAAGGCACTGGGCCCAATCAAGGATCCTCTTTTGGGAAGGCCTCAGTACGTACTTTCGGTGGCTGAGAGCAACTCGGTGCTGATAGCGTATACAAAGATCGGCTTCGACAACACTCCTGCATCAGCCATTATCAGGATTCATAAAGCGACATGAGCACACCTTTTACCCGGACCACACATGCAAGAGAGCGGTAAAAGTCAGAAGATGCCATGGCCCCGAGCCAGGTTTCGAGCTTTTCCCAGCAAGCCACCGCAAAGCCAGGGAACGGCTTGCCTCTTCTTCCGCATCAGAATCTCGGCACCGCGTCCGTCTATAAAGTCAGACCTAATCCAGGTCACGGCAACGGCAGAACAACCGCATTGCGGGCAATCCCACTTGCACCCAATCGAACCCGAATTTTCATCCGATCGAGCATCGCCAGCATTCCGGGACCCATGTGATCCGCAACCACCGCCTCGACTGAGTGGTCGCGCAAGAATCGGGCTACCTCGGCATGATGCCTGGCCTCCGTAGACGCCTCGTGCGACTCTCCCCAGTGCACTTCAAACTCTTCCCAGCTCTTCAACTCACCGTCGTCCACCTCCGCAAGAGCGAGAACTTCGGCACGACCCCAACGCGGGTCGACGCTCCCATCCCCAGTGATTGGGACACAAACTCGCATTCACGACACCTCCAGCATCAGCGTTCGAACACCCCAGTTCCATGTAACCTCAGGCGCCGAGTCCGAAAAGTTCTCCAAGCGCAACCACACGCACTGCTTTGCTCATAGTGAACAGCCATTGGTGACGGGACTACATGGGTTCGGATCACGAAAGGATCTCGTCAGCAACCCAGGTTGAAGCCAAACGCATGTGTGCCTGTTCTGCTTTGCTCATCAGCTCTTCACAGCTCGTCACGCCGGCTCTTTCTCTGCGGTTCGCCTTAACATTCTTTCAAACCTGTTCATCGGATTCAACTTCGAATAGTAACCGGACAGGTGGAAAAGCCGAAGTAGCCCATCTGTGGCAATGGCCCATTCGTTGGTTTCTTCCGTTCCAGAAAACCTAGGAATTCCTAGGCATCCTGTTGTTTTCGCTCTCTAGCCGCTGAGTCCAGTTCATCTGGTGAGCACCGGACTCAGCGATTGGACCGTATGTTTGCCGTCTCCCACAAGACGCAAATGCAGCTTGCCTTGATAAAAGAGCGATGAAATCATGTTCACGCTGTAGCGGGCACCGGTGATCCCTACCGCCGGGTTCTCGCCGGCTTCGGCCAAACGGCTCCAGCG
>JAJZIP010000275.1 GCA_021810525.1 Actinomycetes bacterium | reverse complement strand
CGCAAATAATTCACCTGAATCCGCTCCAAGAATGCCTCATTGCTATTTAGCGAAGCAAGATTTACCCCTCTGTTGTTATATGCACAGATAGCTGCATTTAGGAGATCCTCACGATCAAGGATCGGAATACGAATAGACATCCTTTGAATCTCGTGGAATATTCCATCCCGATGTGCCGCTCTTGCTCCTTTTTTGGCAATGCTGTGCTTTTCTCTCTTGATGAGCGCTCTATCCAGCTCGTCATCACAATCAAGGGGTTCGCTAACCAGAACTGTTTTGGTCGAAACCTCTTCCCCGTCTGGATGCTTTATGAGCTGAACATATCTAAGTAACTTGGGTTTTTCACGTGGCAGTAAGTAATTTCCTTTGTTCCCGACCCCATTCAGCTCTTTGCCTCGGGTTCCTTTTACAATGGCGGTCATTATGAGACACCTCCGAAACTTTCTTGTGCTGATAACTGCATCTGATGTCTATGGTCGAATTTCGAGAACTCAAGAACCCGCTCTAAAGCAAGCGCGAGAACAGCACCGCCTTGTCGGGAAAGGAGAACGACCAGTTCGTCTATGTGGTATTGATCCGATGTATCTAAAGCCACATAACCAATTAGCTGTCTCACGGTTGCCTGGAGAAGGTTTCCTGGATTTATAGTGGTCTTGATTTCAAACAAACTGCCACCAACTAAGAAATCCCCGTCAGCTCCACCTACCCACTTCCCGCCTCTAAATACCGGATTGTCTATAAACAGTGGGCTATGTCTAATGCCTTGGAAATTTGCACTGCGTAACACTGCAACTGAAACCTGAATAATGTCATCGAGCACTTCGCTCGCAACCGGCATCCGTTTCATCAGATCCATCAAAACCGGATAGTTATCTGCCTTGATGCCAGCAAGTTCGCTGTTTCTCAGCCTCTTCATGTCTCCAATGAATCCAGCCCAATCATTTGAGGTCTTGAGATAACTGAGACCATCTCTGTACTTCGTGAGTTCATCTGCATTGCCGCTGCGAAAAACGTTTTCAAGTACTCCGGCAAAATAAACAACCCAAGCATCGTCAGTCCTAGTCCAGGGGTCGTCTTTGTACTTATCCCACAGAACCGCAAGAGCATCATGAAATCCCGCAAGCTCTTCCGCCATAGCCAGGCTCGCCGAGGTAGCGTAATAATCGATCTCGCAGCTCTGGCGCAAACGAAACTCAACAGCATTTCCAACTATCGACCATGGATAACCAGCTAAATCCCCAGCAGGCTTTATCGTCGTCAAACCTTGCACCTGCGGCCTAAGTAGCCCTACAATTGCCGGAATATCAAAGTTTTCATCAACCCACTTAGACACCAGACTTCCTGGATCCCGTAACTCACTTGTTAGTGACATTTCAACTCCCTGTTATCAACTCTGTGCGAACTAGCGCAATTACTTCCTCTTCTCTATATGTATGCACGAGGTTCAGATCACCTTTCCGGCCAGGTAAAACATTGCGCTAGAACCACAGCCCACTAGGGACTTCTGTAGCTCGTGCATACATATAGGTATGGAACAAAACACAAACACAGCACTCAAAGAACAAGAGTGGGAGGAAGTCTCGCTTCCGCCACTGCGGTCGTTGCAGCCCAATGCTTTTCATGCAGTCGCCTATGCCAATAGGGGCTGGTCATGTTTTGCACTGTCACCAAACTCCAAACTCCCGCCAAGGGGGTCTCACTGGATAGAGGAAGCCACCAAAGATAAAAACGTCTTGGCCGAAATGTTTAGACCGGAGAACGTGAACGTTGGTATTCGCACCGGTGAGATCAGTAACCTGATGGTGGTCGATATTGACTGCCATGATGGTGGGGCAAATGGACATCAGTCAATTGGAGCACTGGCAAAGCAGGGCTTCTTTCTTCCTATGGGCAACGCCAAGCACGGGATTGGAATGGTATCGACTCCCACCGGGGGACTCCATCTCTATTACGCCATCCCTCCTGGTGTGAAGATCAAAAACTCAACCAGTGAGATAGCACCTGGTATTGACATCAGGGGTGAAGGTGGTTATGTAGTGGCTCCACCGAGTAAGACCGAAAAAGGCGAGTACAAGTGGAAGCAGTATCCAGTACGGCTCATGACCGCCCCCGAATGGCTAGCAGAAGCAGCTAAACAAACGCCTCCCCCACCGCGCCCACAGTACCGTGCCACAAAGCCGACCGAGGAAATTCCACCAGTCGTCGCCGAGATGCTAAAGGATCGGCTAAACCGAATTGCTTCTGCCTCAACTGGTCAGAGAAACGAAACTTTAAACCGTGACGCTTTTTATCTCGCCAAGTTCATCGGTAAAGGATTCAGCGTCGAGGATTTAGAAGGTTGGCTCCTAAATGCGGCTATGGCTTCCGGTATGCCAGCATATGAAGCACACCGCACTATCGAAAGTGCGCTTAGAAGCCAGACGCAAAGGCCACCAGGATCTCCAACTATGCCTTCAATGCACAAAGGTTTCTAACAACTTTTGAGGCTCGTGCATATGTATAGATATGGAACTAATTACAAACCAATCAGGCAAAGTAAAGTCCGCATCGGATATTCTGCGCCAGTACCGTGTCTATAACCCGAATCTAGCTATTGCGCCACTTCAACCTGGAACCGACCAACACTGGTTGGATGTATCGATTGAACAACGCTACCGTCGCCCTGCTGAATGGCAAACCCAACAGTGGCCGGATGGTGCCAATGTAGCAATCGCAACAGGGGCAAGAAACCGCCTCATAGTTATAAACCTGAGCACCAACAGTGCAACAACAGAGTTCATCGACCAAATAGCAGACCACGGCGGGGACTTGAGTCCTTATGCAGTTCGTACTCCAATCGGAGTCCAGTGGTATTACCGCACCCGATATGATCGGGATCCCATTCCTACCCTTGCCACCACCATAGTAACACCTGGGTTCAAGGTTATTGCAGAGGGCCAATATGTTGTGGCTGCCGGTTCTTTGATTAATGGTTGCGAGTGCAAAGCACTACTCGACCAAACCCTCGATGTCGCACACCTGCCAGTGCTGCCAAAGTACTTCGCCGATGCCCTCGGCTTTGCCGAGAAGTCAACGTTCGAGTCTTCGATGCCATCGTCAGAAGCGGTAGTTGGCAAATTTGGGATCCGGCCAAAGTTTTAGTTAGCTAAAACCCCTGCTCACAAGCTAAATCAAAACCTCGTGCATATGTATAGATATAGGCACAAAAAATCTCGACGAAAAAGGACACCTGACCTAATGGCTAAAAGAGGGAAATCAAAAGTAAATTGGGAGCAGCTCGATCTCTTTGCTGAACTCGATGAACAACCGACCGAAGGAGTCGAAAATGGAAAATCCATATCTACCAGTAGCCCGACAGTTTCTGCGGGATCATCCGCAACTATTCAAGGAATCGACTCCCGAAGTCAAAGAAGAGATGGCGGAGATGATAGCGGAACAGGTACTAGTACAAGTGAGAGCACTGACCCCAGCATTCGCCGAGTCACAGATAACCCCACAGATGACACAGGAGCAGATCGAGGGCGTGACGAACATGGCGAAGATGAGAGCCGAGGAAATGGCATATCACGAGGTGATGTACGCGATGCTCGAACCCTACTA
>JAJZIP010000274.1 GCA_021810525.1 Actinomycetes bacterium | reverse complement strand
CGAACGGCAGGAACCCGGATTATCTGCGATACCTCAGTGTTGCGAGCCGAGATACTACGGTGCCGTACCCGTGTGATCCCGGCATCTGGCTCCAAAAAGTTGCCTCCACCAGCGGTGCGAGCAGTGTTCCATCAACGCCGATAATCGATTACTCCCGAAAGATCTGGGCGAAAGACTACGTAGCTTCGTTCGAACACCCTGAGCGTCAAACCAAGTTTTTACAGTGCTGCTTGGCAGAGCTCAGAAACCACTGCCGCAACTGCGACAAGATCGCCGGACATGGAACGCTCTATTTGCATCCAAAGGCGTCATGGGCCGACTCTGAGCGGTTGAAAGTGGCCTTCACTCCAAGCGACCCCCGTAAAAGCTCTGACGTATGAAGCCCTTACGCATTCGATTCGCACCAAACTGGCCAGCGGATGGCGGCGGAGCCCTGCTCTCATTTTGACAAAGCTCGTCGCCCACTGTGAGAATGAATTCCGGAGCAGGCCAAAGCCGATCCTGCCCAGGAGGTAGAGCAGTGCAAGCCGAGCCTATTACGAGGGGGCTTCGAAAGGCCGCGCCGAGGCCGGACCTCTTTGAGGTAGCTCATCTGTCAGACCCGTGGGAAGCCATGACAGCTGAGCTGAAACCGCCTATGTCACATCAAGATGCGTTTCTCGAGGCCTATCGCTGCCTCTTGTGCGGGGGGCCTCTCACGCCTGCTCCTTGTATGCTGGCCTGCCCAGCAAAAGTCGACGTTCCAGGTTTCATCGGAGCCATATCGGTCGGCCAGGCCATTGAGGCGGCCGAGATCATCCTCGACGCAAATCCTTTGGGGGGAACTTGCGCACGGGTCTGTCCCACCGAGGAGCTCTGCGAGGGCGCTTGCGTCCTCCACTCCACCCACCAGCGACCGGTCGACATCGGGCGGCTCCAGAGGTACGCGATCGACCAGGCATTCAAAGAGGGCGACCTTCTGGTACCGGAGAGGCCGCAGCACAATGGAATGCGAGTGGCGGTAATCGGAGCAGGACCCGCTGGGCTCACCGGAGCCTTTGAACTTGCAAAGCATGGATACAAGGTCACCCTCTTCGATTCAAGGGTCGGCACCGGAGGTCTTGTGCGAGCCGCGATCGCTCCTTACAGGCAGCTGACAGAGCCACTCGATCAGGAGACCGCCCGTCTCTGGGAGCTGGGTGTCGAGTTCCGTCTCGGCACCACGGTTGACAGCTCCCTTAGAAAGGAGCTCGAGAGCTCATACGACGCGATCCTTCTTGCGATCGGGATGGGCGAAGACGCCACCACGGGATGCGAAGGAAACCATCTCAAAGGGATATTCTCCTCACTGCCATTCATCGAAAAAATAAAGCTTTCAGACCTGCCTGACGTGAAGAAAAAGGTTGCTGTCATAGGTGCAGGCAACACCGCAATGGATGTCGCCCGAGAGGCTGTCAGGCTTGGTGCGGGGGAGGTGACCGTTCTCTATCGGCGCAGCGAGAAAGAGATGCCGGCGTTTCCCGTCGAATTCGATGAGGCCGTTCAGGAGGGTGTCCGCTTCGCCTGGTTGTCCAGCCCGGTGAGATACGAGGGAAACGGAAGGGTCAACGCGGTGAGGTGCCTGAAAATGAAGTTGGGTGACCCGGACTCCTCGGGAAGGCGAAAACCTGTACCGGTGGACGGATCCGAATTCCTGCTCGAGGTGGACACTGTCATTGAAGCTATAGGCCAACTTCCGCGAAAGGACTTCCTCTCCGGAATTCCAGGGATCGAACTCCGGTCCGGACTGATTGACGTGAATCCTGAAACGGGGGCAACTGGAAATCCCCTCTACTTCGCCGCCGGGGATGCGCTAAACGGCGGGGCGACGGTTGTCGAAGCCGTAAGAATGGGAAAGGTAGCGGCGGCGGGCATAGATGCCAGGCTTTCAGAGCAAGGTAGAGCCAAGTGAACGGTCTGACCATAAAGTTCGGCGAGGAAGCTCCGCACCGCATCGGCGCGGAAACAGTAGTCCGCTATGAGCAGGACGGTGCATCTTTGACCGTTCGCCGAAGGTACTGTAAGAGCTGTCTCTTGTGCGTAGAAACCTGCCCGGCCAAGATCCTCGAACTGGATCAGGATGACCTGATCCTTGTAGCTGACATCGGCAAATGCATCTTCTGCGGTGCCTGTGCTGGACGCTGTCCCGACTTCGTGTTCGTCGTGGACTCCGGGAAAGGTGAAAAATGAGCCCTGTGCCAATTAGCAACAGGCAAAAGCTGGTAATGGGGAACGAGGCAGTGGCTTTGGGAGCGATTGCGGCTGGCTGCGACTTTTTCGCAGGCTATCCGATCACCCCCGCGACCGAAATCCTCGAGGAAATGGGCAAGATGCTTCCGCCCCGTGGCGGAGTCTTTCTCCAGATGGAGGACGAACTGAGTGCGATTGCCGCCGTGATCGGTGCCGCGTGGGGCGGCGCTTCACCGATGACCGCGACATCGGGACCGGGATTCTCGCTCATGCAGGAGAACCTCGGCTACGCCTCGATAACACAGACTCCCTGCGTCATCGTCGATGCCCAGCGCGGAGGACCTTCGACGGGACTTCCAACGCTGGCATCCCAAGGAGATGTGATGCAGGCGCGCTTCGGCAGCCATGGCGACCGACCGACACTTGTGATCACGGCCTCATCCGTAAAGGAGTGCTACGAGTCGACCGTGCTCGCCTTCAAGATGGCCAGGAAGCACCGGCTTCCAGTGGTCCTTTTGATAGATGCGGTGATAGCACACATGAGGGAGCCATTCGAGCTTCCGCCGACGCCCCCTCCGCAGAAGGCAAGCTTTCCAGAGATCGACTCGGACTCTCCACGCTTCGGAGACGTCCCGTTTGTCCCGTTCGGACACGGTCCCGTTACGGTAGTGACAGGTCTCTCTCATCAAGCTAACGGCCTCGCCGAGACACAGAGGGGCCTTCACACCGAGCAGATGATGCGTACAACGACCCAAAATCTCTGCAACGATCCCGAGATCAGAAGATCGTGGGTCTCCGGCTATCGGCTCGAGGACGCAGATATCGCAATAGCCGCCTACGGGATAACCGCCAGGGCTGCAAGAGAGGCTGTCGAACTCTTGAGAGGAGACGGGATCAGGGCAGGCCTATTGGACCTAAAGGTTCTCTGGCCCTTTCCCAATCAGATTCTCCGAGAGACCGCCAACCAGGTCGCTACGATAGTGGTTCCCGAACTCAATCTTGGACAGATCGTCCTTCCGCTCAAAGCTGCAGTCGAAGGGCGGGCTGAGGTGCATTCGCTCAACTTAGCGGACGGAACCCTTCTCACCCCGGAAGACATTGCTGAGTTTGCCGCCAAGCAGATGAATTCGACCAAGGAGGTGGCAGATGCCCAAGCTGGGTTTTGACGTTGACAAGTATCTGAGGACACAGGTCCTTCCCACGGTTTGGTGTCCCGGCTGCGGAAACGGCAACACGGTGGAAGGGCTTGCCACCGCCTTTGCGCGCCTAGATATCGACCCCACCCAAGCAGTGGTCGTCGGCGGCATCGGATGTTCGGGACGCACGCCATTCTATGTGGCGACAAACGCGATGCATACTACTCACGGGCGCGCTCTTGGCTATGCGACGGGTCT
>JAJZIP010000273.1 GCA_021810525.1 Actinomycetes bacterium | reverse complement strand
CGCAAGGCACACCGATTGACGTATTGATATCTGAGATGGATCTCTGCAGGCGGACTTGCGAGCGGCTTAGGTGTCGCGCGCAAGTCCGGCTTCCCTTGTTCCTCCTATATCAGCTCTGTTCCCACCTTTTTCAGCTCGTCCAAGAAGGTGCCTGGACGGTAGTCGTGGTTGAAGGTCGGCTCGTCTCCTTTGTAGATGATGTTCATCTCACCAAGGAACTCCTGTAGCGGCAGGGGCTTGATGGCGATGACCATTGCGGGCTCCTCGGAGAGGACCCAGTGCTGGTGCCATGCCCCGGCAGGGATGTACATGGTGTCTCCCGGCCCCCACTCGATCTTCTCCTCGTCGATGTAGCTGTAGCCCTTGCCGCGCAGGACTACGATGATCGCCTCGTTGTGCTTGTGCGTCACGGAGTGAGTCTTTGGAGGATATATGTGGCAGTCGACCTCGATGATGCGGTTATCGAATCCAAGATCCTGAGAGACCAGTCCTCCCTGCCAAAGGCCGTTTTGATCCTCGTAGTCCAGGGTGACCTCCGAGCCTTTGATGGCTCTCCGTCCCTGCTTGCGCCTTAGCTGATCCGCTTCACGTCGTTCCAGCCGCTTGCGGAAGAGCTGTGACTTGCCTTCCATCCAGTTTTCCTTGCCGGATCCAGTTACCATGAGTCGACCCCCTTTTTATAAGCCTGTCATTTGCGAACGGGCGCTTTCAATTTCTTTTTTCTAACTAGTTCAAGTGCGTGTTGCTGGAGATAGCTTTGGCCCAGAGTGTCAAGTCTCACCATCGATGATGCCAATGGGCTGACGGAACCGATCTGGAGCGAATCTGCAACTTACATAAGCTCTCCTTTTCTACTGTTCGAGACCCGAATTGTACAGCCCGCAGTTGATCAGGGAACGACAGGTCCTATCGAAACCAAGTCAAGACCTCTATCCCGGTACTCGCATCCATAACGTGGTTCCACTGACTGTTCTTGTGGCTTCGCCCAGCAGATACAAAACTGGTCCCACTACGTTCTCTGGAGAGCCGATAGGGCGACCGAGTTTCTGCTCCGACTGTCGCATCTCCTCTTCAGTGTTGGCGTTGCGCATCAGCGGACTGTCAGTGATTCCCGGACCAATGCAGTTGATTGTGATTCCAGTGTTCGCGAGTTCCAGCGCAATCGACTTTGCAAAGACGATCATCGCCGCTTTCGATGCCGAGTATGAAGAGCTTCTTGCCCGGCCTGACACGCCCATTCCCGAGGTAATGCCGATGATCCTTCCCTCGCCCTTTGGCATCATCTGCTGGACGGCTGCCTTTGTGCAGAGGAAGAAGCTGCGCATATTGATGTCCAGAGTTTGGTCCCAGTCTTCGACCGACATCTCCAAGAGCCCCTTGCGCACGTAGATTCCCGCAGCATGGACCATAATGTCAGCAGCTCCGAACTCATCGTGGACCGCTCGAAAGCAAGACTCTATCTCGTCAGAGTTGGTCAGGTCGACCTTCAGGGAGCGGCCCTTACCGCCGGTCATGTCATGGATTCGATTCCAGACCTCGTTAGATGAAGGAGAAGCATCGGCGATCGCGACCGTAGCTCCGCCTTTTGAAAGTGCGGTGGCAATGGCTGATCCGATTGCGCCTGCGCCTCCGATCACTACTGCGACTTTGCCTTGGAGGGGTGCGTTCAAGGGGTTGTCTGCCAGGGCAGCTGACAGGTTTGTCTGAATACTAGCCATGAGGCGCCACCAGTATCTCATCTCTTGGCCAGCGATCGATGAGCTCGGCGCCGTTCTCGGTTATCACCACAGCATCTTCAAGGCGGACGCCGCCCTCGCCCGGGGCGCCCTCCCGCCCTTCGATGGCCAAGGTCATTCCGACTTCGAACTCCATGGGATGCTCCAGAGACCACTGCCTATTGATTATCGGATACCCGTAGTTGTAGAGGCCTATGCCATGTCCAATCTCAAGCGTCAGAACCTCGGCCTCCTCTTTATAGCCCCAGCGTGAGGCAGGGGGGAAGTGAATCGCGGCATCGGCGGTTGTGTTTCCAGGCTTTATAGCCTCGATCACATTGTTCAGCCGGTCGACAAGCTCGCTGTACCATGACTTTACCTTTGCATCGGGCTCTTTGCCGACTGAGAAAGTTCGGTAGTAGCAGGTGTTGTATCCCATGTACTTGGCTCCGCAAAACGAACCGTAAACCAGGTCACCAAAACTGATGATCCGGCCGGTTCCTGCAAAGCCTCTGTCGAATGTGAGCGACCCGCTTCGCAGATGACCCGTGGGCACATCTTCGATTCCGGCCTTGTGAGCTGCAAGCATAGCTTCTGCAGAGACGTCTACGTCAATGGCTCCTGGCTTGAGCAGTTCCCAGGTTCGGTACCAGGCTGCGTCGGTGGCGGCAAAGGCTATCTTCAGACATTCGATCTCGTCCTGGGTTTTTGTCTTTGTTATGTCCAACATCATCGGCCAGCCGTCAATGACGGTGATACCTGCGTCTCTTAGTGCTTGGGAAGCCAGGCCATCGAAGCCGACAATTGCCAACTTCTCGTTCTGAATCCCCATTGTCACGAGTTCTTGCTTTATCTCTCGGGCGAATCGTTCTGCTTCGAGCCGCGAGGCCTCCTCGCCCGGTCCGCGTGTAAACCAGGCTCTGGCGAGGCGCCACTCTTTGATCCAAGGGGCTTCGGCGGGATAGATAGGTATCCACCCTGCATGGTGGAAGACTATCTGGTCTCCCTCGGCAGGGAAGAGAGTGTACCAGAGTGCAGGCTGGAACTCTGGCCCTTTGAGACCGGTGAGGTAGCGTGTGTTTTCAGGTCTGGCCGCAAGAATTGCCGCAAACCCGTGATCTCGCAGGCCTTTTCGCGCCTTCTCCTGGCGCTCGGCTCTTAGGCGATCCACATCGATACCCTGCCGCCAGTCACCAATGCTGGTGCCATGACGCAGCTCTTCAGCGTACTTCATGAATTCCTCCTCGTCTATGAAATGCTCAGCTCGGTTCTTACAGCGCCCTCCTCGAACAACTTTGGAAACTATGGTCCAGCTCCTGATTCCCGCCTGCTCAGGCCAAAGAACAGGCGGGGGTCACGAACTCCGACCAGCAATCCCTGCTATCAGCTCAAGCCGAGTTCTTGGGCGGCCTTGGTAACGTAGGTCATATCCATGAACTTGCTTGTCGGAGGGGCTTGCTTGAACGCGCCGAGTCCAACCATCGCTTGCGCCACTTTCGCCATCTCGCTCGACGAGAGTGACCCGTCGGTGGGCCAGGTTTTGAGCTGGCTCACGAAGAAGGTGTAGGACTGGTCGGCTGCCGATTGGGTTGTGTTGGTCACTTTCATGAGGATTTGGATTGCCGCGGCTTTGTTGGCAGGGTCGTAGAGCCACTTGACACCTTCAAGGTAAGCCTTGAGGAAGGCCACTAACTCGGCACTGTGTGCATTTGCCCAGTTGGGATTCACTGCGAAAGCGGTGAATGGGTAAGGTAGGTACTTGCCCACGTTGGCTAAAGAGTTGTACCCATTTGCTTCTGCCTGGAACGTGAGAGGAGGTAGCAGCAAAGCGGCCTGCACCACGCCTCCCGTGAGTGCGGCGTACCTATCTCCAGTTGTAGGTGAGTAGACG
>JAJZIP010000272.1 GCA_021810525.1 Actinomycetes bacterium | reverse complement strand
CTGTCTCAACGAAAACTGCGCCATTATCATGTCTTGGAGTCGCCGTCACGTCAAATTGCGCTGAAAGCTTGGACCCCTTCTGACGAAGACGCTGCGACAGGTCCTCGATGGCGTGGAACCACGCTAGGGAGGGGTCATGGATGTGGTGCGCTTCGTCGTTGAAAATCACCAGGTCGTTCAGCGTTCGAACCACGTCGCCGAGGTCAATCCCCCGATCAGTGGTCTTGCCTGTTGGCTTGGGTCCAAGAAAGTAGCTGGTCAGGTCTGCATCCGCGAGGCTAGGCGCTGCTGATCCTTCGTAAATACGATGAATGTTCGTGAGAAAGAGGTTACCGGTCGTAGACACCTGACCCACCTCGTCCTGAATGTGAACTCTGACCTGGAAATCATCGCGCCAGTTGCGACCTCCATATCCGTTCGCCGGCAGCACAGGATCGGTTTTGAAAATGCGAAGCCCCTCAAAGTCGTCCTTGAGGCGGTCGAGCACTATAATATTCGGCGCAATCAGTAGAAAGTTAGTCGATAAGTCGCTATCGGATTCGTAGAGTTTGTGGAAGTACGACCAGGCCATGAGCAAGCTCAGCACTTTCGTCTTTCCCACTCCGGTCGCCAGCTTCATAACGTACCGACACCAATCCTCGACAAACATGCCTCGTGCCACCCGCCCAGTGCTGTCGTACTTCATCAACGAGTACGGGTCTTTTGCACCTTCGACTTCGTAGAGCCAGATCGCAGCCTCAATGGCCTCTCTCTGCGCGAAGTAGTAACGAAACTCTCGGGTTGTGCCGTCTAATTGTTCGATCTCATGCGACTGGTCGAACCAATGGAGCAGCAATGCCTTGGTTGTTGCCGAGCACGCTTGGTAGCCGTCGGCTCGCCACTCGTGCACTCCTTGTCTGATCTTCGAGACCAGCGGCGGCATTAACGTGTTGGCTGTTTCGGGCGTCGAGACCTTCTCACCGGGATACCATCGAATCGCGGGTGGCAGAATCACATAGGGGTCTTTAGGAAAGTCCGGCGAAATTGGCATATCAAGGTACCTGCACAGGGATAACTTTGGTGGTGTCATTGCCGAAGATGTCGATGACCTTCACGGCCAGTTTGTAGCTGCCTGATGCCTCGTAATCGTGAGGCACACAAGCGAGTTCCAAGTCACGATCTTTGCGAGTGCGGAAGGACTGCCATTCGTTCTGAAAAAGAAATCCTCCCGTCCATATCTGCTTTTCCTTCTCGTCTTCGATGACCCGAATGACTTCCTTCTGGCTGCCGTAGTCGAAGTCAACCGCCCAGTAGTCGATCCAGTCTGTCCACACGCCAGTGAGCACCTCATGCGTGACGTTGCCGCTTTTGTCCTTGGACAGGCGCACGATCTGCCCCTGATCTACCACAACCTTCGACCCACCAGTTCTCAGCTGAGCAGCAGCGACATCAGCATCCTCCTGTCGGTAGAAGACGCCGAAGTCTGCTAGCTCAACAATTACAGCTGTGCCCTGCCACTTTACGTTCAACTCGACGTATGCAACGTCGTAGAATTTGACCTGACCTTTCTCAATGGCTCGCTTGTCGAACACGTCGTTCGGGATGTATCGAAGAGCGAGGGTCACGCCCTGCTCACGAGCATCATCCTGCATAGCTGGCTTGATTCCCATCTCGAACTCGAAGCCAAGAATGTCTACCTTCGTGATATCGAGTCTCTTCGCAGCCGCGACGCTGTTTCGCACTGTGGACTGAGTAACAGGAGCGTCAATGGGGCCAACCAAAACAGCAGTAGACCCCTTGATTCCGTGGAATGGTGGAGTTTGCTTCGAACGTTTGGCCGCATAAGCGGTAAGAATGAGGTCGAGATATGCCTCTTCCTTAGAACGTGACTGTTCCCCTCTAACATCCTCTGGTTGAGAAGGATCGACGCCGAGGAAGTACTGCCGTTCGTACTTGCCCAGGTTGAGTATCTCGAACGCCCGGTAGGACCTACCTGATTTCTTAAGTTCGCGCTGGACACCGATAAGTCGCTTCCGGGTCGTATGAATTGCAAAGCGGCCAAGATCAGCACCAATCCATTTGCGTTCGAGTCGTTCTGCCACCGCCATCGTTGTGCCTGATCCGCAGAAGAAGTCCGCGATTAGGTCTCCCTTTTGGCTTGAGGATGCGATGATGCGCTCCAAGAGCTGTTCTGGTTTTTGAGTTGGATACGATATGCGCTCTTCGGCCATATTGTTGATGGATGGAATGTCCCAGTAATCCGGAGCCTTCTTGTCTTGCCCCTTCATCCGTTGGGAGGTTGCAGTAATTTTGGCAGCCTCAAAGTAATATGCGTCCTTTGTCTTGCAAAACCACAGAATGTCGTCATGCTTTCTAGGCCAGTAGCGATTCGAACTACCTCCTAGACCGTATAGCCAGGCAATGTGATTTAGGATATGTTCAGGCCCGAAGATTTCGTCGAGCAGGAATCGCACGAGAGCATTAACTCGCCAGTCACAATGGACGTAGATCGTTCCATCGTCAGCCAGTAGCGAATGGATGAGTCGGAGTCGTTCAGACAACATCGCAGCGTAGCGCTCGCCGGCAATGCCCCAGGTGTCGCGGTACGCAACTTCCTCGATGATGGATGGTAACTTTGTGACAGAATCCTCGCCAATATCAATGTTCAGTGAGAAATCAGCCCCAACGTCGTAGGGTGGATCAATGTAAACGAGCTTCAAGCCACCGGCTGCCTCAATTTCATCACGTAAGGGACCATTAACAAGCGACGACAGAATGAGCTTATTGTCGCCCCAAATGAGTTTGTTTGTCCAACCTCCAGCCTGGCGACCATTGAGGCTGTTCATCGTGAAGAGGTCGAGTTTCTCGACCGCCTCGGAGCGGGGCTCGTCAATCTGTTCAATAGATTGAAACGGCAACACGGTTTGTTCGGTGTTAGTGGTCTTACCAGGCCAGACCAACTCGGTGGCAGGAACGTCGTCAAAGAGTGACAGGCGAAAGCGGGCTGGTATCGACTCACCTTTCTCGATACATCCAATCACCAATTGCTTATCTCGTTCTGAAAGCTGCATTGTCTATACTCCAAACCCTGAGATCAACGGTTCCTCGGCCGGAAAATTCGTGCTTGGCATGCACTGATGATACGAGAAGACTGTGACTTCAAGACGGAAAGCGCTACGACGTTGCGACTGTGACCCCTTATGCTCCGAGAACAAAGCGAACCCTCTCGGTTCGGAGCATCTCATATGGAGTCATGCTCTTGATGCCCAGTCCGATGCAGGCATCCGGAATCTTGATTTTCCTTGCCGAGTTGTTCGCAGCAATCTTCTCATGGGTAACGGTCACGAAGTCGTGAGCAAGCGAATGAGCGACAAGGTAATAGTCGGCGACCTGCAAAAATTGACTCAGGGCGGCTGGGATGTAATGGCCGTTATGAGCCCAGGTGGAAACTGCGGCGAGACTCGACACCATGGCGTCATCCGGTGGTAGGAAGAACTCTGATCCTCGCGCCTTTGCCCACTCGGCAAGCTCGTCGTCTCCAGCGATCAGCTCATCACGGACCTTTTCGATACTGAAGACCAGCCCCTTCGTGTTCGCTGCATCGAGCCAATCCCAGAAGGCTGGGCAGAA
>JAJZIP010000271.1 GCA_021810525.1 Actinomycetes bacterium | reverse complement strand
TTGACATGTTGCTCACCCGTTGGCTCACAACCCATGAAGGCGATATCGCTGGCTCCACGTTGGTACAGTACGAGTGGACCACAAGGCATATCACCAAGAGGTTGGGCCCTCTCCGGATCGAACGGCTCACCCCGGCGATGGTCGATCGCTTCGTGGATCAACTCGCAGAGTCCGGTCTGTCACCTCGTTCACGTCGTCTCATCCGAGTCGTACTTTCCCAAGCCTGTAAGGTAGCCGCTGGGTGGCGATTGATCCCGGCAAACCCCTGTGATCATGCGAGGCCGATCAAACTGGAGCGAAGAGAGCCAGAGGCTCTCAGCGTTGAGGAGGCGAGACGACTCCTCGATGCTCCAGAGCATTCCAGCGCTGTACGCCACCGAGGACACACCGCTGGCCGAGAAGATGCTCCACGTCTACTACTTTCTGGGTAGCCATGACTGGTACATAGCCGAGCTGGACCCCGAGACCGGCCTTGCATTCGACTACTCCACAGGCGGCGCCTGCGAGTGGGGCTACATGGACCTTGTCGAGATGGAAGAAGTCATCGGTGCAATGAGCGTCATCGAGCGTGACATTCATTTCGTGCCAACGACTACACAGGAGCTAGACAGTGTCTGGCTCCTGTGTAGGAGTCGAGTCGCACAGCCCCTGGCAACGCCCGAGCAACGAGGCCTTCAACGGTCTTGTCCGGCGCTGGCCGCCGAAGTCGAGCGACCTGTCGATCTACGACCAAGACGACCTCGACGCGATCAGCCACCAGTTCAACACCATGCCCAAGCGCTCACTCGGGTAAGGGAGCGCATACGAGTGCTACCATCGGTCTGCTGTTGCACTGACTGGTTGAACTGGCCCTGTTTGTGATAAAAGAAAGTATGGATGACGGAAGCCAGGAGATCTAATCAAGCCCGGCTACAACTCCAACTTTGGCAACCGCAATGGGGCCAACCACGTCTATCTGACGGCAACTGTGGACGCTGCTGTCTGGGGAGCAGAGCTGGCAATCGGCGAGAGCCCCGGCAGGGTCTACATCGTGGAACCAACCGGCCCCATTGAGGACGATCCGAACCTCACGGACAAGAAGTTCCCCGGCAACCCAACGAAGTCGTACCGCTTTCGTGACCCACTATTGGTCACGGGCGAACTCACGGACTGGGAGGGGCACAACCCTGATGTCCTTCAGGCGATGAAGGACAATGTCGAACGTCTCAAGCAGCTTGGCATCGAGGCAATCGACGACTGATGAGCCGTCGCCGAGCGGAAGAAGAATGTGTCAGTCCGAGATTAAAAGGCAGCTTTGTTGTTCAGTTGATCCACATCCTGTAAATCGCACTTCTGCCACGCTCGAACCATGATATGATCGGCAGATGGGGCATAGTATGTTTCACTCACACTCTGGATTGTTTGCGTCAGCGCGACCTGGAACTGTTGTTGCGGGGGGGCTGCGACATCGCATACGGTGGATTCAACATGCCCCAGGCTTTCACCAGGTGGGGTGTACCTGCGGTTGGGTGTCGGCACGGCCCTCCCGTTTGCAGGCCGCCGCAACTGAGGCGGGACGTGGACATATTGCTGATATGGCTAGAGTTGCTCGCAACGAATCTAAGCAGGAACTCCGGAAGCAGACAATGCAGAGACGAAGTGAAGCGAGATTGGCTCGCCGATTACGTCGCCAAAAGCAGGCGAATACCGATAACCCATAGCGGACTGTGAACACATCGCAGCTTAGTGTGGGTTGGTTTATACACCCGTAAGGAAATGTCCTTGGCTCAAACGGACGCCATTGAACTTTGATAAACTCTCGATCTATCAACCTCGTTAGGTTCGTTCCTTTGGACCCGCTCTCAGGTTGTTGCTGTCGCGACGACATCTAGTTTTCGCGCCGCTAAGATCTCGTGAATGCGAGCTGGAATCCACCAGCTCATTATGACCAACATAAGATGATGTGGTTGACGAGCCGGAGTTGGGGGAGTGATGGTGGACGCTAATGAAGATGTCGAGTGTGTAGACCAGTTTCCGTACGGGGAAAGTGCGGTTTGTTCGGACGATTCACTACGATTGGAGTCATCAACTAAGACACAGGATCCGTCATTACCGACTGGTAATGACGGACAACGGGAATCAGAACCCGGACTCCCTGGAACATATTCGGCCAGCTCGTCAAGTTGGTCGATCGGCTCGAGTAATGATCGCCCTGAATATCCATTGGAGAGTTCTGGAGGCGTTGGTGGGACAACCAAGTATGGCCTGAAAAATATTCGAGAGGCAATTGTCCAACATCAGGTTCGTAGTGCGTTCCTGGCGATTTTTGTCCTGTTCTTCGCTGATTCTCTCATGCAGGCGAGCCATTCCTCTTTTTTCAATACAGTCTTAGTCGTTGCTTCGTTCCTGGAGCTTGCTCTTATGGTCTTCCTGTTAGCCAAATTGGTAACGTACCTCGCGCGAAGGCTAACATCCAAGGCAACCAAGGTTACGAAAGCTCAGATTGGGTTGGCTCGACGGCGCCACCACCCAAGCCCTGAATACCTCCAGGCAAGAGATCTTCAGCACCGATATAGAGCTGCATGGGATGAGTATGGCACAGAGGTAGATGAGGCTGAGGCGGCATTGAAGTATTTCGCAGATCCAAAGGGTAAACGAATTATTTCTGGCGGAGGGGTTGTTGTCTACGAGCGGTGGATCCAAACCCCGCAGGGCGGCGGTTCGATCATTGGAGTCAGCGCAAAGGCCGATGACTCCACTCTCGAACGCCAGAGGCTTACCGCTACACGCATGCTTGCGTTCGGGATTTTCTCGCTGGCGGCTCCAAAGAAGATCCGCTCTGGACACGCCTATGTTTCCATTGAAGGACCTGAGGTGAACGGTGTGGCGGTATTTCCTCCAGGCAAGAACGCTGGTCCGATTGCTTTCGATTTTGCCGCAAGGATCAATGCGGCTGCCCGTCATGCCAAAGCAAGTGAGAAAGAGCGTCTTGTCTATGTCAAATCAGCGAAGAAAGAGCTGAAGGCGGCGCGAATAGCTACAGATGCTTTAGAAGCAATAGAGATCGAATATCAGCGCGCCATTGACGCGCTGACTCCTGAAGAGATGGCTGACTTCCAAGATATGCCAAGAACAGGCGATCAGCCAGATTGATCGCCTATATCCGATGGTGCTAACGGTGCAAATTCCACGAAACTCGACGTCGTTTGTTTCCTTGTGCGACACCCGCTGTGAGCTGAGCTGCTTGCAACTGTCGCTGTTCTAAATTCAAGCTTGCGCGGTTCTCCAGTGGGTTGAAGATAGATGAAGATGGGTCATCGACACTCAATGTCTACTATCTTCTCAACTTGAAGCGTTTCCTGATCATGCCGGACGGGCTATCACCACGATTTAAACCAATTGCGGAGCCAAGTACCCCTAGACTGTTCACTGCCTGTCCAAGGATGTCGATGCCACTGACGCAAACGTCAGACGCCGACCCCCTCTCGGGTGTACGAAAACTCCGGAACGGGTGTACGGATTCAATCGGAATCACTGTACGTAAACCCTCGGAATACGCAAGAGCCACATCCAATTCAAAATGCGAAATGCTCGTAACTTTGCAGCTGAGGCCGAAGTCAGCGATAATGAGTACATGCATCTCTCCCGCAGTA
>JAJZIP010000270.1 GCA_021810525.1 Actinomycetes bacterium | reverse complement strand
TGCCATGATTGCCTCCTTATAGAGTTCAATATAATCATGGCACAAATTATTACCTATGTAATGCTATTAGCGGAACGAACTACTAGTAAGCGGATATAGAGTCACTGTTATTGACATGACATGGATTCAGAGTTGCAAAACCAGCGATGGACCGCGCAAACAAATTCACCATAGGACAACCGCTTACCAACACCTACGATTTTCAAATTGCAGTAAGCATCTCAATCACGATCACTCTCATATCAGCAAACAGGAAAAGGGATAGAAATCGACTATGTGGTGTCGTATCACGCGCTTTGCATAGCCGGCTCCGCCGCGTATCGCACGCCCAACAAATTAGGTTGAATGAGACGTAGCCATTATGACTGGCTGGACAACGTGGCTATTAGTTTGCTGTCAACAAATGAAATGACTGAGAAGTCAGCATTGTGCCAGCTGCCGAGAGCTCGTACGTCTCAAGCTGGGTCTACTAATTCCTGACCATCTGCTCGAACGCGACGGTACCGGCTCGCCATGTGCTTTCTAGGTCAGAACCGGGAGGGTAACGGTCATCAAGCTCAAGGATCACCATGCCGTGGGCGAAGGACCAAAGCGCCTGTGCCAAAGAAGGGTCACCTGTCACCACAAACCACGGATTTCCAGCCCATGCTTCCAACCCCTCAGGGAGGTTCTCCCTGGGAAAATGACCACTAGTTGCCAGCCGGTACAGGTTCGGGTGCGATAAGCAATGGGTGCGATAAGCGGTGAGTAGACTCGCTATGGGACTCAAATCTCCAGATTCGTGCAATGCCTGATGCGTCACGTCCCCGATGTCGAACATGGACTCCTCAATGAGAGCCAACTCCACCTCTGTCTTGCAAGAGAAGTGCTTGTAAAGAGATGGTGCTTGGATGTTCATCTCCTCTGCTAGTCGCCGCACGGTTAGTGCACCAGCCCCTTCGCCTTCCAGGACGCGGCGAGCCACCATGACTGTCTGGGCCACGCGATTAGAGCGGGATTGTACCCTTTTAGGTCGCTCCAACTCACTAGGAAGAAGCTCTCCCTCTAAGGTTAGCAAGTCAACCATCATCATGCCCGCCTCTCACCTCAGGCTTCTGATGAGTAATGCGAAACAGGAGTGAACTGACCGTTGCTGCCACGATAAATACCGAAGCTAGAAAGACTTGGTGAGAAGAAGCTAGCGCTATGGCCGCCGTGGCAAAGATCGATAGCTCCATAAAGAGAGATGCTAGCGCGCCAAGGTGCCTACGCGATTTCGGGGAAAGGAATCGAGACCACACAAAGATTGCTGCGAGCGGAGTGGCTATGGCCAACGATGTTCGGGCAACCGTCGATCCACTGGTCGAAGCGCCCCAGAAACCCAGCGCGCCACATGTAGCCAACTCAACACAGAGGCGTAATCCTAGGTTGGCAGCTAAAACGATACTCATCACGCTAACCGCACCGGCGAATCCGGGGAGGTCTGCAAAGACCTCTAGAGGGATCGGCAGGCGGATTTTGTCCGAATTCATTTCAAACTCTTCGTTTCTGAGAGGCGGAACACAGGATGATCAGCAGCAATGCGCTGTACATCTTCTTCTTGCGAATCGGCGGTCACCCCGTTAAAGAAGATCCCCACTTCCATCTTCCATTTGCGAAGATACGCACGAAGGATCGGCGATTTCTCACTGTCTTGTAGCTCGTGAGCAATCCACTCACTACGACGATTACCGATAAGCAATGCCAATCTACCGCTATTTGCGCGAACGTTTCGGACCCAGTGGCCCTCACCCCTAGGCGATACCAAGTATTGGATTCCATCGACTTCAAGCAGATTCACTGGCGTGCATCGTGATATCCCGCTTTTGCGTCCACGGACCTCCAGGATCCGACTTCCCCAAATACTGATGCCGGCTCGCGTCATGAACAGCACAAAGGGGTTCACGATCTTTGTCAAGACGCGTCCTGGCTTTTTATAGCGCACACTTCCGTCCATAAGTCTCTCTTAGTCGAGTCACCAGGTTATGGCTAACAGCGTTAGCCATATTAGCTAACACTGTTAGCCTCGTCAACTCGCACCTCACTATCGCTAAGAAGATCCTTCTCGATCACGGGTAACATTAGCGTCAACCGCGTTTCGATCCTAAATCATTACAGTTGGCTACTGTATCGCTTGCATTGGGCGCGCACATATCTGAAGCTCGCTTGCGTCATAACAAATAGTTCTCGGGGTGTTTGGACCTTTGTCGATTGGAGCAAAGCCACAAGCCCGGAAAAACTCGTAACGCTTGGACGAACAGCTGCTAAAGCTAGCCTGAAGCAGACTTCCAAAAAAGCACAAGGATTAGGCCTCGCACGATGAAGAAGTGGATGATAACTCGTGGAAGGACGCACTCCTTGCGACTATGCAGAGCCTATCGCCGAGTGGCTTTGAACGTCTAGCGTAGCGCCTTCTTAGGGAGGGGTTTGTAAACGTTTCCGTTCTTGGTAAGTCTGGCGATGGTGATATCGACTGTAGGGGCGTCTATCGTCTCTCGCTCGTGTCTTTCCCAGTCTATTTTCAGTGCAAGCGATATCAAGGTGTTATCGGCCCGAGGGTGGTCAGGGATTTTCGCGGTGCAGTGAATGGACGCGGCGAAAAAGGCCTTCTAATTACTACTGGCCAGTGCTCCTCCGGTCGAACTCATCGACGGAGACCTATTTTGTGACTTACTAGTTCAGTATCAGCTGGCAGTGATGACCAAGGAACTCGTCGAGTATGACCATCTCGTTGATGACGCACTCTTTGCCGAGTTTTGGCAGCCGTCGAATAAATCCGAGATCCATCTCGACCCTCATACGTTGCTATGTGAACTTGCGGATTGCTGATATCTCATCTGGACATTCTAAAGACGGTCAAGGCAGCCAGCACACTCAGGTATCAAGTCGTGCTAGAAAACCAATCAGAAAAGATGGTTGAACCTAAAGCCTTGTCCCGTCTACCAAGACGCGATCACAGTATTTGCAGGTATGAAAGGAAAGTCAAGCTTCCAAACCCTCGGGCTCAACTGCTCAGCAATGCATTCGTTCAAGGCAAATCTAGAGATCACTCATGAGATGGTTACCGCTGCTACATCCGAATGATATGATCCCACCATGGAACCTATCCCAGATCCGAGGTGGAAAAACTTTATTGGTGGATTCGATTCCGCCGGCAATCCACTTCCCATATCCTTTGAGGTGCTGCAAAGTGTGGCTCAAGACTGGGAAACGTTCGTTACGGAGTCAACCCCATCTGGCGTCAGTAACCTCCTTGCCACTGCTCGCTCCCTCTTTGCATATGCTTGGTTTCGCTACGAATTCATGGTCGTGGGCTGCCTGATAGCGTTGCAGGCTCTTGAGGCCGTATTTCGCCAGGTGCTCTATCCAAAAGCGTCAGAGAATATTCCATTCAAGAAACTCGTCAACAAAGCTGAGAAAGACGGCTTCATTAATAGGGAGACAGCGGACCTGATAGCAACCGGAGCTGATCTACGCAACTCCATGTCCCATCCGCTTGATCAATCCGTTGTTACGCCGGGAATGGCAGCTGGCGTGTTAAAGAATACCCATCATCTGATCAGCCAGTTGGTCGTTGGCAGAACTTCGAATTCCAGCAAACCTGAAGATTGCGGTAGT
>JAJZIP010000269.1 GCA_021810525.1 Actinomycetes bacterium | reverse complement strand
AAAGCGGCCCTGCGCTCGGCCTTTACTGCTCGTGCTTTAGCTAGTGCCTCTCGGCTTTTCTCTGAATAGGGCATTTCATTTGCCGCCCTTCTTCTCCGCTTTTAGAGCCTTCTTTAACCATTTATCGAATATGCGGCCCAATGGGAGTTCAGTGCCACCTCCATTTTTATAAGCGACGAAAGCCTCACGGCTAGGTAGCTCAGAATTACTCGCCTTCGCCTTTTTATAAGCTTTGAGAGCAGACTTTCTGGCGGTATCCTCTGTCTTTGCACGGGATAGGAATTTCCTTACTTCTGGGCCTCTGAGAGCCTCCATCAGCGCCAAGCGTAGTCGGGATTCTTCGAAAGCCTTATTTGCCTTCTCAACAGGGGTTAGTTCTCTTTGTGTGTAAGCCATTAATCAGTTGATCCTTTCCAATATAATTAATTCCGATGCGGCTGTCTTCGCTGCTTCGATGTTTATTGTCGCTATTGCGCCAGCCAGTTGATCTTTAGCTGTCTGGATTGCGAGCGCCAGATCTGATCTGAACTTTGCTTCAGCAACCTCTAGGTCTCGCTTGGCTAATCGTGTTTTTTCACTTCTCTCATAGTTCGCACGTTCGGCTGCTAACTTCGCCTCGGCTTCTAACTTTGCTTTGGCCATCATTTCTGCATACGCCTCCCCGGAATTGGCACGGGCTATCGCCTTATTTCTTTCCGCCAGTGGGGGTTTATTGCTGAACATGGTTGTTTTTACCTGCTTTCTCTCTTGTTGAGTTCTGAGGGTTGCGTAATAGTTTTTATACCGAGTCATCAAAAGACCGCCTCATCCGCATACATCGCCTCTAGTTTGGCGATTTCTTCGTCTGAAAGCGGAGGTGGCTCTTCTTGGCCGTTGTAGGCTTGGTGAGCTTCGTCACGTCTCGCACAAATACCCTTAGCTACCGAATCTGGAAACAAGAGCGCTTTTCCGCATACCTTGCAACTCAGGTCACTTTGAGGTGTACTTTGATCTGTGAATTCGACCGCTTCTAAGTTATCTTCAAAACCGGCACTGGGAACCGCACCCCTTATAGGGGTTGCGGATTGTTCCCGTTGTGTGTTCCCGACTGTTCCCGTAGATTGTTCCCGATCTATAACACCTGATAGAGGCACTATTTGTGGGATTTTCTCTAGTTGTTCCCGACTGTTCCCGCCATTGTTCCCAAATGGCTGTTCCGGGCACTGTTCCCGATTCTTGAAGGCTATTTTGCCACTACGATTCTTTCGGTCTCTACGGATCTTTTGAGCTTCAGTGATAGTTTCGACTCGCTTGCCCGGAAGGCCAGCTTGCTTAAGCGAACTCACTACTTCAGCCCTGGTAGCATCTAGCGAGATGTCCAACTCATCGAGAGTTTTCGCAAATTCGATCGCCTGCTGAGTATACGACTGATTTTCTGGTTCGTGTCTCAGTGGGTCATCAAGCTTTCTAAACCTTGCCTCTTTCGCTATCCAACTAATTCGCTGATGCGTGCAAGTCAAAGTAACGAGGTTGCCACTGGTCGATAGTCGATAAACTGCGTCAACGTCTCCGGCCTTATCGCTGCTTCCTCTTTGCCCTTTGGTTGCATCCTTGCCCGCATGATCAAGCCGCAAGAGCGTGATCTTTTGAGACTTCAGAAATAGTCCAACGTGTTGGTAATAGCGTCGGTAAGTATCTGCCGAGTTTTCCTCGCCCGCTACTGCTCTCGCCATAGTGTCGATGATCACAAATTGAGGTTCAAACTCCTTCTTTGCTTCCCGTATCCATTCGCCGCCTTCTCTGGTATCTAAAGGTGGAATTGCCGCTAGTTGGAAATAGTGCAAGTTTGATAAGTCGTCCTCTTCGCTGAAACCCATTGACTCAAGACGGTCAAGCAGGTCATCTTCGGTGTTCTCGTAATCGAGATACATAACACTGATTGGCTCTCTAGCGCCCATTCCAAGCCCGGCTTTGCCTGTCGCTAGAACAACTGCAGCATTCAAAGCAAAGAGGCTCTTTCCGGTCTTTGGTTCACTGTAAATCACTATCTGTCCGCCACGAGGTACCAACGGATCTATCAGAAATTCACGTCTTTGGGTTTCCTTGCTAAAGAGCACTGAAAAGTTAACCTGAAGCGGGGATAGGTCAACCCCACCACTTCCTGACTCCGCCAACTGCGATAACTCGGTGAGTCGATTGAGTGCAACTTTAGTGCCTCCACCGTCGCCAGACTCTAACGCCTCTCGCAACATTTCACCAGCTTTGTAAAGTTGCCGGTTATCGCTTGCAGCGCGGATAGACAAGACCCTGGAGTTCAGTTCCCGTTCCGAATAGAAGGGAGCTTCTGCCATCCACTGCACAAGATCATTTAGAGCTGTAGGCCAGTCGGTAACATTTTCTGCTACGGTCTTAACGCTGATCACGCCATTTACCGCTATCAATTTCCTAAGCGCTACGATTGCTTTCCTTGAAGGGTCATCGCCCAATTGAGGAAGGTCTATCTTGCTAACGATCTCTCCTGCGTGATCCGGCCAAGACAATGCCATTCCAACCAAGGCTCTTTCAGATTCTTGGTCGTAGAACTTTGCTTTTATACCGGTAGATGTGCCTTTGTCTCGGAGTTCGTAGGTAGGCAAACTTGCATTTCTAGCGTATAGCCCCGGTCCATCCTCTGGATCTTTAGAAGTCATGCCACACCTGCCAAAGAGTCGCTACCGCTTGAGGCAGTCTCTAAATCGTTAAGAAACTCCGCTAGTTGATTCTGGGTAATGAACCTACGCTTGCCGACCTTCACGGTCTTAAGCTGGCCTGAGCTGATAAGTTTGTACACCGTTCCATGTGATAGGGTCGTCATCTCTTCGATGTCCCGCACAGGTATAAGCACTTTGCTGCTTTCGTACATTTTGTACCTCATTCAGTGTGTGGCCCGACATGAGTAGTCGGGGGGAGTGTGAACGACCGCGACGATACGCCAATGATTAATTGGGAGGTCTCGGTCTCTTGGCAGCGCCGCTATCGAATATCCGACAGGGCACAGCTAAGAATGAAATGCGCGTGAAATAGCGCAAGATTTAGGGGGTTTTTAGAACTGCCTGCGAGACAAGTTCTGAAAGTATAGGAATGTGTACGGAGGCATAACTCCGCCCACTGCATTCCATTATAGTTGATTGTAATTTCAATAGTGTCATTCTGGCCCAACTTATACGCTGACCTGCACGTTCAAGTTTGAACCGGCTGATTGTATGTCACAAGTTACTATTCAAGGCTTTACAACCATTATTTGTACACCCGACAGTTCCTTTTTACGCCAGCGAGCCATGCGTTCGGCTTGCTTTCTTTTACGCTCTGCTATCTCCCAAAGCGCCGGGGGGTTGTCAATCTCATCGAAACGTCGAACAAGATACGCTTCTTTGCGGCACGCCTTACACATTCGTTTACCAGTAGGAGTTATATAGGTATTCTCGCTATCGTACGGATGACCGTCTGGGCAATGAGTCTTATTTGCATTGAAAGCGCCAAGGCTCTCTATGAGGTCTATATGATCCGGATTTACACAAGAGCGATTTCCGCAACTAGGTATTACCTGTAAGTCTGATTCGATTGCACCCACAAATTGTTCATAAGCAAATCTCTGGGGGGAAATTGTTTTTCCATTTACAGTGAA
>JAJZIP010000268.1 GCA_021810525.1 Actinomycetes bacterium | reverse complement strand
ACAAACCCTAGATTGAAACTTAGGCAACTGGTTTTGATTTTGAGATGATTTTTCTATTTCAAAATCACTTAGATTAAGACAAAATATATATTGAGGAATTGTTGAGGACCTAAATGCATCATGACTCAGACTGTATATTTTGCCACATGGACCGTTCCAAGGCTTTAGCTGAGAACCAATCCGGATTTGTTGTCTATGACGCCTTTCCGGTCACAAATGGGCACTCGATAATAATTCCAAACCAGCATGAACAGGACTATTTCATGCTCCCTTCCCACATTCGAAGGGATCTGGATGAGCTTCTGATACTGGCCAAGGAACATTTGGATGCCTTTTACGGACCTGACGGTTACAACATAGGGATTAACAATGGCATAGCGGCGGGGCAGACCGTGATGCACGCTCATATTCATTTAATTCCTCGGTATTTTGGTGACACAGATGATCCCAGAGGAGGGATTAGGTGGATGTTTCCAAAGAGGGCTAATTACTTTAAATTATGATTATCCATCAAAGTGTTAACAGGGAGACTGAATAAATCCGTGGCTCAAAAGTTTGAAAGCCGGTTTGTCAATGATTCGATCTAGAGTACTTTTGCCGATTGGTTTTGGCAATCTGTTCCACGTGGTGGAAGAATGGCAAAGCGAGTTTCAAACCCTGGGCGATCCGAATTCGATTCCGGATGGGAGAGTAAATAGTAAATGAATGTTATAAATAGCGCAGAAAAGCGCAAGATAAACCAAGATCGTTATAGCGGCGAGGCACTGATTGAAACCTTGCGCTCTGCCACCAGTCCCAAAGATCCGGATGTCCTTCACTGTCATTATGAAAAGGGAGTGGTGACTAACTGGCATTCCCATCCCGGAGGTCAGCTTCTTTATGTCCTATCCGATTCAGGGGTTATCGGAACTGAAGAGGACGGGGAAGTCACTCTTTCAAAGGGTGAATTGGTTAACGTTCCTCCGATAGAGCGCCATTACCATGGCTCCACTCACCAAAACGAATCAGAGTTTCTGGTTCTTACCTGGGGAGTAACCAAGTGGGAGGATGTTTCCCCCAGGTCTAATCTGGCTGAAACCAAGCTGTCCTGATCTGTTTGTCACAGGTAGGCTCGGTTGCCACTTTAGGCTGGTTGCAACAGAGAGCTGTCCTTTGATGTGAGACAAAAATACGCGGAGTTGAACACTTCAGTTCCGTCCGAATGAAGAGCAGCTTGGTGGAGTTACTGGAAATACAAGGATGTGATGAACATATCTTCTTTCAACGGAGATGAGTTCGAGAAAAGTACCTGCTGAGCCAAAATAAGTTCAGACAAATTCCTGAATCGAATAAGAAAGCTTCGTTTTCTCTGCTACCTTTTTGGTGATTATGAAATTGATCGTTCGCATCTGGATGTGAGTTTAATGGGCGACCAATATCAATGACTGTTTAAAATGCTAGGTTAGGATCATATGGCTAAGAATAAGAAGATTTACCAGATTAAAGCTACTATTTCTGACATAAGCCCTCCTATCTGGCGACGGATAGCGGTTCCGGATTCCATGTCGCTTGAGTCGCTTCATTTGGTTTTGCAACGAGCGTTCGGTTGGGAGAACTATCATCTGCATTCATTCGAAATTGGTGGAGTTGAATACGGCCCCGATGACGATGACGACTGGGGTATGAAATTAGAGAGTGAGGCAACCGCTCGTGTTGGATTTCTGCTCAAAGAGGGTATGACGTTCAGTTACCTGTATGACTTTGGCGACAGCTGGGAGCACAAGCTAAAGGTAGAAAAGGTCACTGATCCTGTTCCTGGTACGCACTATCCTGTATGTTTAGCTGGACGAAGGGCGTGTCCACCAGAAGATTGCGGTGGCGTATGGGGATATCAGAATATGCTCGAAGCTCTATCTGATCCATCAAATCCAGAGCACGACGATATGTTGGAGTGGGTTGGGGAGAATTTTGATCCAGAGGAGTTTAAACCGGTCGAGTTCAAACCCTAACTTCATTTTTGACCCCTATGTATTAATATCTATTTTGCGAGTGAATCTGACGCATTTTGAACGTGCTACAATTGCAGTATATGGAGACCATTGGAGTTAGAGAACTGCAACAGCACGCATCTGCAGCTTTGCGCAGGGTGGCACGTGGGGAAACCATAGGGGTGACGGATCGTGGGCGTTTGGTGGCAATTTTATGTGCTCCTTCGCGAGCTGTCGGTTCTGCTGCACTTGTTGCATCCGGGCGAGTTCAGTTAGCCCGCCGTCCGTCTTCTGAACTGGTAGAGCCTGTGTCTACAGAAAAGACGACAGCGGAAGTATTAGATGAGATGCGTAGCGAGCGATAAATTAAATGGTGTGGTATCTGGACACTTCGGCATTTCTAAAACTGATCGTCTTTGAAGATGAATCATCGGCTATGCGGTCGTGGTTTAGATCCCATGATTCAATCTGGTCGTCTCAATTGCTACGAACCGAGGCTCTGAGGGCCGGTTCACGATTGGGGATTACCAGCAACATTATCGAAGATGCTCTAGATACTGTTTCACTGATTTTGCCCACTTCTACCACGTTCCTTGTTGCTGGCCAATTACTCCCAGCGACACTTCGCTCGCTCGACGCTCTTCACTTAGCGGCGGCTATGGAAATAGGAGATGATCTTGAAGGCATGGTTGCCTATGATGGTCGGCTGATACAAGCCGCCTTGGCGATTTCTGTGAACGTGCTATCACCTCAATAAAAGGTATAGCAATTGCCATAGATCCTAAGGTTCGAAATTAGCCCTAAGCAATCAAATGACAGCATCGCCGTAGTTGTTTCAAGTTCAACACTGGTGATTGAGAGATAGGCCAGCCACTTTGCAGCGTAAGAAATTTGATTGCTAATTTTTTCATTTCCAAACTAAGTGGTTCACTTTACCGCTGTCAAAGCCAGCAAAGGAAGGACGACTTACTTGGTGACTGACGATAATTCTGATAGAGACGAATTATCACTTGTGCTATGGAGTCTTATCGGTAAATGCTGTGGCCACGGGCAATCAAATAGATAGCGATTATTTAGCGGAACCCGAGTTGAAGTTCGTGGCCTGATTTAGTCCCTATTGCAGATGCTGAGGCGACCAATTTGTATCTTCGGCCTTTAGTCCCATTTGACATAATGGTAAGCTCCAGTTCCCTGGGGGAAACACACACGGTGCCGATTGTCAGACTTCTTGCGATTGGGTCCGTTAGCTTATATATGGTATGTTTTTTGCTTAGAAAGGTTGGAGCACTACATGGCGTGGACATTTTCCGGGGACAGCTCGGAGGATTTAATACAAGCGGAAAAAGATGTTCAGGCGCGGGTAGGAAACGAGCCGATTGATTTCGCAGCCATGGGTGTTATCTCAAATGTCTATCGGGTCGCATCTGCAATGCGGAATCACATGGAGAGAGAAGTCCTGGCTCCATATGACCTTTCTTTTACCGCATTTGTGATTCTGTTTGTCCTCTGGATCTGGGGTGATTCTGAAAGCTATATGGTAGCTGCCAGGGCCGGCATAACCAAAGGAACCCTTACCGGAGTTGTTAAGACGCTTGAAAAACAGGAGTTGTGTACCAGAATTCCCCATGACTCAGATAAGAGGCGGGTAATTGTGGGACTGACGTCAAACGGTCAGGCCACCATCGAGAAGATTTTTCCCC
>JAJZIP010000041.1 GCA_021810525.1 Actinomycetes bacterium | reverse complement strand
AGAAGCACAACTGCCAGAGATATGATCTCCGACGCTGACGCGCCTCCGACGGCAAGCCAGTAGGTGCCTGCACCTGCGAGAAACAGATCCAGAATTATGAACATGCGTACCATGTGTAAAACGACATGGTCCAGGTGCCCGCTTGTTCCGGCTTCCCGAACCAACTCTGCGGTCCTGCCGAAGTACGAGCTGACCCCGGTTGCAGTGACCTCTCCGCTTGCCTCTCCGCCGGCTACGGTGGATCCAGAGTACACGGTCTGGCCTGGTGTTCTGCTGACGGACGAAGACTCTCCAGTGAGTGCAGACTGGTCTATCATCACATCGCCGTCGAACAGGAGAAGATCCGCAGGAACAAAATCGCCTACACGTACATGAGCGACGTCCCCGGGCACGACTTCAGCGGCGGGAATGAGCTGCCATATTCCGTCCCGCCGAATTCTCGCACTGATTTCAAGCCGGCCTCGGAGGAGCTGAAGCGCCGATTTGGCGCGGAGTTCTTGGGTGATCCCAAGCGCTGCGTTGAAAACCAGGACGACGAGAATAATGAGAGATTCGATCCATCTCCCAAGGAGTGCTTCCAAGACCACTGTTATCTCAAGCATCCAGGGTACCGGTGCCCAAAACTTCTTTATAAGTCGCGACCAAATACTCTCTTCGTGTTCAGAAATGGTGTTCGGTCCGGTCCGCTCAAGGAGATCTCTGGCGCGTTCGCTGCTCAGGCCAGGGTGTGTCTCCTCCATGGCCTAATGCTAGCTCTCAGACCTGCATAGTGGTCAAGGTAGATTTCCATGTAGAGCCGTACACCGGGCGGAGACCAAGGTCGTGAGTTCAAGCGATTCTAAGACCGAAGGCGAGACGACACAGGGCGCACCGGTGGTACCTTCCAGCGGGTCGTCGCGTATCAGATTCGTTGGGCAGTTCTTGGTTTTGTACGGGTTGCGTTTGGCAGTTGTTCTTATGCACCAAGAGGGGTGTATCATTGCCTTACGTGGACCAGTTAGGGGCCTTGGACGAAATATCTGTGATGACAGGTTAATGAGTAGTTCAAACGTACAGTGAGTTACGGCTAGCGTACGGAAGTTTCCGTAGAAATGACGGCAGCACGAACGTTTCGGAATGGGCGAGGGTGAAGGTTATGCATTCCGAGAGCCCTGTACAGCTGGTTTTGGGCGGGGGTTGCTGGCTTCGAATGCGCGCGGAATTCAGTGTCAGTGCTGGTGTCGGCCGAATGCCGCTCTTAAAGGGTCGGTTGATGGTGTTGATTTGTATGCACGATAATGTGGACGCTGAGCAGGCGTTGCGGGCCGTGGGGGTCGCAAAGATCAGGCGGCGTGTGGGTTCGCGGGTCGAAGAGAAATTCGGCGGTATTGGCGGTTACCCGGTACTGTCGGAGCAGTCCGAAAAACAGCGGCTTCTCCAGGTTTTCGAGGCCCGTCTATCTGATGTCGAGTCAGACTTTGCTGCGGGCAAAGTGTCGTTTTGTTGCGAAGGTGGCAGATCGACGAGAATTCGCCATGACCTAGACGACGACTCGCAAGGGGAGTGGCATAGATGTGGCGACTACACCGCCGGTTCATCTACTAAGACAGCGAAACTGAGAAGAATTTTGGCAACGGGACCAGTCCAAGATCGTTCGGGGTCGCCCACATGGAAGGACGCGCTTCTGTTCAGTGTTGAACAAAGTTGCAGTCTTGCAGGATTCAATTGTTAAGGGGATCGTCGTGACAGTTGGAATAAGGATGAGGAGCTGGCGTGTAATCCTGGCTCTCCTGCCCCTTTTTTTGATTTTTTCGGCCTGTGGACATTCGTCACTTGCAGTGACGGCTGCTCCTACAACAAGCCCTACATCCTGGGTGGATCAGCACGTCTCTTTTGTTGCGGGTGGGATTAGGATCTATGCCACACTGCGTCATCCAACTGACTCATCGCAAAAGGTCCCAGGAGTTCTCCTGATAGCGGGAAGTGGACCTACCGATCGCAACGGAAACAGCAGCCTGACACCCGGTTCTATCGACACGCTTAAAACCATCGCCGACTGGCTGTCAGAAGACGGGGTCGCCTCTTTGCGTTACGACAAGCTTGGGAGCGGGCACACGGGCCTTGGCCGCTATGCCTCTGATCCCGCGACGATCGGACTTGCACCCTTTGAACAGGAGTCCCTGGCGGCCTTGGGGTTCCTGGCCCGACAGGCCAACATAAACGACAACCGCTTGGGAGTCTTCGGCCACAGTGAAGGTGCACTTTTTTCACTGCTTCTTGCGAGCGGCACGGATGGCCCAACACCTCCTGTTCGCGCTCTTGGCCTTATCGAACCCCTTAGCGTCAGGTATCTGGATCTGGTCAAGGCTCAGGTGGACATGCAGATCGGCGAGGAAGTTCAAGCCGGCTATTTCACCTCCAGCCAGGCAAGTCAGGCACGAGCCACCCTTGCCGCTGCGGTCACCCACTTGAGGAGCACAGGCAAAGTTCCTACCAGCCTCCCGTTTGGCCTTTCGAATGTTCTCAGTCCCTCCACTGCGCTCTTTTTCTATCAGGCTGATCAGTACGATCCTGCGTCACTTGCAGCCAAACTGTTACCGGGAACGGCTGTCTTTGTCTCTTGTAGCAACGCCGACCAACAGGTATCCTGTGCGGAGGTAAATCACCTTGTTTCAGGGCTTGAAAAGGCGAAGACCAGTGTGGATTTCGTCCACTTGGTAGGCGTGGACCATGTGCTCAAGGTGGATCCCACCGGCTCGACGGCAGGATTCACCAAGCCTCTGCCGTTTTCGCCCCAGTTTAAGTCTGCGCTGGCTGCGTTCGTCCAGAGAAAACTGGACTGAGGGCCCAAGAGCTTTGTTGCTTCTCATCGAGGGGCAGACCGGATTCTTTTCGGAGCTTTTGGGTGCGAGAGATGAGAATCCGCTGAGCGTCTCCCAGCGACGTTGAAGTTTGGTAGCGGTCTGCCGGCAATAGGGTAGAGCCATACACAACTTGCAGCGAGGGGGAGGTCGAATTGGGGCCCCTCGTTGCAGCACCGAACGGCAGACGGGAGTCCGACGATCAATGAATAGTTCTTCCTTGGCGATATCTACCGATGGCCTGACCAAACGATTCGGTGAGCGAGTTGCCGTGAAGTCAGTTGACCTGAAAGTAAGATCTGGAACAGCTTTTGGCCTCCTCGGACCTAATGGAGCTGGCAAGACGACCTTGATACGCATGCTGGTGGGCTTGGCAACTCCGTCGCACGGCACGATAGAGGTCCTCGGGCACTCGATTCCAGATGAGAAGCTCCAAGCACTTTCAATGGTTGGGGCAGTGGTTGAAGAGCCTCGATTCTACCCTTTTCTAAGCGGCAGGGATAATCTTGAGATTGTCGCTTCGCTTCGCAGCCGGCAGGCGATGGCGAATATCGGTGCTGCGCTAGAACGAGTGGGTTTGGCCCACCGCTCTGAGGACAAGGTCGGCGGATACTCGCTTGGTATGCGGCAGCGACTTGGCATTGCGCGTTGCCTGCTCGTCGATCCCAAGCTGATGATTTTGGATGAGCCGATGAACGGACTCGACCCTCCCGGAATTTTGGAGATAAGAGAGCTGATCAGATCACTTGCTGACGAGGGCAAGACTGTACTTCTCTCGTCACACCTGCTCGACGAGGTTGAAAAGACCTGTGACGAGGTCGCGATTATGTCGCAGGGGTCGATCCTGGCTTCGGGGACACTTGCCTCCATCCTCTCTGATTCTCTTGGAAAGGTGACATTGAGAACCTCATCTGATTCCAGGGCGATCGAACTCCTGACGGGTCACGATTGGGTGTCTCACATAGAAGTCGCCGGAAGGGCTTTGCGAATCTCTTTGAGGCGTGCAGACCTCGACTACGATCGCTTCGTAGGTTCAGTGGTCAGGTCTCTCGTCGAGGTGGGCGTTGACGTTTACGAAATTTCCCAGGAACGGGTCTCACTTGAAAGTCGATTCTTCGAAGTAACGTCCGAAGGCGACGAAGTCACTGTTGGTGTGTGATGTCGAATGATTCCGAAGAGATGGAGAGCACATGATTAGTGGAACCCTCAGCCCAACTGTGGCCGGCCCAGATTCGGGATCGGTCTTTTCCCAGATGCTGCGGGCTGAAACCAAGAAGCTCACCCGCAGAAAGGGTGTGGCCGCATTTGCCATTATCGGGACGATAGGAATAGTTGTAGTCACCTTTGCGGTACTTGAGATCTATCACCTGAGTGATCCGGTCAAGTATTCTCCAATAGGTGGCGTTAGCGGGTTCGACAAGTTGGTCCTCATCCTGGGAGAACTCACCATAATCCCAGCTTCAATTCTTGGATCGACGGCGGGGTCCCAGGACGTCGAGAGTGGCGTTGTCCGGGACATGATAGTGACCGGCCGTTCCCGGATTTCGCTCTTTTTGTTGCGAATAGAAGGCGCTGTTGTTGTCTGGTTGATACTGCAGCTGACCGCATTTCTCATTGGTTTGATGGTGGTGTTTGGACTTGCGGGAGGAGCTAAGCTCCCGGGGCTCCATCTCGTTGTCGAGGGAGGGCTATATTGTTTCGGCACAAGTCTGGTCTTCTTGTTAACAGCAGCTGGACTTGCCGGCCTGTTTGGTACCAGGGGACCTGCAATCGCAATAATGATCGGATGGACCTTTGTAATTGAGGTGATTCTCGTAAATGTCACCGCTCTCGGACCGATTCGTGAGGCGTTCCTTACAACGGCCATGGCTGGTCTGTCACCCATCCCTGACGGAGCCAGGCGATTGAAGCACGTGGGTCTTTCGCCATCTGTGCTTGTGGACTATGTGACGATCGTGGGCTGGCCACTGGTCGTGAACATTTTAGGATGGATCCGTTTTTCGAAGCTGGAAGCTTGAATACTAGGCTCAGGCTTTCGAGCCGGCGGAGATGTTCACAAACTGGTGTAGCTTTGGCGCGTCCATGACAGGGCGTGGACTCTGAGATCGTTAAGCATCCTACTGGTCGACTCTGTTCTCTGGTGAGCTGCACCAGCCTGAGAACGATGGGGGATAAAGGCGTGCTTGGATATTCATCGAGTAAAGGAGCGAGAATATGTTGTGGCATGCCGTGATGCCGGATCCACAGCTTGAGGCCACCTCTTTGCCGTTTGCTTCCTCAATCCCAAGTTGACGGAAGTTCCTTGCGATTTCGTCGGGCTTTTTGAACCTGTTCCTGCTGTCGATATTCTGTCGCCAGAATGCACTGACCGCCCCGGGGATGTGGCCCGCTCTAGGGTCGATCGACTCATTGATGCCCAAGTACCTCTCTTTTGATCTTGCATCGAGCACTATGATGCTGTCGCTCGCGATCTTCTTTTTCAACTCAGCTTCGTTTATGACGAGTTCTGGATTCCATGAGCCGCTGGCAGCGTAGGGGAGACGTGTCATCGGTCTAGGTCTCATCCGTCCCTGGTCTGTCATGCCCTCCGGCACGCAATCGAGTCCTCCATTGAGAAGTGCAGCGTCGAAGCCGATCGCGCTCGCCATCCACCAGGCTCTTGCAGCTATGGAACCGGCTTGATCGTCGTAGAAGACCAACTGGTCGCCTCTTGCGACACCTAGGGATTCAAGGACCAATTCAAAGCTCTTTGGGTTGGGAAGGGGATGTCGTCCCTCTCCTTTGTCCGATGACTCATGATTTGACAGGCAGTTGTCGACGTCCAAAAACATAGATGATCGAATATGCCTCTCTAGATAGGCTGAGTAACCGTCACTGCCATCCAGGTACCACCGAACGTCGAACAGATGCAGTCCTTCGGATCCAATTCTCGGTGCGATGTCGTCGAATTCAAGTAGTTTTGCCAATAGTCTCACCAAGCCATATTATGCCCTTGTATTTCGTTCAACCGGCCAGCAAAGGATCGTAAGAGACTAACTTCTATCTATGTCCCGTTTTGTGCTCACGGCAATTGGTCCGGACAGTTATGGCATCGTTGCCCGCGTGACTGAAGCGTTGGCAGAGCTGAAATGTAACCTTGCCGATTCCAGGATGTCAAATCTTTCCGGACACTTTGCGATGATACTCGTCGTCGACGGATCCGGAGATCTCGATGAGCAAACGATCTACAAGGCGGTGCAGTCGCGTTGCTCCGAGCTGTCTCTACTGGTGGACGTGAAACGAATCGATGGCTCGATTGAAAACGACCTAGATGGCGAGCGTTTTGTGGTCTCGGTATACGGTACAGATCGACCTGGGATTGTTGCCGGGATATGCGATATTTTGGCGGTCCATCACGCGAACATCTTTGACCTGGCGACCAGAGTGATAGAGACGGAAACATCGCCGGTGTACACCATGGTGCTTGAAGTGGCTTTGCAAGACTTGCGCGAACTCGCCAAGCTAGAGGAGGCGCTGGATTCGAAGGCCGATGAGCTCGGTGTCACCTGTTCAATCAGACCTTCTGACACAGAAGAGCTTTAGGTTCGATAAGGCAAGCGATGGCAGAGATATGGCAATATTAAAGGTCTTGGAGATCGGGAACGAGGTCTTGTCTATTGCCGCCGGCAGGGTGGAGCGGATAACTCCACGACACAGAAAGCTCGCTGAGAACCTCATAGAGACGATGTACAGCACTCCAGGTTCTGTCGGGATTGCGGCACCGCAGGTGGGGGTCTCCGAGTCTCTGTTCGTGTTGGATGTCTCCGGTCACAAGAAGACGAACATCTGCCACGGTCTCATAGTCCTGTTCAATCCAGAGATCCTTGCCGCATCGGAGCCTACTATCATCAGGGAGGGCTGCATGAGTGTTCCCCACCTCACCGGCGATGTTCGCAGAGCTTCCCAGGTCGTTGCCAGAGGTATCGATCTCAACGGAGAAGAGCGGATAATCCAGACCGACGCCTTCGAGGCGCGTGGCCTGCTTCACGAGATCGACCATCTCGAAGGGAAGCTGTTCATAGACCGTATCGATGGACCCCACGCGTTATTCAAGCGCAAGAGATACATGTAGAGGTGGAAGCACTCCGATGATCGCATAGTTTTTGGAAGCTTTGGGTCTTACCGGGGTTGTTGCGCTAGACCACTATTTGTGACAGATTTTGTAATTAGGGGATTGTTATTTCAGATACGACCACAATCGTTGATCCTTGAACACAGAGCATCGATCCTTTGATCTAGCCTTGTGAAACGAATAATTCAGCAAATGTGAGGAGTTTAGTTGAATCACACATCGCGTGGAGACGGCGGACAAAGGTTGAGATGGCGCATTTTGTCAATGGGATTTATCGGTCTTCTGGTTCTCAGCGGTGTCACACTCGGTCAGACCTTTCCGGCACAAGCAAGCACCGTTCCCGCCGGTACCTCGCGACCAATGCCCCTTATTTACAACCATGGGCTCATAAGCAGCTCTACGAGGGTCTCACCATCTGAAGGGATCCTCAAGAACCATTCTGAAACTGCTACTGCCCCACAGATTCCATTGACGAGTTCGGTCAGTTCGCTTGGAGGATTTGGGAATGCGTTCAACGTGCTGGCGAACTCCGTCAAGGTCTCGAACGCCACTCAGTCCACCGGTCCAGTCGGCTCCGTCAGCCCTCCTGATCCGATATCCGCCCTCGGCAACGCGACAACTCTGGTTGCGACGAATCAGACGATTGTGATCAGCTCGAGGTCAAACCCTGCCTCAACCTTGACCGAGACGATGAGCCAGCTGTTCAACTCAGGTGTGCAACCAACGTTCACCGACCCGTCGGTAGCTTTTGATCCAACCACCGACCGGTACTTCTTGAGCGTGCTTGAGTATTGCTCAATAAACATTGCCAGCTGCAACGACGCGAGCTTTGCGAGCGTTGCTATAGCGGTGATCACCGATTCCGTCTCGCCGACCGTGAATACATACCAGATCGACCGTTCGACCTTGCTTCTCCACGACCAGCCGAAAATTGGTGTAACGGGAGACAAAGTTGCGGTGGGCTGGTCCGATTTCTATTTCGCAGGAGGGCAGGTAACCGAGTATGTCGCACAGTCGGCGGTCGCCGTCATGCCGAAATCGGAGCTCGTCGCTGGAGCGAGCGCACCTTCGGTAACCCTTTTTACGCTTCAGACCGGGGGAAATGTCGATCCGCCGATACCGGTCTCCACGGTAGACTGGTCCCAGGTTGCGTCTCAACCGTGGGCGGCGGCGGCTGGCCTGCCAACGCACATCGGCAATACCCTCTATGTCTGGGCCAACGACACCGGCAGCGCTCTTTATTGGGAGATCACTGGATCAGGGCCGACATTCAACCTTGTGTCGTCATTTCCGACCTCGGTGCCGTACTATCAGACGGCGGACGGATCGCATCCATCCGGTACCCCGATAACAATCTCGGCGCCGACGAGCCTGCAGAATGCGGGAGGACTCCCGCTGAATGGCGATGACAACAGATTTCAGGTGGCCGAGGGGACCTACGGAAGCGGACTTGAGCCGGTCTTCTCTGGCAACACCGTCTGCTCGGAATCTGGAATCATCTACGCCTGTGGCTTTGTGGCCAAGGTGATAGCAGGCGCCGTTCTTGTAATGCCCATCAACGTTTCAGGATATTCGAGCGGCTACCCGAGTGTCACTTCAATCGATGGAATTTACAACTCTTTCGTGGGGACCGTCACCGTATCGTCCGCAACCATGCCGCCTTCTCTTTATTCCTACAGGATCACACCCAGCCCATCCGGATATAGTGAGGTTCTCAGTCCTATCACAATTTCTACGGCGCCATACGCCTACCCAACTTCTGGGACCTCTTTGCGCTGGGGCGACTACTTCGGTCCAGTCGGATTCGACATATCGAACTCCACCTCGGCCCAGAATCTCAATCCAGTGTTTTTTGCCACGGGCGAGTACTGCGATACTTCTGCGCCGAGCAACTCGTGGGTCGTGCCTCTGGTGGAGTTGTCACCGGCAGGCAGAAGCACGGGCCAATCACCTAGCAGTGCAGGCTACTGGGAGGTGGCCTCAGACGGCGGGATCTTCTCCTTCGGCGACGCGGTATTCTACGGGTCAATGGGAGGCCATCCTCTGAACCAACCGATAGTGGGCATTGCCCCGACGCCGGATGGAAAAGGCTACTGGGAGGTGGCCTCAGACGGCGGGATCTTCTCCTTCGGCGACGCGGTATTCTACGGTTCGATGGGAGGCCATCCTCTGAACCAACCGATAGTGGGCATTGCCCCGACGCCGGATGGAAAAGGCTACTGGGAGGTGGCCTCAGACGGCGGGATCTTCTCCTTCGGCGACGCGGTATTCTACGGTTCGATGGGAGGCCATCCTCTGAACCAACCGATAGTGGGCATTGCCCCGACCGGTTGATTCGACCTCTGGCTCAGCGAGTTTTAGATACGTTCTGTGGTAAGAGCATTGTCAGATGGTCGAGCAGCAGCTCTATGACGCCCTCTCCTGGGTGGCCGTCCTTATCAATTCCGAAGTGTTGATCTTGGCGACCAGGTTATCTAACACCTGAACGAGAAAGAGTCGGGCAATCTCGTCTTTCAATTCGCCGTCTTCGAACTTTGTGGCAGCCTGCGTTACGAGAACCTCCGGCCTGGAGACGACATCCGCCTGGAGGGCGTGCAGCACCTCCCGCGCGTGGAGCTGCGCCCGGATGGTGCCGAGGATGCTCGAGGAGGCTCCCACAATAGCCGTCGGCTTTCCAACGAAGACGTGCCGGCCAGCCGGTCTGGAAGTCCAGTCGAGCGCGTTCTTGAGAAGTGCTGTCATTGAGAAGTTGTATTCCGGAACTGCCAGGAGGATTGCGTCAGCTGAAGCCACCGCTTCTCGAAGTCTTATAGCCTCCGGATGAACGGAGTCGCTGTCGAGTTCTTCGGAGTAGAAGGGAAGCTTGTCCAAACCTTGATATATCTTGATCTCGACCTCCTTTGGCGCCAGCTTCTTCGCGTTGTCGAGTAGCGCGGTATTGAACGAACCGTGTCTGTAGCTGCCGGACAGCGCCAGGATCTCCAACTTTGACATTCTCCTCATCCTTTTTAATCTTCGATATTGGTAGTTGCTTAAACAACTACTGTGCGATTCCAGAAATTCCGGGAGTCAATGATTGATGTGTCCGGTCGAGAGAATTATCTGGCCCGTGCCGGCGCCAATGTACCCGATGATTGCGGCCATGTAGCCCGCGTTGGCCAGGTCATCTAGTGTGTTGGCAACTTGAGCTGTCTCCACACCAAATAGCAGCCCACCCGAAGTCTGGGCGTCCGCAAGAATTATGAGGTCGGTTTCGTCCTGTCCGTCTGTGACTAAAGCTGGTCGTACCCAGTCAAGGTTGCGCTTCGAACCTCCGGGCATCACATTGTCCTTCGCTAATTGATAGGCACCATCCATCAAAGGTATTTGGCTCAGTTCTAGATGCGCGTCAAGGTCTTGGTGGACGATCATCTTCTTGAGGTGGCCCAGAAGGCCGAAGCCAGTTATGTCGGTCGCCCCGGTCGCCCCCCGCTTGACAGCCACGTCTTTTGCACCCCTGTTGAGCTGGCGCATGTATTTCATCACAGTATTTTGACGCTCCTGGCTTAGAGACTGGGCCTTTATGGCGGTGGTCAGAATTCCTGTGCCGAGGGGTTTTGTAAGGATCAGAGAGTCGCCAGGGCGCAAGGCCGTGTTGTTTAGGAGCCTTCGTGGGTCTACTTCCCCCACGACACACATTCCATACTTGGGTTCAGGGTCTTCGACTGAGTGGCCGCCTACGACGAGCCAATTTCCTTCGCTCGCCTTGTCTGAGGCTCCTTTGAGAAGGTCAACGAGCATGGAGGCGGGCAATTCTGAGCTGTTCCAGTTGACAAGGTTGAGCGCGAAGATCGGCTCCCCGCCCATTGCGTAAATGTCACTTGCAGCATTCGCGGCCGCAATCTGCCCCCAGATGTAGGGGTCGTCTACGATGGGGGTGATGAAGTCAACTGTGACCACGAGTGCGCGCTCAGGGCTGATCTGCCAGACGGCGGCGTCGTCCCCGCTGTCGGTGCCCACCAACAGATTAGGATGGCTAGGAATTGGCAATTGGCTCAGGACCTGAGTCAGGAAGCTCGGAGAGAGCTTACAGGCTCAGCCTGCACCGTGACTAAAGCTCGTGAGCCTTATTTGGGTTGAATCCACGTTTCAATCCTAATGAGGGCAGCTGTAATAAATGTGGTTGTTTTCGTGTGCGTTGGATCAGGAGGAGTAAGATTCTGTGGCTGTTGAGAAGCCGGAGCTTTCAGAGAGTTTGATCGGGTTCATTAGGCGTTCGCCCGTGTTTTTTATCGCGACTGCACCAAGCGGCCAGGGGGGTCACATCAACTGCTCGCCACGTCCGCTCGATTGGAGCTTCTTCATTGATTCGCCTACGCGGGTTGGCTGGTTCGATCTTGTGGGGTCCGGCATCGAGACAATAGCTCACCTCAAGGAGAACGGCCGTATAGTACTGATGTTCTGCTCGTTTGGTGCGAAGCCCCTAATTCTCCGTCTTCACGGAAGTGGAGCTGTTCATGAACCTGGTGACGATGTCTTCGAGGTCAGTCTCTCCTCGGTTGACAGCTCTCTTGGTGTGAGAGCTGTAGTGATTGTTCAGGTAGAAAGAGTCTCCACAAGCTGTGGTTACGGAGTTCCTGTCATGGAGTTCGTCTCCCATCGTCCTACCATTGGTGAATGGCTGGAAAGGAAGGGGGATGAAGGGCTGGTGGAATACAGGATGCGAAACAACCTGGTTAGCGTCGACGGACTCGCAGGCTTGGACTCCGAGAAGCTCCGTTAGGCAGATTCGTATTGGAGCAGTCTGAGGGAGACGGAACTCCTGCTATCCGTACTTTTTGGAGTTCCCGATCTAGGGACTAGGGAACCGGAGCTTATGGTCACGCCGATCTCCCAGAAATGGCCGTCGCTTCCGGAATGCAGCCCTAGTATCTCGTAACCATTGCTCACATTTTGGCTGCTTAATATCTTCCATGCCATATCACTAAGGGCGGCTTTGAAAAAGTTCTTAGTGGAGCTAGAGTCCGCTTGCACCGAGATGGTGATCGCCCGGTCATATTGGCCATTGCCCTGGTCGTAATTGTGCCAGCCCGTTTTGGTTGATTTCTGAGGAATCAAGAGTGCTGTCAGGACATCTTTCGGTACCACCCCTGGAGGTGTGATCGGTGAGAAGTCCGCAGCTGCAGAGATGCTGGCCATGTCAATTGGGAGGTTCTGTCTCTTTCCGCCTGCCGGTAGTCCGGCGAGTGTTCCAACACTTGCGACGACCAAAGCAACTGCGCCGGCAACCCACCTACTCCTCTTGGTCCTCAAAATTGCCATCTACTGCTCCTCGACACCTGGCTGGTATCCTCTGAAATGGGTGGACCTACTACAAAATAGCGGGAATCAGCCGACTGTTGGTGTCTGGCGGCCTATCTTTGTATTTGCTTCAATTATGGTATTAGCATCTAGGCGGCGTGGCCGAGTGGCATAGGCAAGGGCCTGCAAAGCCCTGTACAGCGGTTCGATTCCGCTCGCCGCCTCTGTCGCAAAACACAAGCTTGGCCACTTGTTCGCGAGGGATTTCCCAATACAGGGTCCTAACCGACCTTGCCGGAGTCCTGGTTGAGCTAACATGTTTCTCCGATGGGCCGTTGGCGCAGTCTGGTAGCGCACTTGCATGACACGCAAGGGGTCACAGGTTCAAGTCCTGTACGGCCCACCACGTCAGAACTATCGGCGCCCTGCATCGAATGCTGAGCATTAGTTTGGATCAATGAGTCCGTCATTGGACGGGCACGCATCGTCATTGCTGACTTCGGTTCGTCATATTGCTCGTCAGCGACGCCCGATGTCTGTTTTTAGCCTTCTTTTGAGCGGGAGCGCTCTTCGTGGATGGTCGGCCAGGCGAATGCAATTGTCTTTCACTATAATTGAGCGAGTTCGGTTGAATGTTGGACAACTGATGGGGGAGTTCATGTGGGCGTCGGGTGGAGGAGGCTTGCATTTACTATCGCCGCAATTCTTCTCCCCATTCTGGGGGGATGTGGTTCTTCAAGGGTCGCGTCGTCCAACCTGAGCGGCAAGCCGGCTTTGTCGATTCCGTCGACCTCGTCGAGTTCAACCACTCAAGCAACCTCGCCTTCAACTACCACTTGTTCGGTGGTTGCCGATATCGGACATTGGAGTGATGAACGTCTCGCTTCGCAGATGCTCGCTATTTCGTCAGAGATGGGCTCTCTATCTCGGATCGAAGGGGCGTTCAGAGGTGGGGTAGGGGGTGTTGTACTTACGGGTAGCGCATCGCTTGCCGCTCCTGCTCTAAAGGCTGAGTTGGCGAAGTTGGAGTCGTTCAGTCCAGACGGCATCCCCCCTTTGGTCATGGCAGACGAGGAGGGTGGTGGTATCCAGGTTTTATCCTCTCTGGTCGGTTCTATGCCCTGGCCAAGGACGATGGCGCAGACTATCTCTCTGGCAGGCGTGGAAGCACTGACTCACAAGATTGGAACGGCGATGCGCTCTCTCGGGGTGACAATGGATCTCGCCCCGGTTGTCGATCTAGATGCTGGTCCTGGCCCGTCGGAGACCAATCCTGACGGGAGCCGTTCATTCTCAGCTAACCCCAGAATTGCAACTGAATATGCCAAGGCGTTTGAGGCAGGGTTGGAGAAGGCAGGGGTTGTTCCGGTGCTCAAGCACTTTCCTGGACTGGGTGGCGCTAGCGGAAACACGGACTTTATGGCTGCACACACGTTGCCATTTAGTTCTTTGGTCCAAAGTGGCCTAATTCCTTTTGAGAAGCTGGCGCCAAGTGCCGAAGTTGTGATGGTGTCAAATGCATCGATTCCTGGCCTGACCAACGGCGTGCCCTCATCAATGAGTTCGAAGGCGATTGGGACCCTAAGGAAGTCAATTGGCTTCAACGGTGTCATAATCACTGATTCGCTGGAGACGGTCTCGATCTCTTCGTATCAGCCGAATATTTCCAAAGCCGTGGTTGACGCGGCAGGGGCGGGAGCTGATCTGGTCATGTTGGCTTCGTCAAACCCCAACCAAATGCCTGTCTTTCTCAGCGCAAGGAGCGCGCTGGCTCAGGCGATAGCGTCGGGAACACTCTCTCGATCCAAGGTCGAGGCCAGCGTAGCAAGAATACTTTCTTTGAAGGGGGTCTCTCCCGGTTGCGTCTACTACTAGAGGCCAGGTAAGAAGGAGTGGTGGAATGCGCACTGATGAGAATTTCAAGTCTCTAGGTCAAGACAAAGTTCTTTTGACGACCAGAGACGATTTTGTGCCCCATCCTTGTTTTGGTAACTAGGATCACTTGCGTGATTGTTTGTTATTTGGGACCTGCTGGCACCTCTGATCATCGAGCCATCGAGCTCCTTTCTACAGTCTCTGACCCAGAGCCGTTGCCCATGGCGTCGGTTGCCGAGATCATTCAGACTGTCAATTACATGCCCGGCTGTTTAGGAGTCGTTCCTCTGGAGGATTCGACCAACGGCGAGCTTACGACGATTCTCGATCGACTGATATTCGACGTGGAATCGGTATTGATAAGAGAAGAGGTAGTCCTGGTTGAAGATATCTGTGCCTTTGGCGAAGACCCGGATATGGTCGTTTCCACCGTTGTCTCACATCCTTTGATACTCGATCTCTGTAGCCAATTCATCAAAGAGCGAGGGCTTGCGACCCGCCATACAGTCTCGACAGCAGAGGCTTGCAGGATCGTCAAAGAGGCACCCGAGGGGGGACTGGCAGCCTTGGCCCCACCGAAAGTGGGCTTGGCTGCAGGGCTTCAGATCAACGCACTTGAGGTTCTAGATACTCCAGATGTCAGGACGAGATATGTGCTGATCGGTCGCCAGGTCGCCCCGCAAAGTGGCGATGACAAGACCTCGATTGTAGTGACCCCGTCTGTTGACAAGGTTGGCTTTCTGGCTGAGGTTGCGTCACGTTTTGCCAAGAATGGTGTCAATATGACGTCGATCCTTTCGCGGCCTCTTCAGGCAAAGATTGGCAACTACGCCTTCCACATCACCTGCGATGGCCATATAGGTGACGCCGGGGTTCAAGCTGCAATCGATGAACTGCTGGAATTCGGCGCTTCGGTCAAGCTTCTGGGCTCGTACCCGAGATGGAAGGGAATCGAGGTGACGACCCCGTCGGCACTGCTTCCGCTTGGTAGTGTGGACAACACTTCCGGTCCGAAGGAACTCAGCAGGCTGAAGCATCCTGAAGTCGCGTCTGTCTAGAATTTTGCTATGACTTTGCCGGAGAACCCTTCCGTAGGAATTGTCGGTCTTGGACAGATCGGTGGTTCGATTGCGCTGGATCTGTTGCGCAATGCTCCGGTGAGTTTTTTTGCGCGAAGCACTGAGACTCAAAGGATGGGTACTTCAGCCGGTTTGGAACTTGCCATGACGCTCGGAGAGTTGGCTGCCCGGTCGGATATAATCTTCGTTGCGGTGCCCGTTGATCAGACTACTGCTGTTCTCGACAGCCTCTCGCATCATCTTCAGGCTGATCAGATCGTCACCGACGTTGGCTCCACAAAGGCAAAGCTCTGCGAATCTGCCAAGCTTATATCCTGGCCAGATCGAGTTGAATTCATTGGAGGCCATCCAATGGCTGGCACGGATCTCGCAGGATTCGCCGCCGCTAGAGAGGGCATGTTTCGTGACAGAACCTGGATTCTCACGTCGGACGGCGGTGAAGATTCTTCTCGGACGGAGGCGGTCATCGCCTTGATGGCTCTTATAACAGGGCGGCTCCATGCCCGAGTTGCAGTGATGGACGCTGCGACGCACGATCATTCGGTGGCTTTGGTCTCGCATCTTGAGCACCTGGTTGCACTGGCTTTGGTCAACCTTGTGCGCCGTTCTGATGACAGCTCCATGCTCGCAGGGTTGGCTGCAGGGAGCTTTTTCGATGCAACAAGGGTTTCTAAGTCCTCCGGAGCGATGGTTGTTCCGTTCCTAAGGGAGAATCGCTATCTTCCATCGGTTGCCGATGAGTTCAGGAGTGAGATCGCCAGGGTATGCAACCTGTTCGGCGAGTCGAAAAGCCTGTCGCGTCTTTGGGAACAGGGCTCAGAGTGGAGAATCCGGCTTGAGAGCCGAGCGCCAGCCGGGGAATTGATCGAGCTGCCGGCAGATTCCAATTTTCTTGGAGCGATCATGCGTCTGACTCGAGAGGGAAGGTTCGTCAAAAGGTTGGAAGAGCAGATGAACGGAGTTCTGTTTGAACTAAGTTAGTCTTAGATCTCGAATTGGACAGAGATTCGCGTCTCCACAATTTCCACAAGGTTGTTCTTGATGTAGTCGAGATGGACTGGGTGGCTCAGATATCTTTTGACGTCATCGATGGAATTGAACTCCGCAACAACTGCCATATCACCTGACCTTCCAGGTTGGAGACCCAAATCCTCTCCGATAGAGAACGACCTTACTCCCGGGATCGCAGGCAGCAGCGTTTTGGCGTTGTTCAGAGCAGAAACGACGCTCTCGCGGGGGGTTCCCGCCTTGAGGGTAAATATAACGGCGTGACGAATCAATTTTTCTCCTTTTGGTTTGAGGCAGCGCCGCGCTACATCAATCCCGCATAAAGGCCGCCGTCCACTGGCAGCGAGACTCCGGTGATATATTTCGCCTGTTCTGAACAGAGGAAGGTGACCACGGCTCCAAAATCATCCGGCGAACCGAGAGACTTCGCTGGAATCAGGCTTGCCACAGTGGCACCGCCGTTTGGATTCAGTTCTTTGAAACGGTCCGTCTGGTGGAAGCCCGGTTGGACCGTGTTGGCTGTGATGTTCTTTGCTGCGAGCGCTCCGGACATGGTTTTGAAGAAAGCGGTAAGGCCGGTTCTCGCTGTGTTAGAAAGGATGAGATTCTGCGAAGGCTGCCTGACCCAAAGTGACGTAATGGCAATGATTCTTCCCCAGTTTGTCTTTTCCATGAAAGGAACTGCAGCCTTGGCCAGCTCGATCGACGATAGCATATTGGCATCGAGTGCGCGTCTATAGTCCTCTAGATCGAGATCGAAGAAGCTGCCAGCTCTAGGTCCGCCGGAGTTGCAGACCAAGATATCAAGTCCGCCGAACCTTGCAGCGGCTTGCTCTACGAGGTTCTTTGCGTTGCCTGGATCTGAGAGGTCTGTGACGAGGTAGCTTGACTGGGAACCAAGGAGCTTTGCTGCCCGCTCTAGCTTTTCCTCTGATCGTGAGGCTATTACAACATTCACTCCCTCTTCCACCATCGCCTTCGCAGCACCCAGTCCGAGTCCGGAAGATGCGCCCGTTACAAGAGCTCTTTTGCCGGTCAGGCCAAAGTCCATGATTCTGTCCTATCAATTGTTACCATGGGAAAAATGTGGCAGGGCCCATAACCGAAAGGCTGCGGGCCGTGGTCCTTTTGGTCCCATCTCGGCTTTGCCAAGATGGGACCAGGCTAGTCAAGGCAAGGATTAGTTAGTCCGCAAGGTGGATGATGACGACAGGAGCGGGGCAGTGGTGTACCAGCTGCTGACCGACCGATCCCAGCAGCAGCCCGGAGAAGCCGCCTCGACCTCTCGACCCTACTACCACCATGTCTGCCTCTTTTGCCCGGTCCATGATCGTTTGTGCGGTGGGACCCTGTATGAGGGAACTCACCAGCTGGAGCTTTGGATAGTTCTTTCTTACAAATGCCACCACCTCGTCGAGTAGGGCGCTCGCATCTTTCTCGAAGTCTTCGAGCACCGCAACATAGCCTCCGTATCCGAGGTTGGGATAGTTCCACGCATGGATTAGCTCAAGAGTCGATCCCCTAATCTCCGCCTCCTGTGCAGCCCATTCCAGCGCGGCGTTTGAACTGGGTGAACCGTCTACGCCTACAATTATCTTGTTGAACTGTGTAATCTGCATAGGTCAGTCTGCTCCTTGTTTGACATCGCTCTGATCGGAGTGACCAGAGCTGGGGACCGGGTACAGGTGCTTCACTACCTAATGTTAGTCAACTTGGATATTAGCTAGATTTTGGTGGAACTACCACAACCGGTACTCGAGAATGTTCAATTAATTGGTGGCTGGTTGAGGCGAGAAACGAGTCGATAGTATGGCGTCGCGATCCCAGTATCACAAGGTCCGCCTGTTCCTCTGCCGCAATCGTTAGGAGAGAGGAAACCGGGTTGCCATCGACGGTTATCTTCTGGGATCGCAGTCCCGATTCGTCGAGAGGTTTGCACCACTCCTCTTCGAAAGCCTGCACAACTGAGGCGTGATAGGCCTTGAGGCTGATCAAACGCCCCTCTGGAGTCCGGGGCAGTTTCCCGATGGCATGACACGCGATTACCTGGGCATTCAGCGAACGGCCAAGTTCGATGGCAAAGTCAAGCGCATCACGCGACCCAGCTGTATCGTCGACTCCAACAAGTATTCTCTTCACGGACATTGAGTTCCCCAAAAATTAAACTACCAATAAACAGTAACCCGTTCATGTCTTTGAATTCACCGGTAAGCTCCGATCCCGCCCCCTGTGGCTCGAGGCCACCAATGGTATTTTTATCCCTGGATTCAGCTGGCCTGCTGGGGTCTCTTGCGTCTCAAATGCGAAGGCAGCAGGGATCGTGATCGCGTTTCCGCCGGGTTTGCCGGAGATCCGATATTTCCAAAGCTGTATTTTGTCACTGCTGGGAGAACTGCGCACATGCTCGCGCGATATTCACTGCATGGTCGCCAAATCGTTCGTAGAACCGCGCTAGCATCGCCATCTCGATCACCACGGCTATCGGCATCGTTCCAGTGACTATCTCGGCAATAAGTGAAAGATGCAGGTCGTCAAGCTCGTCGTCCAGGCTATCCAAGGTGCTTGCGAGTTCGTTATTCTTGTCACAGAAGGCATCAGTAGCCAAGCGCCACATCCGGGTTCCCACGTCGTTCATCTCTTGGATGATACCTCGACTTCTGGGAGTCATCTCTCTGCTTATGCCCAGCAAGGCTCGTTGAGCTATATGTTCTGCCAAGTCTCCGCTACGCTCGAGTTCAGGTATGAGTCGGAGTACCGTGATCAGGTAGTTGATATCTTCGGAAGAGAGCCTTTGTTCCTTGAGCATTGTCTGGGCCGTTCCAAGGAGCTGCCGATACAACGCATCAATCAGCCTGTCTCTTTCGATGAGTGTCTTGGCGGCTACTTGGTCACTTGACAAAAGGGCGTCGGTGGCCCCCACAAAGCCATCTCCGACCAGCGCAAATAGTTCGGTCATTTCTCGTTCGATGTTGTTGAATGCCAAGTTCATTCCCCCTGAGCCGGCTTGTTGAGACGCAGTCACTGAGCCTGCGATTGGAGATTACCGTGAACCAGCAGACCTCTGGTCGTCTCGTAACGCTTAGGCTCAACCTTAGGCGACCGAGCCCGACGGTGAAGCCGCTTTGTGAGGTAGGCTTTCCGTCGTGCCTCGCGTCTGTGTGGCTGTTATCTGCCTGACATATCTGCGTTCGGCCGAGCCTTGGCGACCAGATCAGGAATGACGTTGGTCAGTTCCTCGGTATCCCAACGCCCGCCCTTGTCCACGCTCGGCCCGGCATGCCAGCCCTCGACCACGTCGATCTTTCCGCCGACAACATGGAACACTCGTCCGGTGATTTCTTTCGACAGCGCCGAGCCGAGCCAAACCGCCAACGGGGAGATGTTGTCGGGGGCGAAGACGTCGAACTTATTCGGATCACTGTCTTCCTGGTTGAACCCGAGCGCTGCGACAGATTCCGTCATGCGCGTGAGAGCTGCGGGAGCGATCGCATTGACAGTGACCCCGTACCGCGCCAGTTCGAGCGAGGCTATCACGGAAAATGAGGCGATCCCGGCTTTTGCTGCCCCATAGTTCGTTTGTCCGACATTACCATAGAGACCGGATGCGGATGAGGTATTGATGATCCGGGCGTCGTTGGCCTTTCCAGCCTTTGTGTTCTCCCGCCAGTAGTTCGCTGCCCAGTGGGTCATTGCGAACGTGCCCCTGAGGTGGACTCGGATCACGGCATCCCATTCCGCGTCTGTCATGTTAACAATCATCCTGTCACGCAGGATCCCTGCATTGTTTACTAACACATCCAGGCCGCCAAAGGTTGAGAGAGCGGAGTTGATGACGCGTTGCGCACCTTCCCAGTCGGCCACGTCGTCACCATTTGCTATCGCTTGGCCACCCATAGCTCGGATTTCGTCTACAACCTCGCCAGCAGGGCCCGACGAGGAGCCTGTACCGTCGACATCGGCTCCAATGTCATTTACTACCACTTTGGCCCCATGGAGAGCGAATTCAAGAGCGTGTGACTTTCCAATACCCCTTCCAGCTCCAGTGACAATTACAACCCGATTCTCACAGATCTTCGCCATGAATCAACCTTTCTTTTGATGTCGTCTCTGCTTGAGCCACTGCTATTCCTGCCTTTGCGTGCTGGCGGCTTGGTACGCCTTAGAGCACATTCAGAGCACAGTCAGAGCACATTCGACCAGCACCCTGTTCAAGCATGGCTGAAACCGTTCTTCTTACGCGCGATCCCTTTACTGTGCTGACTGGATTTCCCTTAAGGACTACCGTTAATGGCGGCCGCCCCTTGAACCCTCGGACGATCTCATGCAAGTATAGGCAAGTTTTTGCGGAAACTTTAATTGGAGTTTTCCATTTGTCTCAATCCGGTGCGGCGAGAAATAGGTGCGACCATGTGTGATCGAGATGGGCTTGCAACTCGTGATTCGGCTCAGTTTGTGAGGGCGAAGGCAGTCGTGGCAATGCCGCGAAATGCATCCAACTCCGAAAAATGAAAATACACCGATCTGCCGATGCTTTTTCTAACGCGTTACGCACTAGATACGTCCCACTATGAGAGGAATTATCTGCAAGTGTCTGTTCTCAAGCCGAACTCCGTGGGTCTGCACCGCTGTACGGTGATCCATGAAGGTCTCGGTTCAGAAAACGCTTGGGGATAAAGCCTCTAGTGGCACAAGCCCAGCAAGGCTAATTCGAATCCTCGTTCCAGATCCCTTATGGTTTCGAAATT
>JAJZIP010000267.1 GCA_021810525.1 Actinomycetes bacterium | reverse complement strand
ACAACAAAGGCCGGCAAGCCCCTCGTATAGAACCGCAGCAACTCTTGCTTCAAGATATCCAGTGATCGCTCCTCCGTGATCTCTGTCCCGGAGACGCGCGCAATCCGATCAGAAGAAACAGCAAGGACAGCTCCCTTGTGGCGGCCCGAAACGACCGTGGCCAGAGCTGTCGGTTCTCGTGAAGCAAGCCTTTTTATGAACTCAGGAGGCAAAGCGGAGCTTCGATTCAGGAGAATGTCTGCTTCGCCACCGCAGGCTAGGCCAGCGGCAACCGCATCTCTGTCACCAACTTTCACCGCCATGAAATCAAAGGATTCGCCGGAGGCCGACATGTGGTTGCAACGCCTCTTGATCTCGGCGTCAGCGGCACCGCCGAAAAGAGAACCGCTTGAGACCCCCGCCGAATCGATGAACATAATCTCTCCGGCGCGTCTTCCACCGAATCCCCTGAAACCAATGGCTCTCGCAATGACAAAATCAGAAGAAGGGAGATCAACACGTTCCATCTGCACCCCCAAACTCTCAGTGCTCCGCCAATGCGCGGATCCCAGCCAGAATCGATACAGACGAGCACCTGCACCACCAGTCAATCAGCATTTCAGTTGACCTTCCTCTCTACAGGCTGCCGCCACTCTCTGACTCCTCGGCAATCACTCTAGAAAACTCGCGCTCGACCTCAAGTGTCAGTGCACCCGGCGCATGCTTTGTCGGCTTCCCGTCAATATGAGAGATTCCTTGCGCCTCCCTGACGCTAGACGAGAGAAAGCACTCCTCTAGTTCCTCGCTATAGAGGATGTCCAGAGGAAAATCTCTTTCTTTGATGCCGAGCCGGGAAACGATCAGCTCCCTTGTTATGCCTCCCAAGGCACCTGACGAGAGAGGCGGCGTGAAGACTTCACCGCCCACAACCACAAAGATGTTGCTGCCCGATCCTTCGCAAAGGTTGCCCACGGTGTTACCAAATACGACCTCGTCCGCTCCTTTTGATTTCGCCCATGCAAGAGCTGCAACGTTCTCCGCGTACGAGATCGTCTTCAATCCTGTGAGCACTCCTCTCTCGTTTCTTGGCCAGGGGGCCACCTGAATCTTTGCTGTTGGCAGTCCTTCACCCCTTGGACCTGTCGCAATGATCGTGGTCAGAGGAGATCCGATACGGTCAGAGCCAAGCACCGACTGGCCCCCTGTGACGGTTATCCTCAGCTTCCCTTCCTCACAGCGGTTCTCCTTCAGCAATACCGCAACACCATCACTAATCGTCACGAGATCAAGAGTTGGAAGGCCGATGCCCGTCGCAGATCTCTGCAACCGCTGAAGATGCTTGTTCAGTGCAAATGCAATTCCGCCGTAAACCCCGATTGTTTCGAAGACGCCGTCACCAGTAACCAAGCCGTGGTCGAATACTGAGATTTTGGCATCCTCTCTGCTAGACAAGTGTCCGTTGATCCAAACCTTCTCCACGAATTCCTCCAAACTTGCCTTGATTCCACACTATCGAAAAACAACCGCCGTGCTGTAGTATCAGGTTCGTAGCCATGTCTAACAAGACTCCCATAGCCGTGACTATAGAGAACAGAATCCCTCCTCCGTAAAGGAGATAGCCATGGAAAGAACCCAAGCGGAACAGCAGATCCTCGAGGCCGTTGACATGCTGTTCACTAATCAGGTGATGTCCCATTCAGGCCACGCAAACTTGAGCGCACGACTTGACGAGAACACATTCCTGCTGACTACCAAGGGCGGCGTTCGCAACCTGAGCATGGGCGACCTGGCTCTGGTGGATCTGAACGGAAGCATTCTTGAAGGACGGCTCGACCCTACGAACCTTGAGATCGTGGAGATGCATTCAACGGTTTATCGAAATCGCAGCGAGGCTGAGTCCGTAATTCACACCCACTCCCCACATATGCTGGCATTCGCTCTCGCGAACAGGCCACTTCCGTGCAGATATGAAGCATTGCTCAGATTCGGGCAGGATAGGGACGTCCCGGTTGCGGCGTGGGGACCACGAGGTTCCAAAAAATCGATCGAAGCGATAGACAGAACGCTCAGGGAAAACGAAGGCACGGTGTCGCTGATACTCGCGAATCATGGTCTTTTGGCTTTCGGATCCTCCCCGCTCGCCACAGTCGGCCTGATCTGTGCAATGGAGGAAAGTGCAGAGGCAGAGCTAGCGGCAACCGCACTGGGCGGAGCCGTCGACTTTCCCGAAGGTGCTCTTGAACTGGTGCGTGAATCGATGGCGCGAGTGCGAAACTGACCGGCTATTCGAGTCAAAGATCCAACCCGAGATACGCTCCGTCTGTAAGCGGGTCGATGACTTATCGCTACCCTCAAGAAACAGCTAGCGGAAAGAGCCGAGATTTGGATGTCTGCCAGGCTGAATTCGCGCTCCAGCCGGTTTCAAGTGTGCTAATTTCGCTACAAAGCTAACTACGCAATGCTGCGGGCCTCAACTGAAAGATAGGTGCGTCTAATGACGGAGGTCATTGACTTTCATATTCACTTCACACCCGAAGAGCTTGTTCGTCCCCACCTGAAACCTGACGGCAAGATCGACATTTTGATACAACATGGTCTTCCCGCATATACCTATCACGACACGCTCTTCCTCTTTGAGCGTCACATCGAGTCCATGGATGCCGCCGGCATCGACATTGCAGTCCTTTCAAGCGGGGCCGGAATGGGTGGCACGCAAGATGTATGTGAACTCATAAATGCCACCGCCCACAAGGTCCAGTCCCAGTACCCGCAGAGGTTCACTCCGTTGGCGCACATCGACCCTACAAGCGATAGATGGAGAACTGAACTCAAGAGATGTGCCGAGGAGTACGGCTTTAGAGGTGTCGCATTTCCCAGCAGCTTCAGCACCTACAACCTAGATAGCGAGATCTTGACTCCCGTTTACGAGGTGCTCGAAGAAGCCGGGCTGTTCATCTTCGTTCACCCTGCCCTATCGGTCTCTGAGGGGATCAGCCAGTACTACGACAAGTACGATCTGTATCGCTGCGTCGGTAGAGAACATGAGCTGGTCTTGGCAACCTACAGGCTGATCGCTGGAGGGATCTTCGACCGCTTCCCCGGTCTCGAGGTTGTGATGTCACACCTAGGGGGCGGCATCGGAGCCATAATAGCGCGCATCCGTGGATACCAGAACAAGGCCCATATGGGGCTGCCTTCCGACTCTCCTCACTCGATCACTTCTGAAAAGGAGTTCGACCACTACATTGCTGAAAACCTCTTCTTCGATACCGGAGGCCTATTTGGAAGTGTGAAAGCAATCCATGCGGCCCTCACCGAGTTGCCTTCTTCGCGCATAGTATTTGGAACCGACTACCCGCAAGAGATCCGGGATGCGGAAACGATGGCAAGGTTTGTAAAGGACCTAAAAGAATCAGATCTTCCCCCAGATGTTATAAATGGCATCTTGGGTGACAATGGCGCTCACCTCATCGGACATTGACGTCTGCTTGGCTTCAGATCCCTTTCGGGCACTTGACTGCACTTTTGCGCTCACCCCCGACTCATGGGCGAATTTAGCCCTGGAAATCAGATCAAGTCTGCTTTATCATGAAAACTGCGTTCAAGGCATCTAGAAGGGGGTCGACTCATGGTAACTGGATCCGGCAAGGAAAACTGGATGGAAGGCAAGTCACAGCTCTTCCGCAAGCGGCTGGAACGACGTGAAGCGGATCAGCT
>JAJZIP010000040.1 GCA_021810525.1 Actinomycetes bacterium | reverse complement strand
CCTGTAACGGCTACGCCGATAGCGCTATCGTTCACCGCCCTGACCGACAGGGTTTGTCGCGCAGATCGATCAATCGTGGCTCCCGCCAACAGATGAGTATCAATCTAGATCCACCTCGTCCAACTAATGGCCCCTTCGCTGAAGCATCCATGAAGTCGGCCGCACGTATTCTCGGAACTTCCGTTCAGTTGAGGTTTCCTGACGTTGCAGCTTCGGACCCCTAAACATGGCTAAATGCCTTTTCTAGAGAGACGGTCGTTCACCCTCAAATGCAATAGCGCCGCTTTTCTGATTTTCTTGCGCTCCGACAGGCGCCCCTGAGACAGCGGTACGCACTGAGTACCAGATTCCATCTGGTGGCTCAAAGCCGCGGCACAAGTCGCTCAAAGCTGGCCCAGCCGGTTGACTCATGCGGCTGAAGCCGGATCACGTCTCAGTTGGCGAACGGAAGCACCGGTACTACATAGAGTTCCCCCGGGTTCTGACCCATTACTGAGCCGAGCACGAATGGAGAGTTCGAGGAAACAATTAACCCTGTAACCGCGGGAGATAGAACACCGACTGAGTTCAGCCGTTTGGGCTTCTTTAGCAACTTATTCGTCGACTGTGCCAAAAGCGCTTGTGTAGTTGGCAAAGATGCTGGAGGCTGGCCCGGCGGAGCAAGGTAAGTCGGACCAAGATCCACTAAAGGCGTCTTTTGAGAATCTGGGTCGCTGTTTCCAGTACCGCCAGTCGCCAACCACGCCTGAGCGTTTGATATCCCAAAAAGAGAAGGGTCATACAAGGCTATCCAGTGCTGGGTAGTAAGTGGCGTGCCCCCTACGACCTGGTACCTTACGTTCGGACTTGAGGCTGATCCAATGAACTCGTCAGCCGCCACGACTCCGAATCCGTGTTCTACGGTGAGATCGCTCTTGTAGCTCTGACCGTCCACGATTGCCGTCTGCGCCTTAATAGAAATGACCGCAATCGAATTTCCGGCAACCTTACGGCTAAGGCCTTTCTCAACCGCTTGCTGGACCTTCGTCGGCGTTTGGTTCGAGACTGTGCCATTTGAGGCCAAAGTAGATGGAACCGATGCTGTTGTGCTGGTGGTAGAACTCGTGTTCACTTTTTTGAGACTGAGATAAGTAAACTTCAAGTGGACCGCGACTTGGAATGTGTTGGGGTTGTAGACTACGATCTCCTGATTTTGATTTGTCGAGAGCTGCCCAACTGGAAAACTCCATTGAGAAGCCGTTGCCGGGAAGGTTGCCATTGCTGACAAACCGACATTTCCCTTGTCGTTCCGGGCGACCACCCCACCCAAGACCACCCTTCCAATTCTGGTGGATACAGAGACAACCACATGAGACCTACCTGAGAAGTAGGGCGTCAAATTGACTACGCTTGACGAATGCGGAGATATAACCATGCCTTGCAACGAGCCTGGGGCAAACTGTTGGGAGGTCGAACTCAGCGCCACGTCGACCACAGCGTCCTGACCAAAGGGATTGAAGATAGAAATTCCCGATTCTGACCCTGTAAGCGTATTCGATCCAAGCGCAACCCAGTGTGCGGAAGGAGATGAATTGCAGGGGGCGACAGCCGAGCCACTCGGTCCACTCATTTCAATTTCAGCGACAGTACCTCCTCCATTTGCGACAAACGATACAGCCCCCGACTGATCATTTGGAGAAACCGTCTCGGGATATCGAAGAAAGCTGTGAGGGGGTACAGTTATTACGCGGCTCTGCACGGACTTGGCCGTATAGCTTTTCAAAGTGGCGGTCAGCGCTTTTGATGAGGTATTGGCAAGGAGGATATCCACCTTGCTCAGACCTCCATTCCCTGGCAGATACCAGTTGCAGTACCAAGAAGATGAGTCAGATCGCAATGGGGATACACTTGCGACAGCAAGCCGCTCGGTTGCCAGCTGGGTTGCCGCACCCACGGGGTTCCTTTGTGCAAGCCTACCGCTTATAACGCCAACGCAACTCAGCACGACTCCGACGACCAGCGTCGAAACAAGCGCCGCCCATTGATTCCTCGTCAGATTCTTGGTCCGCTGACGCTGCTTACTCCTTGCCATTGGCCACCCTTACTTCCGTTGAGTCGCCGACACCCTCTGACTCAGAAACCGAGGCTGTGATCTTGACATGTCTGAACTCCGGAAGTGTCCCAGTTTCACCGGTCTGGCCCTTGGAAGCAATCTTGTTTTTCAGGCCGCCAACGTCGCCCCTCCCAATTTCTGAGACTTTCTCAGAGTTCACGCTCCAGCGGAACAGACGGCCAATCAGCGCCAGGAACTGCCCAAACCCGGTCGCGAAAAACTTTCTCGTCAGCCAGACTGCTACCGACCTTCTGCTGACGGTGGCCTCTATCAAACCGAGCCATAGGACTGCGACGGCGATCTCAACCCAGAGCCGTAAGATATTCAACACATAGCCAGCCCGCCCAAGCTGAGTTGCACTCGGTGACCTGAGCGGATCCTGCACCGAAAAAGCAACCATAGACGGATCGGCTACCAACTGATTCAGATCGCGCTGACGTGAAAGCATCAAATTCAAGTCGCTCGTAAGAAACGAGGGATTTGAAAGGGAAGACTGGGGAATCACAACGTATTTGATCCTCAGACTTGCCAGCTCTCTGCCCAAGTAAACGGTATCCTCTTTGACCGCAGCTGAAATCGCTGCGAAAGCTGCACCGTCATTGCCAGGATTTGCCGTGGGAAAAAGAGACTCTACGGTGGGGCTGCCGATCTCAGCCACACCGGCAGCCATGTCTGGCGTTATCTGATAGGAGCCAACAGGCAATGTGCCAGGTCTTCCCAGCCACAACACCTTGCCGGGAGAAGAACTCGAGTTGGGAACCATCCAGCCAAGCGAATTCTGATAACCCCGAGAAGTCAGTTGGTATCTGCCTGATTCAGCAGCTCCCACCATTGAATATGTCACAACAAGAATGGACAGGGCACCGAATGCAACTAGCAAGTGTCTCCACCCCAGCCTCATCTTGGGCAATGTTGCGAATGCAGACTCGATACCGGACCCTATCGTGATCACGGCCGCAATGAAACCAACCGGAAGAACTACGGTCAGCGGAATTGGGTCCTGACCAAAACCACCGTACGATGAGAAGATGGCAATTATTTCTACCGTTACAAAGACCGCAAGCATGGTAAGTACGCGGTCAGCCCTGCGCTCTCGGGAGAAAATGACAGCCATCACAAGAACAACGAGATAGAGGCCGAAAAGCGGAGAGACGCTGTCGGCGGGCGATGCTCTCATCAGCAAAAGCCACGGAATACTGAGATGCGCCGGCCCTGCCGATCCAAAAAGTGCCGAAACGCGCGCTCCAGGAATGAAAAACGAGAAGATCCAGGGAGACGTCAGAATGAGGGCTATCCCCAAAGCTGCGATCTGGGTAATGGCATACCTCTTACCAGAACCAAGATAACCAAGCACCTTGCCAACCAATCCGATCACCAGTGCGACAAGAACGAAAACGGGCACAAATGACGGGGCAAAGGCGAAAATCAGCCCCAGCCAAATTCCTTCGACAGTCAGCTCATACCGTGTCGAGAGGCGAGGAGATCTGAACGTCCCTGGCAGGTTTGCCAAGCGAAACAACCGTATCAAAAACCAAGGCCCAAGCCCATAAATCACAAGTCCACTCATCGACGCAGAGGAGATGACACCTCCAAGAATCGGCCCGATTGCATAAAGACTCACAGACAGATAAGCGGCTGTTCGATTTCGATAATCGGCGACTATCCGAAATAGCCCCGATAATCCAAGGGCAATTAATGCGATAACGACAAAATTCGACTCGAGACCAGTTCCACCAAAGAAGACATAACCTAGTGCACCCAGAATCAGATCTGCAGTTGGAGAAGGTGCGATGGCTCCATGATGATGGCTCGATCCGGAAAAATACGTAGCTAGCAGCGTGTGGGCAGGACCGAGTGGCAAGAACTGGCCGTACAGCGGTATCGCTCCAACGGTAAGATGACGGGTTCCCACCACAACAATGGCCACGACTAGCCACATAAGGATCCTCGAAATCCTCGCCAACGCGATGGTTGCAGGGTTATCCTCGTCAAAACGAGATGAGTCCTTGCTCCGCTTCAAGCTTGGCTTGGTCAAACGGTCCAGGAACGACCTCTCCGAGCTGTAATCTCGCCAAGCAGAGACACGACGTGCCTCCTCACCTTGGGATTTGAAGCTCTTCCTGCTATGGAGGAACGCCTTCACTCTGGCGCTACCACGTGTCATCTGTTGTCGCAGGACCTGATCGGATTTGACTCGGTAGTGGCTGACTGCCTTTCTCTTTTTTCTAATCGATGGTCGACTTGTGGCGATCACCATCCATGATTCGATGATGGAGAAAGCGATCTTAGCTTTCCCGGTCGCGAGAAAATAAATGGTCTCGAAAACTGAGAGGAGAAGGTACTGGACTACCGAAAACACTCTGGAGCCACCCTGAGTATTGGTCATCAGGGCACGAAGCTGGTTCTTCCTTGCGTACCTGAGCCGGTCATGGCGTGCAAGGCGCGATCTGACCGGAGTGTCTTTCTTGCGTCGTCCGCCACGGGAACGGCGGGCACCGTGAGTCGCGACCGCCAAATGGCGAACCTTGGCCAATGGTGCGGCAACTATCCTAGCGCCAGCGATCTGGGCCCTCCAAGAGAGGTCGGCGTCCTCGTAATACAGGAACATCTTCTCGTCGAACCCTTTGATCGCTTGGTACAGGTCTTTTCTGATCAAAATGGCCCCGCTCGGAGCGACGAATACCTCCTGGGAGTTGTCATGCTGGCCCTGGTCAAGATCTCCGACATCCACCCGGCTTGCGACCGTTCCAGTCCTGTCCATAGAAGCACCCAAAGCCAGAATCTGCGAAGGCGAATTCCAGACCAGGTATTTAGGGGTCACCACGCCAGCATTCATAAGAAATGCCTCTTCGACCATCTTGCGGACAGCGTCTGGCGCGAATGCCACATCGTCGTGGCAGAACAAGAGATAGGTGGCACCGGATGCATGTTGCGCACCGATATTGCAGGCAGTGGCGAAACCAAGGTTCGATGGCTCGTTGATGATCGTGGCGTCAGGCAGTTTGGTTAAGATCGCGTCCGTGGCGCTCACTTCTGTGGAAGTGTCAACGAACACGCATGAGAGATTAGGGTAGTCACAATCTCGCAACGAATCCAAAGTCTCTTGGAACCAAGTTCCTGGATCATGGATAACTATCACAGCTACTACGTGAGGCGCACTAGGCATCAGAGTATTCAGGGTACCCTCGATCGATCACAACTCGCACACCGAAGCCTTCAACTTCCAGTGGTAAGCTACCGATCCTAATTCGATTGACGCCAAATGCTGCATCACGTCGCAGGGTTCTGTCGACAACAAGATCTGATTCATATCTTGACAACGTTCCAGCCTCCCTCGGAGAGTTTTTCCCAAGCTGGGACCGCCAGCTTTCGAACTGGCTCCGCACGCCTAAAACCCCTGGTGAATTTCGAACCTCAACGGAAACCACCTCCCTGGTCAGAGCCAGAGTCCATTGCGCTGACATGCCGAACCAACCTGTATCTTTCCTGGCTGCTAAGGGGTCTCGAAAAGCTTATCGCGATACTCCTTGGCGGCAGTCGCGGTCGCAACATAATGAAGTTTCTTTCCGGTAGCTGTTATGGGCAGCGAATCGACAAAACGGTAGGCGCGAGGACGTTTGAATCCGGCGAGCATCGGGTGATCTCTGCAGTAAGCGTCGAGATCAGAGGGCGTCAACTCTGGATCGCTTCTGACGACATAGGCAACCACCAGGCTTCCCCACTTTTCATCAGGAATGCCGACGACCAAAGAATCGCTAATGCCCGGATGGCCATTCAGTGCTTCCTCCACCTGCACTGGGTGGACATTCTCTCCTCCAGAGATGATCATGTCGTCCTTTCGGCCCACGATCGTCACAAATTCGGCTTCGTCCCATGTTGCGAGGTCGCCGATATAAAGCCATCCATCCAGATAGCGCTGGCTGGTATCCGGAGTGTCTCCAGCGTATGCCATCGAGGACTTTGGAGAGCGGACTGCAACCTCGCCTATCTCTTTTCCATCCTTTGTTACGACTTCGTCAACGAGGGCCAGCCGGTCGGGAAATATCTTCACAACCGCTACGTCGTCATCCGTGCAAGCTTGCCCGGCACTTCCCGCCATTTCCGGTAGGTCGTTCGGACGAAGGAACGTATTCCAAAAAGCCTCGGTTGTTCCGTACCCGTTGAAGAGTCTCGGAGTCAGCGTCTTCTGGTACCTGAGGGCTGCTTCGCGCTCAAGTGGCGCCCCCATGGTGACGATCCCTGAGAGACTGGAAAGATCGCGCGCCTTATCTTGTTGAGCCTCGGCCAGCATCTTGACGGTCGTCGGAGCTCCGATGAGAAAGGTGATCCGATACCGCTCTACGTAGTCGAGACATTGATTTGGGTCAAATGTCCTCATAGGCACGGAAGAGGCGCCAACATAGAACACTGGGTTGGGCCCGCCGCTGTACAAGCCTCCCCGATGGAAAAAAGGGGTCATATTCAGGGTACGGTCGAAGGGACCAAGCGGAAAATGCATAGCGACATCGTGTGCAGAGAAGATCTCAACCGCACCATTTATAGGAACCCCTTTGGGCATTCCAGTCGTGCCGGAGGTGAAAAGTCTGGTCGTCTCCTCGTAAATGTTTCGATTAACCTCGGGCGCCCTGCCACCCGGTATCAACAATTCGGTGAATCTACTCGAGTCGGAATCCGCACCCACGGGCAACATTTCGCCCGTCCCAACTCCAACAAGAACAGGGGGCTTGTATTTAGCCAGGGCCAGGGCCGCAGAGGCCTCCTCAATAAAAGCGGTCTCGTAAATGAAGATCTTCGGTTCGCTTGCGTCAATTATGTAAGCGGTCTCACCAGGTGCCAACCGAAAATTGATCGGAGATCCTATGACACCCGCAGCCTGAGTCGCCAAATAGAGCTGCGCAAAAGGTACGCCATTCAGTAGCTGATAGGTTACAATCTCGCCCTTGCCGACCCCGAGTGAAGCAATCCCAGCCGCGAGTTGATTGACTTGTTCGCCCAACTGCGCATAGCTACAGATCGAACCATCAACCGGATCTATCAGAGCAGGACGACCGCTGAAACGGTGGGTATTGCGCCAGAAACCGCCGATGTAACTGAACGTCTCCTCAAAGAATTTTCGATAGATGCTTGGATCATATTCAGGCATGGTGTTCCTCCTGATAGCTGAATCTGATTATACTTCAGCGACTCAGAGCCGGAACGTGAACTCCAAAGTGCTCAAGTCCATTCATATCTGGTTTCTGTTCATCTCATATCTGGTTTCTGTTCATCGGCTCACAGATTTGCTCCACACCTCCTTCCCACGCTCGGTCACCCTTGCACAGTTATATTTCACTTAGTTCGCTGTGGTCAGCTCACGGAAGGACTTTCACCTCCAGGATTGTGCCCATGCTGAGCGCACCTATTCTTCCCCGCCCTCCGGAAGGGGTTTGTCGCGCAGATCGATCCAAGAAGGAGTTGCTACCAGAGACTCGATGATTTAGGCTCCGCAGATGGATATCCAAGACATCTTGCTAAAGCCATGAGGAGGTATCGACTCCAGCGTGCCCTGGCATCGAAGGTGCGCCTTCTCAATGCAATTTGAGCATGAACCGGGCGCATGAACACAGTTTGTGGAAAGATTGGTAGACAGTCGTAAGAACCGAAAACTCAATACTCGGTGTCGGCTGCGCAAGGAGGTGAAGGCGGTGTCCATACCTGAGACAGACACTTTCGCTGGTACCACAGCGTCCACAGCCTCTCGCAGGGGGCTCCGATGGGGAGTCCTGCTACCCACTTTCAGCCATTACTGGCAGAAACCGCCTCCGATTGTGACGGCTGCGCGATGGGCTGAAGAGCTGGGGTTTGACGCAGTGTGGGCAGCTGACCATCTTTTATCGCCGGCGCCAGTTCTCGATTCTCTCACGTGTCTTGCCGCTGCTGCCGCCGTAACGGAAACGGTCGATTTAGGAGTGAGCGTTCTCCAGCTGGCACTGCGCCCCCTTGCTTGGACCGCTAAACAGCTGGCGACGCTCGATGTAATGGCTCCGGGCAGGTTAAGGTTAGGCGTCGGGTTGGCGGGAGAGTACGTCGAAGAGTTCATCGCGGCGGGAGTCCCAAGAGCGGCGCGGAAACATATCGCTGACGAGATGCTCCAAGTTCTTCCGCAACTTTTGCGAGGTGAGCCCGTAGAACATCATTCACAGAATTTCACTGCGACCGTCCCAAAAGGCCTCAAACCATCGTTGGTTAGGATCCCCCCAGTGTCGGTAGGCGGCCGACGCCGACCGTCGCTTCTTAGAACGGTCCGGTTCGGCGATCAATGGCTTCCCATGTGGCTCGACGCAGAAACCATTCGCGCATCCGCCCAAGAACTTGCTGATCTTTGTTTGAAACACGGAAGAGACTCAGTGCCGTCCATTGGACTGTTGGCCGTGGCCTACGTGGATGACGATGAGAGATTGGCGCATGAAGTTGCCTCTGCATTCTCATCAAGCCAGTTCGAGTTGCCCTTCGATGCCATCGAGCGATGGACGATGTACGGTCCGGCGGCCAAAGTGGCGGAGATGATAGGCGAGTACCGCGACGCCGGGGTGAGCGAACTGATACTCATGCCTGCAAGCGACACGCTCGACCAGTATGAACGACTCGCAGAAGTGCTCAAGTTAGTCGAATGTTGAACGCTAGCCTTTCATCGGAGAAAGGGTGGTTCGTACGATGAACACCCGTTCGAACCAAGTAGTAGTAACCGGAATCGGTGCACTCACCCCTGTTGGGAACGATGCTGAGACCACTTGGGGTAACTTGCTGGCAGGCAAGTCCGGAATCTCGCGAATAACTGCCTTTGAACCCGATGGGTTGCCTACTCAAATAGCAGGTGAAGTCCGAGGCTTCGATCCATCCATTGTCATGAATAGCAAAAGGCTGCGGCGATCAGCAAGATTTACCCATCTTGCGGTGGCAGCCGCACGAGAGGCCGTGGCGGATTCCGGATTGAATCTCGATGGCGAAGACAGGACAAGGATCGGGGTTGTAATCAATAGCGCGGTAGCTGGATTCGACACCGTCGAGGAGTCCACTCGTCGGCTCGTCGATCCGTCGCGAGGTGGAATACACCCGCACTTCGTCTCTTCATCCCTCACGAACATGCCCGCCTGCGAAGTTTCGATCGATCTCGGCGTTCACGGACCGGTAACCGCAAGCGCGCTAGCCTGTGCCAGTGGCCTGTACGCAATCCTTGAGGCAAGACGGCTGATCCTTTCGGATGAGGCCGATGTGATCATATGTGGAGGCACTGATGCCGCGATAACGCCGGTCATTTTCGCCGGCCTGAGCGCTATGGGCGTGTTGTCAAGACGCAACGACGACCCAACCGCGGCCAGCCGGCCCTTTGATGCCCAGCGTGACGGATTCGTTTTTGGCGAAGGTGCAGTAATCACAGTGCTCGAATCTTTAAACCATGCCCGCAGCCGTGGAAAACTGCCCATCGCGGCAGTTGCCGGTGGTTCCTTGACGGCCGATGCGTACCATGTCAGCGCTCCCAATCCTGACGGAGAGATGGCTGCAGCAGCTATTGCCATGGCTTTGCGCCGGTCAGAACTCGCTCCTCAAGACGTAAGCTACATCTGCGCGCATGGCACCTCTACAAAAGCAAATGACCGCCTGGAATCGGCTGCTATCCGGCGTGTCTTCGGGAGTAAAGCTGACAGCATCCCGGTGTCAAGCCCGAAGTCCATGGTCGGCCACATCATTGGCGCGGCGGGCGCATTGTCTGCCATGGTCTGCGCCCTCTCCATACGAGACGAAATCGTGCCTCCCACCATAAATCTCGAGAATTCAGACCCCGAATGCGACCTGGATTATGTTCCACTTGAAGCCAAAAAGATACCAGTGCAGGCCGCCGTGGCAAATGCATTCGGATTCGGAGGACAAAACTGTGTGGTGGCATTCACAAAAGTGACGGATTGACCCGGTGCCGGCAAGCCCCGCCGTTGAGGGCGGGGAAAGATAGCACGGACGGCGGCGCCGTAGCTCGAAGCGAAGTAAGAGAGCGACCACAGCGCACCTGGCGCTAGCGCCTCTGGATCTCTGGCCATTCCTTGCGCAGCAGGCGGCTCGACACGCCTTTGAGGCTGTTCACGAGATTCGGGACTCCAACTTTGGGCGGATGTTCGACCAGCAGGTGGAGATAGTCGTCTGCGCCATCTGTCTCGATCAGTTGCCCCTCGTAGCACGTGGACCTTGGCGTTGATGGGGCGAAGGCGTTGGATGGCGCCAAAGGTCAAAATACCTAGAATGGACACATGGAAAACAACGAATCGGACAAGACGCCATCGGTTGCAGATGTCCTATACACCGTAGTCGGTTTCTCGATTTTGACCTTCCAGCGCTCAATGGTGCTGAAGAACAGCCTTCAAAAAGAGGTCAGCCGACTGCTAGGCGAGCTGACCACCACTCTAGGACATCTCTCAGACTTTCCTCGATAGGTATTACGGGCTTCCAAGATAGGTCTGTGTGGCATTTCGAGGGATCACCGTATATGTCGCTGACCTCGATATCTCTGACGAGTTGAGCATCACGCTCCAAGAACACATCCGCAAAGGCCAGTTTGTTGAGCTTTTGGGCAAGGTCAGTTATGGAGATGGACCTCCCCGAGCAGACATTGTACGTCCCGCCAGGCTCTCCAAACTGGATCATCTGATGATACGCCCTTACCACGTCGCGGACATCCGTGAAATCCCTCCTGGACTCCAAGTTCCCCACGATGATCGACCTTCTGCCATTTTTTTTGGCGTTCAAAACTCGTTTCGCAAGCGCAGAGACTACATAGCTATCCGATTGCCCAGGTCCGATGTGGTTGAAAGGGCGAGCTACCAGCACTGGCTGATTATAGGCTCTGAACGCCTGTAGCACCACCTGCTCCGCGGCGGCTTTGGAAGCCGCATAGGGAGAGAGCGGCGCAAGAGGGGCATTTTCGTTGACCGGAAGCAGCTTTGGAGACACTTTACCATATACCTCTGATGAGGAGACATACAAGAATCTCGCTTGAGGAAACATCTTTCGAGATCCCTCCAAAACGTTTGCGGTTCCAAGCACGTTGACTCTAAAAACCTCTGTTGCAGATCCGAACGAGTTCCCCACATGAGCAATGGCAGCTAGATGATATACGGCGTCAACTGCTTCGCCGGAAAGAAGCTCCAGCTCTTTTATCAGTGCCTCCTCATCCGCAACGTCCAGATCGGGATTCAGAAGAACAGCTTCGTCCCCGATCGAAGACAGGTACTCTTGCAAATGCCCGCCAACAAAGCCGCTGGCTCCGGTGATCAAAGCTCTCATGAGATCACGCTAGATTTCAAGCCCAAATCCCAACGCTCCATAAACCTCCAAGTGCTCTCTGGCGCTATCCACCCAGTTAAACTTCTGTGACATTAGAATTCCCTGGCTCACCTTGGATCTCACCAGCGGAGAGTCGGAAATCGCCGTTGCCAGCTTTTCCGAGATGTCCTTCGGATCCAGGGCATTGCACAGCCATGCACATCCTCCAGCCACCTCCTCCATCACAGATCCCGCTGACGTAACCACGGGCACGCCTGCAGCCATGGCCTCCAAAACCGGAAGGCCGAATCCCTCTGCAAATGAAGGATAGGCGATGCATGACGCACGATGCATCACTTTCAAAAGCTCGCTTTCTGAAACATAGCCGATCTCGTGAATTCGGCTTCGAAACCTGGACGATTTGATCAACGCATATACTTCGTCAGATTTCCAGCCCCTTTGTCCCACAAGCAAAAGCGCGACATGTGGATCGTCGACTGCCAGGATTTCGAACGCTCTCACAAGAGTCTCCAGATTCTTTCTCGGCTCAATCGTTCCGATATGAAGCACCACCCTGGCATCGTTGCGCGAGCCGACCTTTTCGCTTGACTCGTCAGGTTCACCCCTCTTTGGATGAAACCGATCATGATCAACTCCGTGGTGAATGACCTTCACCTTCTCCAATCTGCCGAAGTGGCTTTCGAGCCTGGTCTTTGTAAACTCACTCGGGACTATGATTGCGTCTGCCTCTTTCACCGCGTAGCGAATCGCTCTTGTAAAATACGATACCTTTGCCCGCTGATGCCATTCCGGATGCTCTATCATCGTCAAATCATGCACCGTTGAAATCCTGGGTCCCCGATAGCCCTTTGGAATCGTGTAATGGACTCCGTGGTACACATCTCTCCCACGAACTCTCAACTGTCTCCCAAGGACAGCTTGCTCCCATGCGATCCTCAGGGGCCTGGGACTTGGAGCGCTCAGTACCACCTGAGCAGAGGAGATACCGTTCCAGAAGCTGATATCGCGCGCTTTGGAGATGAGACCGAACCCACTTACAAGACGCTGCAGGTTCAAGACGAGTTCAATAGCGTATCTGCCAGCCCCTGCAGGTTTCGGTGGAATGCTGGACACGTCGATCACTAGTCCCTGCTTCGTCACTCCATCTCCCTCCAGAGCTCCAGATGTTTGCGTGCGGTACTCGCCCATGTGAGCTGCCCTGCCCGAATCAGTCCCTGTTCAATTAGGAATTGGCGCCTTTTGAAATCGTATAACAGAGTAGAAATGCCCGTAGCGACCGACTCCGGACTTCTCGGATCCACGAGTTCCACTGCATCCCCCGCAGATGGAACATTCGAACTCACTACCGGAAGCCCGCTTCTCATTGCCTCGACAACCGGTAATCCAAAACCCTCCTCGAACGGTACATATACAAGCAATGACGCAGCCTGATACAGGGCTACAAGAATCCCTTCCGGCACGTGACCGAGAAAATGAACGCCAGTCACAGCCTCGAGTGAAGGTCCCCAACCCGAGGGGCCGACGATTAGAAGTTCCGGAGTCAGCGGGTGAGCCGACCGTGCTTGCCGAAAGGCCTCGATGAGTCCGCTGAGGTTCTTCCGTGGCTCCAGCGTCGATACGCTCAGCATGAATCCCTCTGACACACCAATCGATCGCAAGATTCTCTCGCATCCCCTTGTATCCGCTGCGCCAAGGTGGTCGGCGCCGGACTCGATTACGTAAATCCGTTTCTCATCCATTCCGGTAGCTGCGAGAGAGGTTTTGGTATGCTCCGAAACCGCAACGATCGGAAAATCATCTGCCCCCATCATCTTGAGCTGCTTGTTATGCCAGCGCACCCCGTGTTTGGTGAAGAAATCGGGTCTCGATACGAACGTGATATCGTGAACGGTGCACACCACCCTTTGTGACTGCATGGACACAGTCGGAACCTGGATCGAGAAGCTGTGATAAATGCCTGGCCGCCGTCCCAGAAGAGGGACTCTTAGATCGCTGAGGCGCATGAAGAGCTCGTGACCGAAGGGAAGATATCGAATCGGTATATCGAACTCAGCCAAAGGGTCGTTTCCGCTAGACCTGGTCGCAACGATGTGGAGATCAAGGTCCGGAAACTCACCTTTCCCCTTGGAAAGCGCCCCTAAGAGCGCTTTGGTGTGGGTTCCTATGCCACCAGGTACCTTGGCCCGTAGCTGCTCCGCAATCAGAAATACGCTCTTGCTGTCCGCCCCGCCCATCCTATCCATCACTCGCCGCCCAGTAGAGTGACGCAAGCTCAGCTGCACAGCGCTCCCACGAGAATCCCCTCGAATGCTCGATACCTGCTTCACGAAGCCGCGATGCCTCCGACGAGTCGGTCACGACCTTTGCAATACCCGCTGCAAGCCCTTCTTGGTCCCCACTATCGACGAGAACTGCACTGTCTCTCGACAGGACCTCTCGCAATGCGCCAGCATTCGTGGAAACTACGGGAGTACCTACAGACATGGCCTCTAGAGGAGGAAACCCAAATCCTTCGTAAATAGAGGGGTAGACGAATACTGAGGCGTTTCGCAGCAACCACCGTCTGGTCTCCGGCTTGACGTAGCCGAGTCTGAATATCTTGGATCTCGACTTGAGCCTAGCAATAGCGCTGGTCAACCTATCCGCACCCCAACCGTCTTTGCCGGCAATCACCAGCATCAAGTCAGGCAGGCTGCTCGAGAGCTCATCAAAAGCCCTGACGAGAAGCGATAGGTCCTTCCGAGGCTCTATCGTGCCAAGCGCCAGCACAAATCTCCGACCTGAAAGAGGAGCAACAGCGGACTCAGCCAACTCAGCATCGAAAAATAGCTTTGGAATTCCGTGATGTATCGAGATTACTCTCGCCGGATCGACCCGAAAATGCTCCACCACCTCCTCGGCCACGAACTTTGAAGGGGTATGTACAAAGGCACCGGCGTCAATTGCCCTTTGGACCATTTTCGGAAATATCAAAGTAGCTTTGTCACACAGCTCAGGGAAGCGTAAAGTCGTAAGATCATGCACAGTGACAACTTTCCCGGCAGACCGGGTCGGCGGAACCACGAAATTCGTTCCGTGCACGACATCGACCTTGCGATCCCAAAGCTCGAGTGGGGGAAAGTTCGATCTCTCCCACATCATGTGCAATGGCCTTGCAGGAAGTATCCAGTCCTTGAAGCCTACATGTGCCGGCAACTCACCTTTGAGTAGATGGCGACGGCGGAAGCTGATTGCAAATGCATCAACCTCAATAGACTCCACACGAGCCAACGCCTCAAGTGCGCCGTAGCAGAACTCACCTACACCCGTGCGAAAGCCCAATAGCGCAGTTGCTTCGTATGCAATTTTCAGTCTTGCACGGCTGTTCACCAATGCACTCCATCTTCCACTTCATTGAGCATAGAGCGTGCCCAATACCACCCTGAACCGAAGCCCGCCGCTTTGCCTAGAGCAACGCGCAGCTGGCCTTCAGTCATGCCGTAAGCATGTCCTGGTATGACACACCAAAACAACTTTCCCTCACGGGGCGCTTGTTCCAACTGCAAATGGGAGGAATCCAGGTCTCGAATCGGCTGGGTAAAGTTTTGACAACTGCCTGCTGGCGAGATTGAAGGCTCGGCTCATAGCGAGGTAACCTGGACCGCTCGGGCAAATTGCACGTCAGTTTCACAAGATAAAGCCTGAAATCGCAGGGGGATCTACCGTCAACCAAGCCGTATTCTTTTAAACCTGGTCTTATGTCGTAAAGTGCGTGGAGGACAAGGTGAGTGCAACTGGCGTCGTCGCCCAAGCGCGCCTTCTAAACCTGTCTAGCCAGTAAATGTCGTGCGGCAGAGAATCGCAACAACCAAGCTATCTTTAGCTCCGTCACCTGCGGTTGAAGTGCAAATACCAACATACACCCAGCACAAAACATACTCGCGGATGGGCTCTGGGTCACAGGACGCACAAGGACACCGCAGGCGGTTAGCCATAGCTGCCAGATGAAGCGTCAACCACCAGAACAAGGAGTAGCTCGAGCCGGCTATCTGACTCACAAATCCCCCTTCGTAAGGCGGGGGGAGGTCAACAACATGGCCGCCAATCGAGATCCGTGCGCTAAGGTTCCCTTTGTGATTGCAATACTTTCGGGAGGAGTCGGAGCAGCCAGGTTTGCCATGGGGATGTCAGCCCTAGTTGGACCCGAAGAGATCGCCATAATCTCAAACGTGGGAGACGATGAGGTTCTTCATGGACTTCATATATCTCCCGACGTCGACACTGTCATCTACACGCTCGGCGGCGCGATCAATCCTGACACAGGGTGGGGACTTGAGGGCGAAACTTGGAGGGTCATGGATGCTCTCTCGGATTACGGCGGACTTACTTGGTTCAGGCTCGGAGATCGAGATCTTGCCACCCACCTTTTTAGAACACAGCTGCTGAGGGAAGGAAACTCCCTCACCACCATCACTGAGAAGATCCGCAAACGTTGGAACGTCAGATCGAAGATTCTGCCGGTCACCGACGGGCGACTCAGGACGATTCTCTATTCGATCGATGGCAAAGACGAGCGAAGACTCAGCTTTCAGGAATACTTCGTGCAACAGGCACATCGTCCCGAAATCACGCGAATCGCCTACGAACAGAGCAGTGACGCATTTGCAACGGAGGAGGTGCTCGAAACTCTCAACAGTGCGAGCGCAATCATCATAGCTCCCTCCAATCCGCTTCTATCGATCGGACCTATACTGTCCGTTCCAGGCATAGTCAATTTGCTGACACGGCGCAGAGAAAAGGTCGTAGCGGTTTCACCGATCATTGCCGGAAAAGCCGTCAAGGGACCGGCAGCCAAGATCATGGCCGAACTCGGCTTGGGACCGACAGCACTTGGAGTGGCCGAATACTACTGCGAGATTGCCTCCGGAATCGTCATTGATAGCGCAGATGCATCTCTCGCCGACGCGATCAAGCTGCTTGAGTTAAAAGTGACAGATACAAATACCATCATGAACAGTGTCGAAGCATCGAGGGCTCTTGCCAAAGTGACACTCGACCTCGTTGCCGAAGGGCTCTATTGATCTCGATCTTCGCGCCAAGCGGCATTGCAGAGATCGCCAAGGGCGACGATCTTGCCGAAATAATATTGGCGAACTGCGAACTCAACGACCACGATGTTGTAGTTGTAACCTCAAAAATCGTGTCAAAAGCCGAAGGCAGAGTAGTCAAGCTCGACCAGAATGACAAAGATGCATTCGAAAAGCTGGTTCGATCAGAAGCCAAACGTGTTCTCAGGCGGCGGGGAAAACTCTTGATCACCGAGACCCATCATGGCTATATTTGTGCGAACTCAGGTATAGATCAGTCGAATGTCGGGGGCGGGAACGCAGTACTGCTGCCAAAGAATCCCGATCTCTCTGCCAGGCGGCTGCACCAACAACTGGTCAACAAGACCGGTCTTGTGCTGGGAGTCATAATTTCGGACACGTTCGGACGGACCTGGAGAAAAGGCGTCACAGATGTGGCCCTCGGCTGCGCAGGCGTCGCTGCGATGGTGGACCTCAGAGGAACCCATGACAGCAACGGACGGAAACTAGTCGCTACCGAAATAGCCGTGGCAGATGAGATTGCAGCCGCTGCCGAGCTTGCAAAGCCCAAGGCAGCCAGAACGCCCGTGGTAATAGTCCGCGGTCTGGACAAAGGGCTTTTCAGGCCGTCTTCGATCACCAGAGAGATCATCCGAGACACGTCGGAGGACCTTTTCAGATAATCAGCGCTTGTCGCGAACCCAGGCCATCACGTCGGAGAGTCCCTGGGCAAGAGCGGTCTTAGGTGTCCAGTCAAGGAATTCGATTGCCTTCAGATTGGATAGACATGACCGCTCGAGTTCGCCAACCCTACCGGGGAGATATCTTGGCTCCTTTGAGCAGCCGTAGATCCTTGCCATCTCCCGGTAAAGCTGGTTGACAGAGGTCTCGATCGAGGTCGAAATATTGAAAACTCCCCCAGCTCCTTCTTGGGTAGCCTTGACGAAAGCATCAACGACGTCCGTGACGTATACGAAATCTCTCGTCTGGTTTCCGTCGCCAAATATCACACATTCCTGATTTGCTTCCAGGCTTCCGGCAAAGATGGACACGACACCAGACTCTCCCTTAGGATCTTGCCTGGGTCCATAAACATTTGCCAGTGCCAGCGACACATACTCGAGTGGATATAGCGTGCTGTATGCGGCAAGATAGTCGATAACCGCCTTTTTTGACACTCCATAGTTTGACAGTGGACGGTGCTTGGTGCCCTCTTTGATGGGCAGAAGGGAGTTATCAGCCTCACCGTAAAGCGTCCCTCCGCTCGCAGCGTAGACAAGACGCTCGACGCCAACGCGGTGCGAACTCTCGATTACATTGAGACTCCCGAGAATATTTACCTTCGCGTCGTAAAGCGGCTCTGCAATAGAACGTCGCACGTCGGACTGGGCTGCTAAATGGAATACATACCGAGGGGCCACCCTCTGCATCGTCTGGAACAGGCCCTCTTTTGTGATGTCCTGATTCACTATCTCCAGCTGTGGACCAAACCTTGAGGCAGCTTCGAGATTCGCAAGTGACCCTGAGGAGAAATCATCGATTACAACGACGTGAAAACCGATCTCAAGAAGCCTGTCGACCAAATGCGAGCCGATGAAGCCCCCGCCTCCAGTGACGACGGCTGAGTCAGGGTTCACATCGGCATCCTCTCACCCTTTATCGTTGATCCTTTCGCGATGGATGCAAGATGCGAGATGACCGAACCTTCCAAAATTGCAGCTCCTATAGGTATCACCGCGTCACGACCGATGATTGAGTTCACGACAACCGCCTCGGAATCAATCCGAGCACCGGGAAGGATCACCGATCTCTCAACTCGGGCACCCTCCATGACAACTACCCGGTCCGATACAATCGAAGCTTCTATGACAGAACCCACCCTGACGTGAGCCTCATGGCCTATGTAGGAGTAAGGCAGAACCTCACCCTCCACTAGAGAATGGGGACAGCTCCAGTTGCCCTGTTCGTCGGATTCAAAGCCGACAGGCAGCGGAGAGGAGAACTTCCCTGCAACGATGTCCAGCGAAGCATCGAGAAAAGTCTTCGGGGTGCCTGCATCAATCCAATAGCATCCGTAACCCTTGGCGAAGAGCTGACCGCGTTCTACGAGCTTTGGAAAGATCTCCTTCTCGATCGAAACTCGCCGATTGGAGGCGATCATTTCTAGAACCGCAGGATCAATCACATAGGTGCCAGCATTTATAAAATTTGTTGGAGCCGTGCCAGCCGGCGGCTTTTCAATGAACGCAGTCACCCTGCCATCCTCATTGGTGGGGACAACACCGAAAGCAGAAGGATCCTCAACAGGCACTAGGGCTATAGTGGCCAGACCTCCCCTGTCACGATGAAGTTCCAGGAGATGATCGACAGGGATGTCCGAAAGCACATCGCCGTTTACAACAATCATGGTCTCATCAATTCCAGATTCATGCGCCGCAAATCTGATCGCCCCTGCGGTATCCAACGGCTCCGGCTCAACTGCGTAGCTGAGCTTGACGTTGCCAATATACCCGTCGGGATAGGAATTCAAGAAAACATCAGGACGATAGCCGAGTGACAAAACGACCTCGGTGACTCCAAAGTAAGCGAGGCGGCTAACGACCCGCTCCAGCATCGAGATCCCAGCCACCTCGAGCATCTGCTTAGGGATATCGAGTGTCAAAGGTCTCAGACGAGTACCCTCACCGCCCACCAAAATGATTGCCTTCATTGACTAAAACCTCTTTGGAGCCCAGTTGCATTCAGTTGCTGAAGGTACGAGTGAATGTGATCTCATAGGTCAATGTAATTGATCATCCAGCCGACGAGGTCGTCGTGGAGCCCTTGCTTGTAGTAGATGTGGTGCTAGGTGGTTTCGTGGTAGTCGTTGCCGCCGCAGTGGTAGTAGTTGCGGAGACATTGGCAAGCTGCGATGCAGATGGTGGCTTTGGCAACGACACCCCCTTTGGAACAAATCCGACTGTGACAAGTTCGTCGTTAGCAGAAATTACTACTTTTGAAGGATCCCCGGTATATATTTTAGGTTGAGTGGAAAGTACTGAACTCCAAACGGCGGTCTCCAGCTGGGTGGGCTTCCCATTGCACGAGGCACCAGATTTGATGACACCCTTGGAAGGCACCGTAACGGATGTCGAAGTGAAGCTCAAGCCCTTGTAGTAGGAGGCAAACTTGCCCAGAGTTGCTCCCGTTCCCTCATCAGCAGCCACCTTCGGCGAAAGGTTGACGATCCCACTTCCCGTGGTTGTGAAAGACGCGTTGGAGGGAGCGGTTACCTTTGGTAGGTTTGGCAAGAAGGACGAGCAATCGTATACCCCGAAAGCAAAGTTCCAGTTGTCACCTATTACCGGGTGAACTACCGGCTTAGCAATCGGATGCTGAAGTTCGTACCTGGAATACCCAATAAGGAAGATCCCAATAATGCTGATTATCGCAAGTGTGGTGTAGAACCCTAACGGGATCTCGCCTCTTGTCGTACGGCCCCCGCCCGTTGCAGCAGCGCGAGCTACCTGTTTACCAATTGAACCCTTTGCCATGACGCATTTAGGCTAGCTCCCGATTAGATCAAACAAGTACACAATCCCCTACTTAGTTCGATCCAACTTGGGTTTTTTTGCCCTTTGACCCAAAATGGCAATCCATAGCGAGATCGACGTCCTCACCACGATGCCCGCGCCAATGGGCAGTAGCTCCAGCCTTCTCCACCCCTTCTTGGTCAGCCTTGCGTAGGTCCAAAGCGATCTGTGATGCGCAAGAATCATCCGAACAGGTCTAGATGCCGTCGTCAGGCCCTGATCATGGCGAACCACCGCATTTCCACAGAACCTGACACTGTAGCCGTGTTCACGGATGGTCTTGCACAGAAAGACATCCTCCAGATACATGAAGAATCGCTCGTCAAAACCGCCCACCTTTCTGAATACATCGGATCGAACCAGGAAAAACGCGCCTGAAACCCAATCAGCCGGAAATGACCCGCGATGATCTACGCCCAGCATCCTGTATCGCCTGGTGAATGGGTTGCCGGGAAAAAGCTGGCCCAATATGGCATGGCCTGCAGCATCTGTCAGCTTCGGAAAATGCCTCACCGAAGGGTAGGTGGATCCGTCGAAATTGATGATCTGCGGTCCCACAAGGGCACAGTCCTGGTCAGCTTCCAATTCGTTTACAAGGCTCGATACCGCGCCTCGCATAACCTCTATGTCTGGATTGCATACGATAACGTAATGCGAATCCGTGTGCTCGAAACCCAGGTTTGCAGCACGGCCGTATCCAAGGTTCTTGCCTGGCCTGACCACAAGCACCTTTTCCTCCGCATCTTCGACAAAGCTGGTGGAGCCGTCTTCTGAGGCGTTGTCGACGATCCAGACCCTTTCGATGCCATCATCAATCAGAGACTTGACTGCCCTTTCAAGCTGCTCTCCGGCATTGTAGTTCACAACTATCGCTTCAACAAGCCTCTCCACAGTGCCCTATGACCCCGCCAAAAGTTTCAGAACAAGACCGGAAAGT
>JAJZIP010000266.1:2631-3777 GCA_021810525.1 Actinomycetes bacterium | reverse complement strand
ATGTCTGCCTTTTTGAGTCCGGCATGAATAGCCAGCGGCCCTCGATGCTTGGTAGACCACGAACGGGTCTCAATCGTCTTGACCCCCATTGTTATCAGCGAAGCCCAAGGCTGTTGAATCGTCAGAGCTTTCATAACCCAAATCCTTCCCATTCGTCTGAGTAACACATGGTCTTGAGTTCAGCTACCAATTCGGCTTTTCTCGAATCAAAAGCTTTAGCGGCAATTCGGTATGCCTCTAACGTTTCTGCACATTGGCAAGCCCTGAAACGTATAAGCGCCTGCGCCACAGGAACCCACAAGGAGTGCGTGGGTTCCTGTGCCTCCACTTGACTATCAGCCATCATCAATGCTCCCTGTTATCGAGAAGAATCCTGGTTTGACAAGGAAACTCTTCCCCACAGTCTTCGCAATAGATCATCGACTCATGACACGGCTCGTGAAGCGCATCTATCTCACTGATGAGTTTGCATAGCTTTTCAAGCTCATAAGACGCCTTCTCTGCGGCTATTTTGTAAGTCTGATTGACTAATCCCTCGACTTCGAGCTGGTGCTTGAGTTTTGCATTTTCGCTCTCAAGTAGTGCATATCGGCTGAAACTATCTTGTATTGCCGAAGTTTTCTCTGTAGTAGTTGTCATCAGTCCCACCCAATGCATCCACAGTAAAAACCATCGAATTCCTTATCAGGCTTATATCCGAAGTAAGCAAGGCTCTTTGAGCTTGGCTGCACTGATTTGCAGATATCGCACTTTGCCTCTCGTCCGGTAAGGTCTGGTGATGTCTTCAGGTCGTTTGTCATCTGGTTTCCTCCTGCACTGGCTTGCTACTTAATATGTATGCAGGTAAAACAGATCTTTTCCCTAAAAGAATCTTTCGCATCCGACTAAGCAAACCCAAGCAACTGAGCATCAAAATCCCCACCCAAAGCACTCCGAAGATCATTCCGGCAATGACTACCTCCGTGGCCTGTTGAACCTGCGATGTGGTGCTGTAGCCAATCAGACCAAAGTCGATTGCAAGCAGAATCATTATGCTCAGAGCAAAACCAATGGCAGTAAGTACTAATCCCAGCCGCAAGGAACGTTCCATTACTCCTCGATCCGCTGCATCAAAATGCGAATCTCTTCATGTGAAGATTTGATTTT
>JAJZIP010000266.1:1169-2621 GCA_021810525.1 Actinomycetes bacterium | reverse complement strand
CCAGCGTCCAAAATGGCTTTGCCCAAGTTGTCTGAATCTGCCCTACTTGAAGTGTGAAGGTACATTTCCACACTTACAGGCCCCTTCCAGGGTTCTTTACAGGCCATTCTGAAATGCCATCTAAGTTCTTGCTCGTAACTGCGGGTGGGCGCTGGGGTGTAAGCATGGCCTTTGATGTAACGACCGTTCCTCGTCTTTGCGTTTGCGAATCGATGCCGGCCTTTGGGCCTCGGCTTTAGCCCGCTTATTACAATTTCAAGACACTCGCTTGTCCTATCTACCTTCATGACCGATCACTCGCACTGCGACCCCTTGACCTCCGCTGTAGGGCTTCTAACTCCCTACGCAATCTGCCAACTTCTGCTATTAGCGCCTCGTGGTCACGGATATAGATATCGTCGATCACCTTTCGGCCAAAGATCAGAACACCTCGGTGCCGACCGATTATCTTTTGTAAAAACCCTGGTGTTAGTTCACCAGGTAGTGGCTCTTGCTTATTTGTACTCACGTCAAACTCCTGGCGGTATCGCCCAGCTCAACCAGCATCGCCCTGGCGCAATCCCCCAGATGTTCTTGTAAGTTGAGCATCTGCATGTCAAACAGATAGCCCTCGCTCTTCTTTATCTCGGCTAGCTTTTCAAAGAATGCAGACTGCTGTTTACCTTCCAGTTGCCAGAAAAGTTCAGCCAAATTGCTCCCTGACAGGGAAATAGAAATCCCGCTTATCTCAGAGATTGAAATACTGCCGTCTTCCTGCGTGGTTAGCTGAATCTGCTTAATACTCATTACTCCTCCTTTTTCGGTCCATCCGAGACTGCTTCTTTGCCTGCTTGTGCTGCTGACTCATGTCCTCCCCGCCCCAAAACCCGTCAGTTTCCCCAGTGTCTTTCGCATCTTCAAGGCACTGGGTTCGCACGCTGCAACCAGCGCAAATGCTTCTTGCTAGAGAAAACGGGTCGTAGTTCTCGGTGATTTTGGAGGTAACCTTCGGGTAGAAAATCCAAGGCGGCATACCAGCACATCTGCGGTGGTTCCACCATTCGTTGTCGTCGCTTATCGACACACTGCCATTTACTAAAGCTAAAGTGGGGTGATCAACTGGTTTGGTAACTGCTTCTTCGCCTTCGCTGTTACCGTGATCCCTCTGCGGTTCTGGACTCATCTATTCGTTCTCCCCTGATTTCTTCCATATCTATACATATGCACGAGCAGGTGCCGAACTATGTGAAATAGCCCGACACCTGGGAATATGAGCTAGAAATCAATAAAGCTCTCGTCGATTCCGCCATCTAAATGCTGCTTGTCCTGAAGTAGCTGCTTTACAACCGCCAACCCTTCAGCCCGAGTCAGCTCGTGTATGCTTCCGACAGAGTGGCCAATGATTTTGGAGATATAGCTTGCCCGCACTTCCTGAGCCATGCCCAACTCGGCCATCATCTCTCGCATCAGCGT
>JAJZIP010000266.1:0-1159 GCA_021810525.1 Actinomycetes bacterium | reverse complement strand
AGCGTGGTTTGCTTTTCTGCAACCATCGTTCCTCCACCTGCTGGGTGACTGGCTACAGCACTTGGTTGAGATGAGCTAACCTGTGGCTGCCTTGCACCTGCCGCCTCCCACTCTGCGTCATCGTCATCACCACGAAATTCTGGAAATGGCTCTTCATCGGCTGGAACATCCGCAATGAGTTCAGATTTGAAAATCTCTCCGGTTTCATGGTCAACTGCTACGTCACTTGAGGTATCAGACTCGCCTGGATCGCTCATCTGGTTTTCAAATACGCTCAGCATCCCTGCCTGGCTAATGACTTCCTCCACATGCTGGGCAATAACAGAATCTTCTAAGTATTCCGCCTTGCTCCAAAGATTGAGCGCTACGCCAAAACGCATTGCAGCGTTGCGGATGGCATCAGAGATCAGCTCTTTTACAATTTCATTAGTATCTGTTGACACCGAGCCAACACCTGGTCTGGTAACTCCACCTATCGTGAGATTGATCCACAAGATGTACTGACTGCCGTCAGGAGACATACCAATTTTTGGAAAGCCACTTTCGTCAACTGAAAAAGGTGTCCAGCTCCATTCTGGGTCAGCCAGTAAAAGCCGATTGGTTACGTCAGCATGCCCTACGAAATCAAGGTGAATGTGCTCACTTGAAATCATGCTTCCACAGACTCCGCACTTAATTTTCTTGTGCTTGGTGCAAACTTTATCGGGTGATTTTACGCAAACCGAACAGCTAAGTCTGGGTAGTTTGCCAACTAGCTCCGGCGGGAATGGTGCCCTTAGTATGTTGCTCATCTCTGCGTCCATCTGGTTTCCTCCTGTTTAGGTTTGTTACTAAATATGTATGCACCCAAAACAGATCTTTTTGAAAAAACGAGCTCTCACTGAAATAGCTACGCCAAAAAGAATCTCTCCAAACAAATGGCAGTCTCCTATCGCACGACCTACGAAATTTGGCTACAAGTATCCATTTGCTCCGAGATCCTGGCGAGCTTTGTTTTGCCCAAACCATCTTGACGGCGGCATTCCAACGCAAGGTGGGGGTAGGCTGCGCTAATTTTCTCGTGTATCCGCTTACGAAGCAGCGTCCGAGCTTTATTAGCTCCTGGCCGATCTGCGATTCGGCTTAGCGTCCGGTCGTAATTAGCGCACCGATGCCGCAA
>JAJZIP010000039.1 GCA_021810525.1 Actinomycetes bacterium | reverse complement strand
TGATTCCTGTGGTGGAGCATCCCTCGATATCATCCGCAGATACGTCGAGAGCCAGCGGACGCCTGGGTAGTTTTGACGTACCAAGCTCGCTATCGCGGACATGAATGACCGGACTTGCACTCGCCAAAGTCACGGTCAGGATTGGTTAAATGCAGACTGCCTCCAGGACCTACAACAAAAGCTGAAACACAAGTGTGCTAGTGAGATCAAACTCTCCGTCAGATCGTTTGATCTCACTTTGCGAGTCGGCACCGGTCATCCCCGATGAAACAACATCGGCCGGTGACCAAAGTCAAATTCACAACACTAACTGGCGCTTCCTTTTGGTTGCACAGTCGCCTTAACAAGCATTACAGTGAATGCCCACCAAAGCGCGATCGCAGCTATAAAACCGAAATAAGCCGAGGTTTTGACCAAATTGACTGACGTGGACAAGTTAGGAGCCGACTTTGTCTTTGCCGCCGCGGTCAGGGCATTGTACAAATCGTGGTAGCCCAGCCCCAGAAGGATCAAAAGTACGGTAATCGCCACAAATGCGATCATGAATGGAATATTGCGATGCATAAATGCAGGAATTGCTAAGAGAACAACAGGTACGACTGCCAAAAGTACATACCAAGCCAGAGCATCGGGAGTGAACTCCTTATTTGCCGCCCCCGAGGTAATCAGCATGTAGAAACCGAACAGCCAAAGCCCAAGCGTTCCCGTTACATAACCCGGATATGCAAACCCACGAATAACTGCAATAAATCCACTCACGGCCTGTGCTATAGCTGCAGCAAGGACTGCGTAGTTGAGCGCCTCTGTGGTGGGACCTGCTGCCAGCGTCGCTCCGTTAACGCTAATGAACCTAACCCCATAGGCTGCAAGCGCAAACGCGAAGATCGCAAGTGCAATCGGTGTCGGATCCGTTGCCGAACTGCTCTGCACGGCGGGCGGAGGTGAACCAGATACTTCAGGCCGAGAACTCTGCAAACCAATATCGCTCTCTGATTTCATAAGAGTCACATCCCCTAGAAAATAATGCCGACTTTGGCAACCACCATCCAAGGTCAGGCTGCGATGCCTAGGTGGCATCTCCGCAAGCAGTTTAGTACAATTACCAGGTTGCTTTAGGTAATTCCGAAAGAGCACTAAGCGGCACAGATTCAACACTAAGGGTTTACATGGAGGACGACCCACGGAATCAATTTCACCTTTCCGCGGTCTACAAAGTCATCGAAAACTCTCTGCCTTCAGCTACTGCTTATTGGCGTCCGGGCTGCCCGTTTTGCGTCATTGTGAGGAATCAACTTGAACAAGCTGGCATCAGCTATGAAAATGTCAACATTTGGTAAAACCCTCAAGCAAGCACTAAGGTACGATCAATCTCCGACGGGAATGAAACGGTTCCAACGGTGACTATCGGCCAAGATACAGGCGCAGTTCCCAAGCGTGTGGCGGCGTCCTAAGTCGTATCGAGCCCGACCAAAACCTCCCAAATGTTGGGCTTTGTGCCGGGTCGGTCATACCTGCAATTCAATTTGCCCAAGCATGTTACCCTGCATGTTTACAGCTGGCGGGGGAGGGCTCGAACCTCCAACCTCCTGATCCAAAGTCAGGCGTTCTGCCGGTTGAACTACCCGCCAATCGACAAAAAGATCCTAGACTGCCGGACCCAACAATTGAGCCCGCAGCTGATTCTCACCTTATGATTAAACAGTTTCTGACACAATCCATGCCCTGAAATACCTGACTAATTAAAAAACCGGCTAGTGTTTTGTTCCCTATGGGATCACTAATAAAAAAGCGCCGAAAGCGCATGCGCAAGAAGAAGCATAAGAAGATGCTAAAGGCAACTCGCTGGCAGCGACGTGCGGCAGGAAAGTAGCCCCTGGGATTCTGGATCATCACGATCCCCGGGGCATGCTCCCCATTCGTGAGCTCAAGTCAGTTCAGGAAGCGTCGAGGTCTCGATGAGCCGATAGCAGCTTCCATCGACCGTTATATCGGCGTAGCGGAAGCCTTCAGCCACGACAGGACTGGCAGATAGCTCCAAATGTTCAAAGGTTCCTGATATGAAGTACGTGGAACCGCTTCCGGCAAGTATTGGCTCTTCACCGGACAACGTTCGCAGTACTTTCCTCGATCTCACAAGACGGGCCTCGCATGACAACGCAGCTCGTTCGAGATCGTTTGCACCGCCCTCCGCATCACGTTTCATAAGATCGTAGTGTCGATACACCTCCTGGGTCGAAACCCCGAATGGTGAGAGCAGGAGCACAAAAGTCTCAAATTGGTACTCCAGAGGCTCCAAAACCTCTCCAATACCGCGCACAACCGCTCTCCCGCCTCTGAGACAAAAGGGAACGTCTGCACCAAGCAGCGGCGCCTCTGCATCAGACTCCGCGCCCTCGAAGTACCTTAGGATCGCCGCAGCATTTGACGATCCGCCGCCGAGCCCCGAGCCAGGCGGGATTCGCTTCAGCAGGCGAACTCTGGCCTTCTCGCCGAGAAGTCTCAGCGCCCTGGCGACCAAATTCGACTCGTCAGTAGGTATCCGCTTTAGCGCATCCTCAAACCAGACAAGGCCTCCCATAGCATTCACGATCTCAAGCTGATCCCCGTCATCAAGTTCTAGGGTGTCTCCGAACGAAAGCGACACCATATCCGACTCGAGTTCATGCATGCCATCAGAGCGTATACCAGTCACACGGAGGTTCTTCGTCAATTTGGCTGGTGAAAAGATCTCGGGCACCTCTACCCTTTCGAACCTATGAGAGCTTCCGCAAGCACTCTCCATTCCCTCAGCTCAAGTGTCTCAGGCCGGCGCGCTGGATCGATTCCAGCGGCTCTTATCTGTTCAGCCGACATTCGCGGGGAGAGGGTCCTCCTGAGCATCTGTCTTCGATTCGCGAAGGCCAGCTTCGCCAATGAGAACAGCACATTATACGTCCTCTCGTCCAGATTCACCTCAGAGGGAGCCCGCCTTACGATTTTCACGAGAACAGAATCAACATTAGGCTTTGGAAGAAAGACCTCTCGCGATACCACAGAAACCACCTTTGCCGAGGCAAAGTATCCCAGTTTCAGTGCAACTTGCGAATATTCCGACGATCCGGGAGATGCACACATTCGTTCGCCGACCTCACGCTGAACCATTACAAGCATGTCGGCGATCATCTTCTGCTCCTCGAGGATCGAAAGCACCAACGAAGTAGAGATGTTGTAAGGCAGATTTGAAACCAGCTTCCATTTAGGAGCCGCCGAGAGCAGTCTTGGGTAATCAGCCCTCAGAGCATCGGCCATGACAACCTCCACGTTCGAGATTTCCCTCTGGCCCAGGACATCCACGAGAGCGTCGATCAGGTAACGGTCGAACTCGATCGCCACCACCTGGCGAGCTTGACGTGCAAGCTCGACGGTGAGTGAACCAAACCCTGGGCCAACCTCCACGACATAGTCTGAGCTTGATATCTCTGCCAAACGCGCAATTCTTGCAGCCATATTGGGATCGCACAGGAAGTTCTGCCCCAGAGCGCGGCTCGGCGCCAACTCAAACCTTTCCAAAAGTTTGATGATATCGCCACGTCCTAATCCCAACTACAACACCTCACACTCCCGCCCACGAAGGTGAGAATAGCAAGGAATGACGTAAAGCTACCACTGCATCTTGATATTCAAGACTCCGGTTCCAGTGCTCGCGATTTGGGAAAACGTGCCTTCAGAGAGGTCGAGTATCCGACCACCAACGTACGGGCCCCGATCGGCAACTCGACAAGTGGTAGTAGCTCCGTTGGAAACGTTCGTAACGTGCACGATGGTCCCAAATGGGAGCCAGGTATTTGCGCACGTCCCAAATGGAGCCGCGTACCACGAAGCTTGCCCGAATCTAATATTCGCATAGCTCGCAACAGGAGCTCTCACGACAGGAGCTACATATTGGAGTACAACGGGAACCGCTCTTGCCGGAGGCGCTGGAGGTGGCGGAGGCGGAGGCGGAAGAACGGCGTGTGCCGGTGCCACGAGCGTATTGGGCTTAGTCGTTTGCTCCGATACGATCTGATCGGCTGGGACGACAGTGATCGAATCGTAGGCCAGCGTTCCTGCAACGGGATGCAATTCAGATGACAAATTGTCTAGAATTGTGGTCGCACGAACTGTTTCTGTGGTTGAATTGGCGGGTGCCTCTCCAATCACGAAACTTGCTGTCGAGCCGCTCATTTCATAAGCAGTCAACGAATTCTTGCTGTTTGTGTTGATTATCCCCTTCAAAATTGTGTTTGAAGAGGAGTCTTGTATAAGGAGAAGCGGTACTACTAGTACGGATGCACTCAAACCAAGTGACATCACGAACCTACTCCTCCAGGAGCTTTTTACCCTCAGGATTTTTTCCTTCCACTCGGGGATAGGGCCTCTGGAATTTGGATTTCGTGTCTACTGGCTGTATTTGCCCTCAAAGGTGTCTTAACTGCGTCAAAACACCTTGGATAAGTTAGCGCATTTTTGACGGATTCCGTTCATTTTTCGGTCACTTTAATGAAAAGCACTCTTTAGCTGCAGAAATAGTAGCTTCAGAAAACTCTCTCACACTCATCTTCCTCAACCCAGCCACAAACTCGCCAACAATTCCCACAAATGCTGGTACATTGCGCTTCCCCCTGTATGGAACCGGCGCGAGATAGGGTGAGTCGGTCTCCACCAGGAGCCGGTCCAAAGGGGTGTACCGTGCAGCTTCTCGAATCTCTTCGGCATTCTTGAAGGTAATTATCCCAGAAAATGACAGAAAGCCTCCCAGCTCGAGCACCTTCGAGGCTATTTCTTTATCGCCGGTGAAGCAATGAAAGAGAACCTTGTCTGGCAGAGGATTTTCGCGGAGGACTGCGAAGGTGTCATCCCATGCATCTCTAGTATGGATGACCAGCGTCAGACCGTACCGTCTTGCAAGCTCGATCTGTGAAATGAAAACATTGCGCTGTTCCTCTTTTGGTGAGTGCTCGTAATAGTAGTCAAGTCCGCACTCGCCAATCCCGACGAGATTACCGATCCGCGAAGGTGCATTTTCGGAAGCGAGGTGGGCGATTCCCTCCACGCCGATCATGCCCTTGTTGGCTGCATCGTGGGGATGAAGGCCTATCGTTGAATAGGCTTTGGGAAGGTTGAAGGCACCCTCTCCTATGGCACTATCAATAGTGGACGCTACGCCGAGCGCCTTCTGCGAGCTGATTACATCGGTGCCTATGCATATAAGGGCTTCAACTTCCGCTCTAAAAGCATCTTTGGCAAGCTCAAGAGGATCATCCTCCGTATGAATGTGACAATGGGTGTCTATCCACATATCTTCTCCCAGGACAAGCGAGAGAAAAGCCGTTATTTCCGTCTTGGAAACAGCGGATCGCCCTTTTCGATTTTTTTATCGGATCTGTAAAGGCCCCAGCCGAGAGAGGTTGGAGCAGTCTGATCGTGCGGGGAGCCGTCAAGCCCGATCCGACTCCATACCTTTGACGCCGTGTCCGGCATGACCGGATAGGTCGCGATGCAGACAAGCCTCAAGCTCTCCAGGGCGTCGCCGAGGACGTTCTCAATGACCGGGCCGGGCTCCAGTTTCCAAGGAGCCACGACCTCAAGAAGTGCGTTGGCCTCATGGATGAGCGACCAGGCCGCCTCGAGTGCACCTTGGGGAGCGAAATCATCCCACGACTCTTCAACCTGACCCATCATCTGAGCAGCAATTGGTGCAAGCGGAGAATCCTTTACAGGGCTTGGTGCCACCCCCCCCAGCTTGTTCGCGATAACGGTCGTAACCCGCTGCAGGAGGTTGCCAAGGTTGTTCGCCAGATCAGAGTTGTATCTGGCGGTCAGAGCTTCATAGGTGAAGTCGCCATCGGAGCCAAAGTTGGTGTCCCGCAGAAGATAGTAACGAACCGCATCTAGACCGAAATCGTCCACCAATTCAAGTGGGTCAACCTTGTTACCCGCTGACTTCGCCATCTTTGCACCGCCCACCAGGAGCCAACCATGGACGAAAACGTTAGCTGGCGGGTCAATTCCTGCAGCCATGCACATGGCGGGCCACCAAACACAGTGGAAGCGAATTATATCCTTGCCTATGACATGGTGAACGTTCGGCCACCAGCTGCGGAATCTCTCGTCATCCCTCCCATAATCAATAGCGGTGAGATAGTTGACCAGGGCGTCATACCAGACATAGAAGACATGTTCGCTATCCCAAGGCACAGGGACCCCCCAATCTATCGAGGTCCGGGTGATCGAAATATCTTGAAGACCTTGGCGGATGAATCCGAGAGCTTCATTGCGCTTTGATGACGGCCTGACCGCATTCGGAGACTTGTCGTACCATTCGAGTAGCCGCTCAGTGAACGCCGAAAGCTTGAAGAAATAGTTCTCCTCTTCCATTATGGTCACGGGACGACCATGTATTGGACAGAGACCGTCGACAAGCTCAGTTTCCTGGTAGTAAGCCTCACAAGAAACGCAATAGGGGCCCCTATAAACATCCTTGTAGATGTATCCGTTCTCGTGCACAGAGGTTAAGAACGACTGAACTGTCTCGTAGTGCCTCGGCTCAGTGGTTCTGATGAAGTCGTCATAGGAGATGTTGAGTCTTCGCCACGCATCCTGAAATCGAGGTGAAAGCCGGTCGGTCCACTCCTTTGGTGACATGCCGTTTTCAGCTGCCGCCTGAGCGATCTTCAAACCATGCTCGTCGGTACCAGTCAAGAAAAATACGTCATCCCCGCTTAGACGATGCCAGCGGGCAAGTGCATCGGCAGAGACCATTGTGTAGGCGTGACCAAGATGGGGAACGTCATTTACGTAGTAGATGGGAGTAGTGATGAAAAACCTCGACACGACATGCACTTTAGCAAAGAATGAAGAATTGGCTGCTGCAAAGTTCGCCAGCCTCGGGCAAACTGGGCTGACTTGAAGCCATCTGATGAACTAAGAAGTGGCTCCCGGCTTCTCTCTCAAGGCAAGCAACATCTCATAGATCTGATTCCTACCGACCCCAGTTATCTCCGAAAGCTCGTCTGCAACGGCTCTCGTCTTTCCTCCGTCCCGGCCCAGAACCCCCACGACTCCATCCAGAATCCTCAGTCCTTCCTCGGAAGCGTTGAAACGCTCCCCCGGCCCCAGAGCGACGACGAACTCGCCCCGTTGGGCCGATGCGCCGAAGTGGCCCAACGCATCCGAAATCGTCCCATAAAAGAGTTCCTGATGCACCTTGGTCAACTCTCTCCCGACAAAAAGGGGATGATCGCGTCCGTAAACGGATCGAGCGTCCTCGAGCAGGCGGGCGATCCTGTTAGGCGATTCGAAAACAATGGCGGCAAAACCACTGCGGGCAAGGTCACCAAGCGACTTTCGTCTTGGCCCGGCCTTCGCAGACAAAAAGCCGGCGAATACGAAGCCGGCCTCGCAATGACCCGAGAGGGAGGCCGCCAATATCGGAGCGGAAGGGCCGGGTACGGCATCGAGCCGCAATCCCGCAGTTGAGACGGCCCTAACCAGCTTGGCCCCAGGGTCCGAGACGCCCGGCATGCCCGCGTCGGTGGTGTAGACCACGGTCCTGCCCGCCCTGACCAGGTCCAAGACTTTAGAGACCGCGGACGCCTCCTTGTTCGCATCGATCGACAGTAGCTGCTTTCCCGTTATGTGCAGGTGTGAAAGAAGGACCCTCAACCTTCGCGTATCCTCGGCGGCAATGACATCAGCGTCAACCAGCGTCCGGATCGAACGCTCCGAGAGATCCGAAAGATTGCCGATAGGGGTCCCGAGCAGTATCAGGATCCCGCCACCGTCTACCGCTTGAGTGGCTTGCATTTCATGACTTGAGTTCAAACTGATCGCCTTCGGCCACTCCGTACCTTCGCACGATCTCCTCCGGCAGAACTATCATCACCTTGGTTTTGGAGGTTGGGATGGAGACTCCGATACTGGAGAGAGTTGAAATCCTGATCGCTTTCAGTGAAGCGTCAAGATGGATAGCCACCAGAGCAGGCTTAGATCCCAGGACAACAGCGGGAAGCCTTCCGAAAAGTACCGCGGCTCTCGTCCAGGACTTGTCAATTCGGCCGGGGAAGATCCTCTTGGATAATGCTTTCGCCTGAACGCAGGATGCCAGGACCTGCCCATTACGAACTACCCAAAGGACATCCTCTGGTATGTTTCCAAATTCCCTGTTAGACGTTGAACCTGATTTCGAGCACATCGCCGTCTTTCACTTCGTAGTCCTTTCCCTCTACTCCTAGTTTGCCCTGATTCTTGGCGGCATTCCAAGAGCCAATCTTGAGTAATTCATCCCAGTGGATGACTTCCGCCCGTATGAAACCTCTTTGCAGATCAGAATGGATTACCCCTGCGCATTCCGGCGCCTTTGCGCCCGCCCTGAACGTCCAAGCCCGAGATTCCTTATCTCCAGTCGTGAAAAACGTCCGCCGCCCGAGCATATGGTAGGCCGCCTGAGCCACCCTGGTCAAAGCACCATCGCCAAGGCCAAGTCCTGCCAGAAGCTCTTCGCGCTCACGTGGTTCCAGAGCCATCGCTTCCGACTCTAGCTGGACACACACTCCGAGTACGTCAATGGATCCGCCCGAGAGTTCCAACACACTCTCGCAGATCTCGTCTGACTGGTCTATCTGGTCCTCGCCAAGGTTGACCACAATCAGAACCGCCTTGTTGGTGAGGAGGAATGAACTCTTGAGAATCTCCCTCGTCTCCTCGGAAAGATCGCTCTTGTAGATCGGGATGCCCGCGGTCAGAACAGCGATTGCCTTTTCCAGTGCTTCGACTTCAGGGAGGAGCGACTTGTCGGCCCGCGCTGACTTCCTGCGCCTTTCCACCAATGACTCGCAAGTGGCTAAGTCAGCCATAACTAGTTCAAGTTCCAAGATTCCAAGCGCCTCACCTGGATCAGACTCGCCAGGAACGTTCTCGTCCTGAAACGCCCTGAGAACCATGCAGAGCGCGTCAACCTCTCTCAATCCCGCCAAGAACCTATTTCCAAGCCCTTCACCGGCGTTCGCACCGGCCACCAGTCCCGCGATGTCGACGAACTCGACGTGAGCGTAGACCGTCTTTCTGCTCTTGGACATGGCGCTCAGCGCGTCAAGCCGCTTATCAGGCACGATGGCGACCCCGGAAAGAGTCTCTGTAGTCGAGAATGGATGCTGTGCCACGATAGCAGCACCACCGGTTAGTGCGTTGAATAATGATGACTTCCCTGAGTTTGGAAGTCCAATTAAGCCAAGTCTTTCCACCGGGACAAGGTTAGTCGCCCCTTTTAGGTGAAAGAGATGAAACCCTTGAGTTCAAGATCATTTTCCGCCGGGCTGTGCGATCATCGTAACGAACACTATGACGAATATAAGGTCGAGAGCCATACTGCCACGGACGAGCTTTTTCGCAGGCACCATGAGATCGACGCCGCTAGCATCAGATGCGATCGCCTGTGCGACTTTCCGCTCGGCAGGCCACACAACGGATTGTGCCACTCCCACGGCGATTATCCACGCCGCGATGCCAGCTATTACCCATGGTTTCTCGAGTTCTGAAACTCCGTGAGACACGGAGATCATGATCAGCCCGAAGACCGGCACAAGATAGATCAGCTTCTCGGCATAGAACTTCGGCGTGCTGAAGTACTTCACGGCGCCATCGCGTGGGCTTGGGTAGAGCTGGCCGGCATAGAGGCCCGCCAAACCATTGGCTCCGAAACCCCCGATCGCGCAGACAATGTGTGCCAAGAGCAAGGCATCATAGATTGGACTTCTCGAACCTAAATCCACAAAGCGCCCTTTTTGATGGCAAGCTCACGAACCACACTCGCAACCACCTCTATGGCATATTCCACCTCTTCCTCGGTTGTCGTCACTCCAAGCGACAACCGAAGTGAGCCAGACGCCTCACTCTTTGAGCGCCCCATTTCGAGAAGAACATGTGACGGGTTCAGCGCTCCCGAAGCGCAAGACGAGCCCGCTGATGCGTATACGCCTGCAGAATCGAGCAGGAACAGAATCTCCTCTGAGTTCAAACCGTCAAAACAGTAGTTAGTGATGTTGCACATCTGCATCTCATCCACTCCATTTGGCTTTATCGCCGCCAACTTAGCAGAAAGGCCACCCCTAAGTTTTTCGGTGAGCATGCTGATGCGCCTGACATTCTTGTCTCTATTTTCTGCCGCATCGCGCAAAGCGGCCGCCATCGCTGCTGCCCCAGCCAGGTTCTGTGTGCCTGATCTGAGTTCACGCTCCTGACCGCCGCCATGAAAGAGCGCCTTTATTGAAACAGGTCTTCTGACTATCAGGGCGCCGATCCCCTTTGGTCCTCCAAACTTATGGCCCGAGATGGAAACCAGATCAAACCCTGCAGTGATTTTGCCAACGTCAAGATAGCTGGGCACTTGTACGGCATCGGTATGACAGAGCGCCCTCGGCGCATACCTTCTCACCAGTGCGCACACCTCAGCCAAGGGTTGGACCACACCAGTTTCGTTGTTGGCCGCCATCACCGAGACCACGCCAACACGTTCGCCCCCCTCCTTGAGGAGCGACTCCAACCCCTCGAGGTCTATGACCCCTGACCTTGTGACGCCTATCAGCTTTCCACCGTAGGCGTTGACCGAGTCAAGGACAGCGTGATGCTCTATCGTGCTGCAGACGGCAATCTTACCGTCGCCGATCGATCCAAAGATTGCCAGATTGTCTGACTCAGTACCCCCCGAAGTGAACACGACCTCTGAAGCAGCAACACCGAGCAAGGCACCAACTTCTTCGCGAGATCTCTCAAGAAGGTCCTTTGCCACCCGAGCCGCCCTATGCGAACCTGACGGATTACCTATGAGTGATGAAGCTTGAATTTGGGCCTGCAACGCTACCGGATTCATGGGGGTAGTTGCAGCATGATCTAAGTATGCCTCCACGTGATAAATACTATTGGCGCAACTGAATACTCCGAGAACCTGGCCGGAATGTTGAAGAATTTCGCATAACACATTTCAGAGTATCTCCAACAGTGTTATAACTGACAGAAAGATTACACAGTTGCAACTCGCTTGCAGAGAGACAACCTCGAGATGAAAAATGAACTAAGACTTGATCCACTAACCGGCAGATGGGTAGTTGTGGCCTATGAACGCTCGGCCCGACCGTTTTCATTTCTGGACCGTGACATCAATATACAAAAGGACTCGATTGCGGAATGCCCTTTCTGTCCTGGCCATGAGGAGGACACTCCCCCAGCCTTGGAGACCTATTCGGAGCAGGGACACTGGCTCCTGCGGGTGGTACCGAACAAGTACCCCGCGTTTATGGGAAATGAACCGATGGTGGCCATCACGAAGGGCCCGGTGTTCACCACGGCGCCTGCCTCCGGCATCCATGAGGTCATAGTTCTCTCCCCCGACCACAAGCTCGGCTGGTCGGAGCTCTCCGATGAACAGGTCAAGTTGATAATGAGGGGCACCAGGGACAGAATCGCGGCCCATAGCGACTCTCAGGTCATCAGGTACTCTCAGGCGATTGTGAACTCCGGACGAGAAGCTGGAGCTTCTCTTGAGCATCCTCACGGGCAGCTACTGGCCACCTCGTTTGTTCCCAGAGAGATTACGGATGAACTTGCCGGGTTCTCGAGGTTCCTCGGCGGGTGCGTCCTCTGTGCAACGATGGAGGCCGAAGAGGCTATCGAGGACCGGACAGTGGTGGAGGACGACGAAACCGTTACAATTTCCCCGTTCTGGGCCTCTCAGCCCTATGAGATGCTGATAATTCCAAAAAAACATGGTGAACACCTGCACAAGGCGACCGAAGCCGAGCTAGATTCCATCGCCATCTCGATCAAGCTCATACTTGGTGGACTAAGGGATCTCCTCGGCGACATAGCATACAATCTGGTCTTCCACTCCTCGCCTTATCGGGAGCATGGCCGCTTCCACTGGCACGTCCATATCATGCCCAAGCTGACCACCAGGGCTGGCTTTGAACTTGGCACCGGAGTGATGATCAATATCGTCCCACCTGAAAAGGCTGCATCCGACCTCCGTTCGAAATTGAGCGCTGTGAAGCGGCATCTTGTTCCGTAGAGCAGGCGCCGAGGCCGCGAACCGCTGTGGCGACTGTCGTTTTGCAAGGACGGAGCACTGCCGTAGGCACGATGTGCCAAGTGGTCCGCAGATAAAGTCCATCTCTCGCTAGGAAAAGCCGAGGATCCGGCTCAACGATTCCGGAGATACGTGATCCGCCACCGTACATTCTCTGCCACCCGCCGTGTTGGGCCCGACGGGAGCTACGGTGGTGCACCGATGCCAGGGACTGAGAGCTTCACGCGCAAATACTTCAAGTAACGGCTCTCAGAACTGATGTGATAACCGACCGAACACGTGGGCCGACACCAAAGTGCGCGCGCGAAAGAATTGGCAGGGCCGCTGAAATTGGCCCTTCCACTGCTCAACTTCAAAGTTGCATTGCCGCTGACATCAATGCTGCTCGCATCGCATCTCTGAGGAGAACACCGCCCGCAAGGGAGCTTAGCAACAGAGCACAAGTCGATTCCGCATAAATTAAGCTGAGAAAGAGAGGGGAGCAATGAACAGGGGCGACGTCACAGATGTGAATACCACTGAAGGCTGGCGTAGGGGTGACCGAAAGATTCTCGGTCTTCTCACATTCTCCCATGCGGTCCAACACTTCTATGGAGCTGGCCTGGCCCTAACCTACCCCTTCGTCATCAGCCAGTTTCACGTATCCTACTCCTCTCTGGGATTCGTGCTCGCCATCTCCGGCATAGTCGGAGGGCTGCTCCAGGGAGCCGCGGGCTTGGCTAGAAAATACTCGGCGAGATCCCTTCTTTCTGCACAAAACCTCTCCCTTGCCGTTGCAACCGTGTTGGGAGCTATCTCGCCTGGCTTTGCATTTTACGGGATCATGAGGTTCATAGGCTCCCTTGCGCTCTGGCCTCAACACCCCGTTGGATCGGCGTACCTCTCCGAAATGTTCCCGAAAAAGAAGGGGACAGTCCTTTCCTGGCACACAACGGGAGGCACCATCGGCACTCTGCTGATACCGATCGCGACTACCTCGATCATCGCAAACTACGGCTGGAGGACCGCGCTCGTGGCACTTTCAATTCCAATGGCCATTGGCGGATTCATCGTCATCGGCAAACTGCCTCTCGAACCGAGCCACGTCAAGGGCTCCGCTGCACACGAGCAGGCGATGCGAGCGCCGGATGGCCCGTCCGTTGGAACGCTGATTCGAAGAAACAAGTCCGCAATGATGGTGATAGCCGCATCGACTGTGGCTGCTGCGGGAAGAGGCCTGGGAGTCCTGAGCGCATTCGTACCTATATATCTCAAAAATGGGGCGCATCTCTCCACGGTCACCGTAGGACTGGTCTACACCGTACTTGTCGCAGGCGGAGTCATCGGACCTTTGATTGCCGGCTGGCTCTCGGACCGAATAGGCCGAAAAGGAGTATTGATCTCGGCTTACCTCGGAGGCGCGATAACAATGGTCCTTTTCGTTCAGAAATATTCGTCTGCCTGGGTGCTCGCCGCGGTCTCGCTGGTAATGGGAGTACTGGCGTACTCCGAGTCCCCATTGATCCAGTCGCTATTCTCCGATTCGATCGGGCCGAGTCAGGCCAGAGCTGCATTCGGAATATTCTTCGCGATTGCATACGGCGTTGGAGCCATATGGCTCGCTATTGTCGGTGTCATGATCGACCGCTACGGCTTCCAAGCGGCCTTCTACATGATGGCAGGCTCCTTTGTGCTCTCGGCATTTATGATCGCACCCAAGTTCGTGACTGCACACAGACCTTCGGCTAAAATCGACTAGCTCGCCGACGTGTCCACAGGACCAATCTCAAAACAAGAGTTGGCCCGGAACTGCATGTAGACTCTTCGGTCGTCGTCGCTCATCTCGTCACCGGGGATCCAATCCACCTTTTCATCATCGTCTGAAAGGACCTCATTACAGCTCCTGCAGATGAGGTCCACAGAGATCTCAGTGCCGCAGTCCTTATGAGCAATAGACAGAGGATGCTCCTTCCCCTCGTAGATATGCTTATCACCCCATTGCTTGATCGCAAACAGGACTATCTTCAGATCTTTCCCGCTTTCCGTGAGCACGTACTCATATCGCTTTGGCCTCACCTGATACAGCTGCCGTTCAAGAATGCCAAAATCGATCAGCCGCCGGATTCTCGCTGCCAAGATATTGCGAGCTATTCCTAGATGCTCCTGGAAATCATCAAAGCGCCGGACCCCCATGAACGCATCCCGCACTATCAAAAGCGTCCACCAATCCCCTACAATCTCAAGACTTCGAGCTATGGACGACTTAGCATTTTCAAAACTTGTTCGCCGCAAAAGTTCTCCCCTGTTCGCTATCAATTTCAAGCCGACGCTGAAATCAGGCCCCCACCTCCAACATCCGCGGCGCCCCTCTAGCGGCTATTGCCACTCCGCAGATTCAACTTAGAACCAAGATATCTGAAAGCTTCCTCGTCGGCAATTGTCGCTCCCAACAGGACTAACAAGCCTCCACAAATAACGTTGAGAGTGACAATTCCGCCGAAAAAGAGCCATGCAACCAGTGCCGCAAAGACGGGTTCAGCGGAAAATATCACCGCAACCTGGGCCGAGGGTACTATCACCTGGTAATAGTTCTGCGCCCAGAGGGCAAATGAACTCCCCAATAGGCCGTTGAAAAGGACTGCAAGAACCACTGACAGCGACGTGACCGCCTTTATCTGACCGAAGCCGCCGCCTATTGACAAAGACGAAAGTACGCCCGAAATTACCGCAACCGTCGCAATCTCGACAAAGGCCAGCCACATCGCATCGATCGATGTCATGATCCTCTCTACCGCAACGATATCAACAGCTATCAGAAATGCCGACATCAGCACCATCCAGTAGCCCGATACTGGTGAAAATAGGCCGTTGCCAGCGACGAATCCAAGGCCGATCATGGCAATTGCGATCCCGATCCAGATCCTTAATGAAAGCTTCGCTCTGAAAAGGGCTGAGGTGATGATGGGCACCATAATCACGTTGGTGCCGGTGATGAAGCCGGTTGCCGCGGTGGTCACCGATTTCAGCCCTAAAGACTGCAAAAAGAAGATCCCATACAGCACCATGCCCAAGACAACGGACCATAACGTATTCGCAAGGGTGATGGATTCTCGCTTGACTTTAGGGAGAAATGGCAGCAACACCACAGTGGCGACTATGAATCGAAGTGCCAGGAATCCGTTGACACCAACAACGCTCAGAGCTTCTCTGGTAAAGGAGAGGGTGGCCCCCCAGATCGCCGCAACGGCGAGCAGCACCAACGCTCCAATTGAAGCGGACTGACGAGGTCTGAATCGCATGCCCGCGTTACCGGAAATGAGTTTCGACGTCGGTCATTTGAACTCCCGACTTTTGGCTATTCTCCTACGAAAACAGCCTTGCCGGGACCATTGGCCAAAAATGAGCTGACACCGATCTGCGCATCCTTGGTGCCGAACACTTCGGAGAAGACCAGCCTCTCCACATCCAAGCCATGTTCCAGCGATCCGGCCAGACCGACGTCTATCGCCTTCTTCGACAGACCCTGGGCGAGCACTGCCCCTTTTGCAAAACTCACCGCCCAATCGTAAGCGTCGGAGAATACCTTTCCCGCTTCGCAAACCTTGTCAACTAGACCGATCTCGAGTGCCTCCTGAGCGGAGACAGCTCGTCCGGAGTAAATCAGGTCCTTGGCCTTGGCGACTCCGACAAGCCTCGGAAGCCTCTGGGTGCCGCCACCGCCTGGAATCAATCCAAGCAGCACCTCTGGTTGGCCGAGCTTGGCGTCAACCGCAGCCACCCTGAAATCACAAGCCATCGCGAGCTCGCAACCTCCACCTAGGGCAAAGCCGTTGATTGCCGCAATTGTTACTCGTGGAATCCTGGCTATCTTGTTGAGAACCTCGTGAAAAACGCCCGCCGTCTCAATTGCCTCTTTGATGCCGCCAAACTCGCTGATGTCGGCACCTGCTGCAAAGATGCGCTCTCCACCGTGGACTACCACTGCATGGGGCGGTGAAGCCAGAAGCTGATCAGCAATGACACCCAGTTGGCGAAGCAGCTCCTTTGAAAGCGCGTTTGCCTTGGGTCTGTCCAAACGGACAACTGCAATCTTGTTAGAATCGACCTCAACACTCACGAACCTCTCTGAATCGGACATCTCTCTCCTTTGTTGGACAAATTTCCCAAAGCTACAGATCTCTAAGTACCGTCGATCTCAAGAAGATCAGATGCCAGAGAGTAGGGATCGATCCCCCCGCTCATCATCTCAGCCTTTTTGGCCTCGAAGGAGGGGTCGGAGATCAATTGGTCCACCCTTCTGTTCACCTCGGCACGCACAATACGGGTCAGCTCCTCCAAAATTCGTGCTTCTCTCCTCTTTTGACCCAATCCACTACTCTCTAGATACTCACGATGAGATTCGATGGCTTCGAATACCTCTTGAATCCCCTTGCCCTCAGTCGCAACCGTCTCGATAATCGGAGGCACCCAGCCCTCGAAGGTTGACATCTCCAGCATGAGTTCGAGATCCCGCCTTGTCTCTCTGGCTCCCGCTCGATCAGACTTGTTTATCACGAACAGGTCGGCGACCTCCATGAGGCCCGCCTTGTTTGCCTGGACAGCATCACCCCAACCCGGCGTCATCACCACCACAATCGTGTCTGCAGCCCCTACCACTTCCACCTCAACCTGTCCCACACCAACGGTTTCAATGAAGATGTAGGGAAACCTCACAGCGCTCAGTACACGCACCGCATCAGGAACCGCAAGTGCCAGGCCGCCCAGATGCCCCCTGGTAGCCATCGACCGGATGAAAACACCGCTATCGGTTGCGTGCTGCTGCATTCTGACGCGGTCACCCAGAATCGCACCCCCTGAGAAGGGTGACGTCGGATCTATTGCTATCACGGCCACTTCTAAGGACCGACTCCGGACCTGGGATATGAGACGGTCGGTGAGCGTCGATTTCCCTGCACCGGGCGCCCCCGTGATCCCGACGAGGTAGGTCTCCGTTCCTTGACCCCAGGTAAGCTTCACTAGCTCGCGAGCCTGGGGCCCTCCCCTTTCGACTATGGACAATAGCTTCGCCAGTGCAACTCTGTTCGACTCCTTGGCTTGCGCCAAGAGTTGTTCGGGATCATAGATTACCAAAGGTCATTGACTCCTGAAGATACTTAGAACTACATCCCACGATACCTGAAAGCCTAAATTAGATCCATTTGCCTCAAGGCTCACAGGTGCTCGATATCTGCCCCTACAGCTCTCAGACGGCCTGGAAAATCCTCGTAGCCGCGTTCGATGTGAGATGCCCCGGTGAGAATCGTCTCGCCGTCAGCAGCCAAGCCCGCCAGTGCCAAAGCTGCAGCTGCGCGAATGTCTGTGCCCTTGACCTGAGCCCCGGATAAGCGTGACACTCCTCGGATCACCGCGTGATGACCCTCGGTTCGTATATCCGCGCCCATGCGCCTCAGCTCGTCTACGTATTTGAACCTGCCGGAAAACAGGTTCTCTGTAACGATGGACACCCCTTCGGCCACGCTCAGCATCGAGACTATGAACGGCTTGTAATCGGTCGCCACCCCAGGGTATGGAAGAGTGGCAACGTCGGTTGCGCGCAGCCTCTCACTGCAGACGACGCTGAGCCCATCCGAGGTACGGGTGATTGTAAGGCCGATGACCCCGAGCTTTTCGAGCACCATATCCATGTAGATGCTTGGAGCTCCCACCAGAGTCACATTTCCGCCGGCAAGGGCTACGGCAGCGGCCATGGTCGCCGCCTCCACGCGATCTGAGATAGCTCTATGATGTGCTGGCATCAGCTCGTCCACGCCCTGAACCTCGATCCGGGATGTGCCTGCACCGAAGATCCTCGCTCCCATCTCGTTGAGCATGTCAGCCAGGTCTATGATCTCAGGCTCTCTTGCAGCATTCTCGATCACCGTAGTCCCCTTGGCCAGCACAGAGGCCATCAGCACGTTGTCGGTGGCCGTGTGCGAAGGAAACTCAAGAACGACTCTGGTACCAAGCAGTCCCGGCGTTGTTGCGGATACATAGCCATGCGACGTCTCGAAGCTAGCGCCAAGCGCCTCGAGAGCATTCAGATGGAAATCTATTGGACGATGGCCGAAATCGTCACCGCCAGGCATAGACACCTCACACCTGTGATATCTGGCAACCAGCGGACCCAGCACCACTATCGACGCTCTGATCTTCTCGACGAGCTCATATGGAGCCCTTGGTGTGACCTCGTTCTCGGCAGGAACAATGATCGTCAAGCAGCCGTCGACAATCTCGGAGACAGCAACTCCCATGGAGCGCAAGAGGTCAGACATGATCGAGACATCCGCGATCTTCGGCACGTTCTCGATGGTGTGAGTGCCCGAGGCCAGCAGAGTTGCCGCCATTAGCTTGAGTACCGAGTTCTTTGCGCCTTTGATCTCGATGCTGCCTTCGAGAGGTCGACCGGGTCGAATAATCAATGCGTCCTTTTGCAACCGGCCCTCCCAGGCAAGCTAACATTCCCTTAGCTTCAACGAATATAGAACAAATCTAACCACTCGTGTGGAACGAGTCGTTTACGAGAGAAAAAGATGCGCGAAAGACACATAATTACTACTTTTAGCGCTTCAAATCTACCAAACTTCGATTCCGAGCTCTCCGGAATTGTGAAGGAGCACAGAGAGGGCTCTTCCAAGAGATTCAGCTCAGAAAGATCCGTCTTCGACGCCTACGAGCGCAGGCTAACCCAGGTTTCGGATTCCCAGTGGCTCGAAGACATCTACTTCAGCCTTCACGTTCCATCGATCAGCTGGCTGTTGGCAATCGGCGTCAGGTACCAACTCAAAAGGCTCCCCAAAAGGAACCAGTTCCCATTCTGGCATCCGCCCACCCAGATCGATGCCGGAACATTACGCACCATATGGGCACTCATAGGCATCTCCTTTCTGAACAGCTACTATGCAACCCTCTTAGGCCAGCTCCTCACATTCATAGCCAGGGAATTCCACAGCTCCACGGCTTCACAAGGCCTGGTGCTAGGGGTGTCCAGAGTTGACATCATTCCTGCTCTGATACTGCTCACACTGGCAGATAGAATCGGACGACGAAGAATAATACTTTTCTCCACCTTGATGGGTGGACTATTTTCGACGCTCGGAGCCTTCGCCCCGAACATGTATCTTCTCGCGGGCGACCAGGTGTTCACGAAGGCCTTCGCGACCGCTGCGATCTTACTTATCGCCATAGTCTCATCGGAAAAGGTTCCCCCAACCGCTAGAGCCTGGTCCCTGGCCGCGCTGGTCATCGGTTCCGCACTCGGTGCCGGAGCGGCCGCCGCACTGCTCCCTTTGGCCGGCATCTCGCTCGGCTCCTGGAGAATCCTCTATGGCATGTCATTTCTAGCCCTCTTTGCTATCAAACCGTTCTCGAAGTACATTCAGGAATCGCACAGATTCGAGGTTCTCGCAAAAGAGGTGGACCACAAGCCGGTCATTACAGCCTCGGGCAAGAATCGCAGTGCCCTGATTCTGCTTTCCCTCGCAACCTTTCTTCTCAATGTCTTCTATATTCCTGCATCCCAGTTCAGGAACGAGTTCCTAAGCCATGACAGGGGCTTCTCGGCCTTGACGATCAGCATATTCACCATCGTGACTGCGGCCCCGGGCGGCATAGGTTTGGCGCTCAGTGGAAGGCTCTCGGAGACGAGGGGAAGAAAGGTCGTTGTAACCGCAGCCTTGATACTCGGCACAGGCGGACTGATGCTCGGCTTTTTGTCCCATGGCACATGGATCTGGATTTGGGCTCTGCTCGGTTCGATAATAGCCCCAGCCACGATACCTTCACTTGGCGTATACCTGACCGAACTCTTCCCAACAAAGTATCGCGGCACGGCCAACGGAATCATCGGGGTCTGGGCCAGGGCGGGATCGATCTTCGGCGTCCTTGCCGTGGGATATTTGGGCTCCACACTATTCAACCAGGTTGGCACCCCTTTAGCCCTGATGGGGATCGGACCTCTGCTTCTGGCAATTTTGGTGATCGTGAAGTTTCCCGAGACCAAAGGGTTGAGGCTCGAAACCATCAATCCTGAAGACTCGGCCTTTCATGAAGAGTAGGGGCCTATACCGACTGCGATCTGCGCAAGAAACCGCTGGTAAGCGAGAAACTCCTTTTCTACGGCTTCAGGCGACGAGAAGCCATGGCCTTCTCCCTCGAAGAGGGCGAACTCGACCGCTCTCCCCAGCGTTTTTGCCTCATCGACGAATCCTAGGACCTGGCGGTGATTTACGACAGTATCAGAGTCGCCGTGCATAACCAAGATCGGAACGTCATCAAGCTCTCCAGCCGAGACCGAACGCTCTCTGTAAAGCTCGATCTGAGCGGGGAGAACCCCTACTAGACGGTCGAAGTAGCGGGACTCGAACCGATGAGTCGAAGCTACCGAATCAGCGAGATTGATCAGAGGGTACTCTGCGATTCCTCCGCAAAACAGACCCTTTGTCAAGCACAAGCTTCGCAACGCCGAATAGCCGCCAGAAGATCCGCCGTTTACCACGATGGACCCGGGCTTGGCAAGCCCTTTGGCCACAAGATCGGCCAAGACGCTCAGAAGATCGACGACCTCCGCAATCCCGAAACCATAGTCAAGCGCATTTCGAAATGACCTACCCCACCCAGTCGATCCGCGATAATCGAAAACGAGTACCTGGTAACCCGCCTGCAGGAAGGCGATAATCCTGGTGGAGTATGTTACCAAAGCCTGATCCGTTGGACCCCCGTGAAAGGTCGCCACGGTTCCTACCGGCTCGGCTCCTCCCTCGGCTCTGTAAAGACGATAGGGCACGTCAATCGGGTCCAGATCGGCCAGCTCGGCACGGAAGGTCGGCTTTACAAAGCTGTACAAGGCGGTCGAGTGCCGAGCGGTATTCGCAATCGGCTCAACGGCGATTGCCGAGTAGAACTTCTCGGAGTACGCCCTCTCGATCTCCCTGCGCTCCAGAGTTGCCAGATCGTAGGTAACAATGACGTTCGGCGTCTTGGCACCGGAGCGCACGGCAATGAGCGAGTGCTGGGACGACTTCACCCCAAAGTGATGGGCCTTGGCAATCTCGACTGGTACTGGAGTCTCCAGATCGGCCAGAAGAAGTCGGCCAAAGCCAGCTTCATTGCGGGAGAAGAAGATTCTTCTGCCGTCTGCGGAAAAATCGAATGTTCGATTCCCGTTGCCCCAAGGCACGCCGCCGTGCTCGAGACTCTCGTCCACAACCAGTTTCGCAGTCCAGTTTTCAAGATCGGCGGTCCAGAGCCGCAAATAGGAGTGACTCTCGGCCAGAAAGCCCAATCTTTTGCCGTCTGGCGAGA
>JAJZIP010000265.1 GCA_021810525.1 Actinomycetes bacterium | reverse complement strand
GCTCCACATCACCTTGACAGCAGTCTCAGGTTCCGAGAAAAGCAACTCGCCCAGGGGGTGGTCGGATTTAGCTGTTGATGCTACCAAGCTGGCGATTTCTTCGAGTATCGTTTCGTAGGGAAACGCCCACTTCACCAGCTCAGCGATGGCATCAAGTACACCTGGAACACCGGTGCGGGCATATATGGCCGTATCAGTAACTGTGACGTTTTGCGATGGACCCCGTGATATGTTGAAAGCCTGACCCAATTTCAGTGAATCAATGAGATTTCGTTTCAGACTCTCCCTGATATCATCCGGAGGCAGTCCGATAGCCACCATCATCGCGGTCAGGGCACCTGCTGACGCGCCAGCTACGCCAAGGATGTTGTTGTTAGTAGACTGAACCAGGTTTGGTAGCTTGTTGATCTCAGCAAGAGCCTTAAGAGCTCCCAGATAGGCAAAACCTTTCCCACCTCCTCCTTGAAAGGACAGGAACTGGATTAGGGAGGGATCCAGATGCTTATTTTGTGTCGTCATTCAAGCCTCTGGGGTTGGATTCAGGAAGATGCGGTGACTTCAAGCGTGGTCGGGTCCAGCGTCCAACTCGGCAGCGTTGGAGTTGATCTAAGCATGACAAGCGTGGTGGGAAGACGCATCTGCCAAGGTTCGCCCACCAGCACCTCCTGCTGTGGTTGCTGGTCCAGCTGGGCAAGCTCTGTAGCAATTGGAAGGTAGAGGGGATCGTGAACAGATGGGACTCCCGCTCCATCCCAGGCTTGGCCGTATTGGAGGTAGTAGAGAACCGCGTCATTGAAGGCCGGCCTCACCGGCACCACTACCCGGGCGGCGCCCGATCTTAGAAATTGGGCGAACAAGGGGTCACTGTCCTCCAAAAGTGCAAGGCTGAACCATTCGTCTTTGTCCATCCAATAGTAGGGATAGAAGACGTACTGCATCTGATCCCATTCGAACGCTTCCTCCAAAAAGCGGATCATAGGTCCCTGCTCGGCCACGGCGGTGAAATTCATCAATGATTGAGCAGTCGGAGGGGACGATGCGACATTCTGCGTGCTGGATTGAGATCCAGAAGCACCTTGCCCCGAACCAGAAGCTCCGCTTGCAGAAGAAGGCGGAGCGAGGCCCTGGTCGTCAGTTGTCATGGGAGTTGGCGGCGTATCCAATTCGCTGTTGGATATAAGTGAGATTAATTCCCGCTTCAATTCCTGGGAAATGATCCTCTGGTTCTCATCGGGGCTGGCCCCTCCATAGGTGGTACCTTGAGCGGCCTGCTGTGCCTGGCTGAGCGCCTGTTGGTAGTCGCTCTGCAGTCGGAGATAGGACTGGTAGATCGTAGAGTAGGTATCGAGTTGCCACTTCGTGAAAGCTTCGCTCGTGAGAACACATGTAACCTCGATAGTGACCTGGTATTGATCGATGACGGCACAGCCAATGGCGACAGCCACATTATCTCGCTGACCGTCGAGATCCACAGTGGACGGACCGGGCGGTATGACGTTTGGTATCGTGCTGTCAGCACCAAAAATGAGCTGCTGACCGCCAACCTGAACACTGACGTTGTACGCGGTCGGAGCAGGATTGATTTCGAGCGTCGCCATTCTGGCAATCACTGTGGCTTTCGTTGCCATATAGCCATCCGGTATAGAGATGTTGGTCAGCATTCCGGCGATCTGGTTGGCATCTCCGGAAGGTTTCGGTGCGTTCACCGCATTTCCAGAGGTGACGGTCGTTATTGGTTGCGGAGGCTCTTCAAGTCCCGTAACCTGGTAGGTTTGGGCAGCAAGAGTGTAATCCATACTCCCCGACACAAGTCCCGCGAGTACCGGGTTCCCACTCGTGTCTTTCACCGCTAGGTAGTCTGCTTTCACACTGTCAGAAACCGTGAGATCGGAGGGTTTAAAGTTGATTGGAGGGGGATCGTAGGCGTTCAGGGCAGCGCCGTTCATCAGCTCGGCAGTAGCTCGAACCAGTCCCGCGGGATTGGGAACTACTAGATCGAAGAGCATACGAGATCCATAATTGAATACCCCAACTTCGTAGAGTTCGTCCACGTATTGATAGACACCGCTTATGTTGGTGGCGTTCGCCTGTGTATTTGTGAATCCGTGCTCGACAGTTTCCCTGAAGCTGTTGATGATTTGGAGGCGCTGAGACTTCTTGACCTCTTGGGTCACCTTGGAAACAGCACGGGACGTGATGTCTTTGGCAAACGAGGTGGAGGTGCTGGACGAGCTTGTATTCGCCTGACTGGAGGACAGCGAGAAGTTGCTCTTCGCTTGTACATAGGGTCCGTATGCGGCAGACACAGATGCGCCGAACTGCTGGCTGGAGTTATTCTTGATCGTGTTCTGTGCTTGGGTCTGGACCTGAAAGCGCTGGTTTGACTGGGTGTCCTGTTCAGTCTCATTGGTGGTGTCGCTTGAAGAGACGAAAGTCTGGTTGTTCTCCTCAAAACGCACAGTTGTCCTAGTGTTTGTCTCGGTTGCCAGGACATTTTCAATGTAGGAGATCTCGCGAAGCTCGTACCCGCTCAGCTGTTGGTTGACCACCTGAAGGTCTCCTATTCCGGCAGGTGCGACGTTGGTGTTGTAGGCAGGCCCAAGGTTGACAACAGGCAGGACGCCAGAAGGCGCAAGGATTACCTTATTCAACCAACTCGAGAGCGTGGCCATGTCGGTCACCGTGGCCCCTCCGGCAATGGCATCGATGAGGGCGGCAATCCGGGCAAAGCTGGCAGCCAGTGTTATGTTGTCCTCATTTCGATTTGGCGCAAGATGAGCAAGGATCAGGTAGAAAGCAATGGTTTCCTGGTCGGCAGTGAATTTGCTATCGGACACGAGATTTGATAGAGCTGCGACGCCAAAGCTTGACTCGAGAACCGAGGCTGTCGTGGATGCGTCAAAAGTGGGTTGGCTTAGCTGGCTAGCTGCACTGGTAAAGGCTGTTTGGTAGTTTAATGAGAGAGAGCCCTGCGTTGAGACCATTACCGGGCGGCCTAAGGGGTTCGGAATTGCTTTCACGCTCAGCTGCACATTTTCTTTACCGGCAGCTATAAGTTTCAGCTTGTTGAGGTCATCGTTATTTAGCTTCAGCTGAAGTGCGCCATCCGGTGACGCATAGGTTGCGGGCCTAACTGCGATGAATCGGAAAATCTCGGTAGTCATAGTTCCTGCCTTGATCGTTGCTGGTGCTTGGTCAAGCCTCCCAGCTGGTGAGCATCCGCCATGGAGTTGGAGCATGAAGGCGCCCTGAGGTAGCTGCATTGGCACCGTGAGTCCACTCACGAAATACGCCATCTGGAACGTGAAGGCGAGTAGTCGGACGCATCAACGCGTCGTCAACCATCGCCCTACCTCCTGAATCTAACGCCAATAGGTGGTCTTGATGTAATTCAAGCAAAATCTTCTGGTCGCTAATCCCGAGCTTTGATTGAATAAATTATGACATAGTCCATCAGCTCTGAATACAAGATTTTAAAAAAACTAACTGCAGTCCCCGACCGCGACCGACTGGTAAAGCCGAAAGCAACTCAGACCTTTGCATGCGCTAACAGGTCTATGACTCAACTGGTATGTGAACCTCGCCGGCCCTAACAGACAAGGACTCTGACCCGTCCGCTTGTGTGTGGTTGCATGCCATCGCTTCTGTCACGCCATCGCGGGCATACGTCTTGGCTCTTGTGGGCCGGTGAGTGAGGCCACTAACCTCCTGCTGGACTCGGGGGCAAAGGCCACCGCCCGGTGTTCCTCATCGTCGACGGCCATCTTTCCCACTGATCCAAAAAGACCAAGAAATGGGTCGTTTACACCAATA
>JAJZIP010000264.1 GCA_021810525.1 Actinomycetes bacterium | reverse complement strand
CCAGGGGCGTTTGTGCTTTTAGATCTCGATGATTTCAAGTCGGTAAATGATCTTTTGGGCCATGTCGCTGGAGATGAAATCCTCAGGCAAGTCGCACACGGAATCAGATCGCATTTGCGTGAAGACGATATCGTGGCGAGAATTGGAGGAGACGAATTCTGTATTTGGATACCGATTTCTCAAAGTAGCAGCGGAAGCATCCTTGAGACTGCCATCGTTCACATACTGGCGCGAGTTCCATTTGATGAGTGGGGCATCGCAATCTCTGGTGGTATGGCCTTAAGACCCCAAGACGGCACAAAGTTTGAAGAGCTTTACCTTAAAGCTGATAATGCGCTTTATAAAGCAAAGTCAAAGGGGAATTTCTCACTATGCAGGTGGGGAAGTAACGAGATAACCAGTATTAAGTGACAATGTTAAGCTGGCAATACCTATGTCGTTTGCGAAGTCTGAAAGCCCAATGATCTGAGCATGTTATTGTCAAAAGCAAGATTCGGAAACTGAACGCCAGCTGTGGTAATTTCTGAATCCAGTGGGTTACGATTCAGATGTATTGAGGATCAATGAAATTGAGTTGGTCTGTGAAATCACTGAATGACTATTCCTATGAAAAATAGTGGGTGTAAAGGCTATTATCAAGTAATCAAAATATAAGGAGCCCTCACTTCTTGCTCCTTGACTTTCACAAATGGTTGTATTTTGTCATCCGCATCAGTATGAAAATACCACTTACTGTGACAGTGAATACAAGGGCATACTTTCCTGTACTGCAATATATAAGAAGATTTGATATGCTTTGAATCCTTGAGGTAAATCCACGAACGCATTGCCAGGTACTCACTGGATAATCGAGAGGCGAGGGTTGATATGTCGGGGATACTATTGGCGCTTCCTAATGACAGATCCTAATCTTACTGAGAGTGGCATTGAGCTAGCTGAATCGCGGACAACTAAAGACAGATTGGTTCGCAAACGTGGAGAGCGGTGGGTAGACCGGCCGCTGAGGGCCAAAGGTATTCTGGTCATGGTACTGCCGCTATTGATGTTGCTGGTAGCTGCATTTACCTTCTACTTGACGGCTGGGCTAGAGACTTCTGCCCAGGCTCTTGTTACTCACACAAGGGTTGTTGAAGCTCAGATTGAGCAAATACAAGTATTGGTGATAGACGGTGAAACTGGTATTCGCGGGTATCTGTTAACTGGCGATCCGTCTTTTTTGCAACCGACTGATCAAGCTCGCAAGGAACTTCCTACTGCACTGAATCAATTAGCCTCGCTTGTAGCTATAAATCCTGTTCCGGTTGAGGTGGCTCGAGTTCAGCATCTGCGCCAGCTCCTGGCACCAGGTTATCAACTTAGTACTGCAGGGGTACCGCCAGCTAGTGACATATCTGGCAGGTTCCAGTGGCTCCATCAGCAGAAATCTTCAACTGATGCGATTCGTGCCGTTCTATCTTCAATGACCAAAACCGAAAATGGGTTATTGTCTGCCCGGGAGACACACAACCAGCATCTGAGACTATTAGCCGAAATCTTAGTGGGTTTGGCGCTAGCTATAGGCGTTCTTGGTGGGCTGTTCGGAATAGTTGCGTTCACACGGGGGGTTGTTCGGCGTTTAGAGCGACTACGAAGTGAAGCAGACCGGCTTAGTGACGGCGAGGATCCTGGTCTAATTGACACAGCTGATGACGAGATCGGGATATTGTCGCAACGCTTGCACGAAGCGATGCAGCGTCAGCGGGCATCTGAGTCTAATGCAGTACAAGCTCGAAAGGTGGCAGAGACTGCAAATCAGGAAAAGAGTAGGTTCCTATCTCGGATGAGTCACGAGCTGAGGACCCCGCTAAATGCGGTGCTCGGCTTTGCACAACTACTAGAGATGGATGCAGATGCGAGTCAGATGGATAGTTTGCGTCAGATCCGTAGAGCTGGCCGGCATCTGCTCGATCTGATAAATGAAGTACTCGATATATCCCGTATCGAATCTGGTCAAATGGCACTGTCACAAGAACCGGTGTTGGTTGCGGATTTGATCTTAGAGGTAGTTGAGTTAATGAATCCAATGGCAGCTGATCGCAGCGTCACACTGAGTGCTATCACTAAAGGGTGCGATTGTCACGTTCAAGCAGATCGTCAACGCAGTAAACAGGTGGTACTGAACCTTGTTTCTAACGCCATTAAGTACAACCGACAAGGTGGCACTGTAGTAGTCGGTTGTGGTGAAATCCAGAATGGGATGTTGGGTATCGAAGTCCGTGATAGCGGTATTGGAATGTCAAGTGCGGACATGTCTCGTCTTTTTACCCCATTCGAACGTCTCTCTGCAGCGAACTCAGAAATTGAGGGAACAGGTATAGGTCTGGCCCTATCTCGACGCTTAGCGGAAGCAATGGGAGGTCTACTCGAAGCAACTTCCACGTTAGGGGAAGGCAGCACATTTACATTACTACTGCCAGTTGCTGAGAGTTCCGGAGATGAGACATATTCTGAGGCCGACATATCATCAGAAGCAATAGAGGATGACTTATCCAATACACACAGATTGAGTCTTTTGTATATCGAGGACAATGAATCAAATGTAGCGCTCCTAGATAAGATCTTGAGGCGACGACCGGATTGGCGTCTTATCCACGCTGGACATGGCCAACTAGGACTAGAGCTAGCTAGTTCTAACCCCCCAGATCTGATACTTCTTGACCAACAAATGCCGGATATGCCAGGAATAGAGGTATTGCGTCGGCTGAAGGCGGCTAGCGCAACTTCTCATATACCCGTTGTTGCAGTAAGCGCAGATGCTACCCCTGGCCAGATTGACCGCTTGGCAGATGCCGGTGCATATAAATATTTACCAAAGCCAATTGATGTTGAGGAACTTCTGGTTCTTTTAGACGAGATGACTCCCAACCAGATCTCCCCAAGAGAGGATTGACATGCTGGAACAATTTGGCGATGCTCGGGTGTTTGCAATAGATGATAACAATACAAACCTGGAGTTGTTGAATGCGCTACTGACCCGGGCTGGCCTTCGCAAGCTCTATACATCCAATGATCCAATTGATGCGCTTAGTCGGCTCGATGAAATTGACCCAGATCTGATACTACTAGATCTTCATATGCCCCAACTTGATGGTTACACGGTATTGAGTCGGTTGGCGATTCGTGCTGCTGGGGCATACCTGCCGGTCTTGGTCCTCACCGCTGATGCTACACCAGAAGCGACAAAGCGGGCTTTGGACCTTGGAGCCCGGGACTTCGTGACCAAACCTTTTGATGCAACTGAAGTGATTTTACGGGTTCGCAATTTACTTGAGACTCGTTATTTGTACAAGGCCTTGCGTTCTAACAACATCACTCTACGGAATCAGATTAAAGATTTTGAAGAACTAGAACGGGCCGAGAGCGAAGCATGGCAACTTGAGCGTGAAACTATCGAAGATGTGATCCGAAGAAACGCCATAGAGATGGTATTTCAGCCCGTGTTCGATTTAGAAAGTAAAACCATTGTTGGAGCGGAGGCGCTCGCAAGATTTCCAGGCAAGTCGGACTACAGCCCAGATCGATGGTTCACAACAGCTGCGTCAGTGGGTTTGGGCTACGATCTTGAAGTTGCTGCCATTGGTGCCGCACTGCCTGCACTAGATATATTGCCTAAGTCGGCATTTCTTGCAGTAAATGTTTCTCCAGCTACTCTGGTCCAACCTGATTTTTTGCGGCTGTTTAGTCCAGATATTTGTCCACGTCTTGTCCTTGAGTTAACCGAACACATTCAAATTGAGGACTATGGAGTAATCAGTCCAGTGGTTGGAGTATTTCGTGA
>JAJZIP010000263.1 GCA_021810525.1 Actinomycetes bacterium | reverse complement strand
GCGCTTGACTACCTCAAGGGGTGCTTCACCCGCCGATACCACGCAATAAGACGGTGACCAGAAGTGTTTCCCCCATAGGGCTCGCGTAATTTCTGGCCAGCTTGCAGAAGGAACTCTGATGGAGGAGATCGTCTTGAGCGACATGACGAGCCCCGAGAGCGACACCTTCGGCGGATAGGAGACGAGCAGGTGAGCATGATCCCTATCGGTCCAAGGCCAGAGCCCTAAGTAGCGCCCAGAACCGGGCCTCGTTTGGAGCTATTCAGGTGAGCAAGCCGACCGAAGCCAAGTCACCCACCGGCTCCAAGAGCCAGGCCGGATGGTCGTGGTGGCGTGACAGAAGCGTTCGCCGCTAACCCCTATCGAACGGATGGGTCAGAAGCCTCGTCCATAAGGGCGGGGAGGTTTACAGTTCCCTCGTGGCTATTGATTTAGATGGATTCGAGATGAGAAGCGATACAGCCCGCAGAAATTACGACTCGTTCACGACCGACGGAAAGGGAAACCCATAGCAATTTCCGAGACCAGGTCACCAGGTGAACTGACTCTGGCTTTGCGGAGGACCCTCAAAGAAAGCCAGGGTCTCAGCCCAGCGTGGCCGAGCCGTCCAACTCAAAAATGGCTTTGGTTATAGCACGACGAGCACGATGGATCTTCCTTTCCATCTCTTTTTCCCCGGGGTCGCTCGATGAGATATATTCTCGGAGCGCAGAGATGGCCCGATCATCTAGGCGTTCCAAGACCTGTTTCAGACTTTCCACTTCTTCATAGAAATCGCTTTGATGCATCTCATCCACCTCAAGCAGTCAGAAAATCGGACATCTTTCCAAGCCCCGTAAAAAAGCAATGTTGTGATCGGATGACCGCGCGACTGGAGGCACAATAGGCCGACAGATCTGCGAAGCCCATGCGGAAAAGCTTAAACCAGTGAGCCAGATCCTAAGGGTCGAACCTTGGTGCCACCTATGTCTCTACAGAGAAAAGGTTCAGCTCGCCATCTGCAAACGCTTTCCGCAAAACCTTTTTGTCGAATTTGCCCACGCTTGTTTTCGGAATTTCCGCCACTATGGCAACCTGTTCCGGAAGCCACCATTTCGCCACCCGATCGGAGAGGAAGGTAACTAGCTGCTTCGGATTCAACTCCACCCCAGGCTTCGGTACTACACACGCCAGCGGCCGTTCAACCCACTTCTCGTCCGCAATGCCGATGACTGCCGCTTCGTACACCCCCGGGAACGCCATTATCTCGTTTTCCAAATCTACCGAAGAGATCCATTCCCCGCCGGATTTTATGACATCCTTTGTCCTGTCAACTATCCTTAGATACCCTTCAGTGTCGATCGTCCCGATATCTCCGGTACGAAGCCATCCATCATGGAAATTCTCAGGATTAACGCCTTTGTAGTAGCTACCCGCGACCCAAGGCCCCCTGACTTCGATCTCTCCCAAATTATCCGCGCTACGCGGCAGCACTGCTCCCTCCTCATTGACGATCCTCAGCTCGACGCCGGCGAGCGCCCTCCCGGCGGTAACGAGATACTTGACTCTTTCATCCTCCGGAGTGCCACGGGGAGGTATCCCTAAAGTGCAGATCGGTGAGGTTTCAGTCATTCCCCATCCTTGCCAAAGCTCTAATCCAAAGCGCTCTTTGAAGCCCTGCATCAGTCCCATTGGTACCGCCGAACCTCCTCCTGTTATGCCCCTGAAGGACGACATGTCGACTTCATGCGTCTCCGCGTAGAGAAGCAACTCATTCCAGATAGTGGGAACTCCCGATGACAGCGTCGGGCGATACAGCTCTATCATCTTGGCCAGATGCTCGGCCTGTAGAAACCTCGATGGCATTATCAGATCACAGCCAGCCAACCATCCTGAATACGGCACACCCCAAGCATTTGCGTGGAACATGGGCACGACTATAAGCGCCCGGTCATCGTTGCTGAGACCAAGCGTGTTCGCGGTACATGATGAGATCGCATGGAGCCAGGTCGAGCGGTGAGAGTAGACCACACCTTTTGGATTTCCTGTAGTGCCAGAGGTGTAGCACATTGCAGCAGCCTGGAACTCGTCGATCTCTGGCCAGTCAAAGAGTGAACTGTGAGCTGCGATCAGATCTTCGTATTCGTACGTGTCGATCTTCAGGGCATCGAACATGGACGAGTCGAAGGGCCCGACCACTATCAGTGCCTGGACGGAGGGCGTCTGAGGAAGGATCCTCGCTAGGAGCGGGAGAACCGCGGCATCGACAATCACCACCTTGTCCTCTGCATCATTTATGACGTATGCGAGCTGATCAGGAAACAACCGGATGTTCAGGGTATGGACGATTGCACCCATCGAAGGTATCGCCATGTAAGCCTCGAGATGCTGTTGAGTATTGAAGGCAAACGTTCCAACACGATCAAAGCTGTTGACACCGATCGACGATAGGGCGTTGGCAAGAGAGGCCGCTCGCTTTGCGGTGTCTTCATAAGAGAAGGTGATCCCGCCATCACCAAGATAGGTTGTCACGGTCGACTTGGGAAATGTCTTCGCTCCATAATTCAAAATCGACGTGATCGATAGAGAACCGTCCTGCATAGTCGAACGCATATCCAACCTCCATATTCCAGCTAGACTCCACTCTTTATTCAAGCACTTCGGAACCTCAAATTGTAGCGATTCTTACGAATCCGGAATTCACTCGTCTTTCATATTGCGATATAGTTCAACTGAACTGGGTCTGACTACTGGAAAGTATCGATGACAAAACTGCAAATCGGAGTGGTTGGAGGAGGGGTAGCTGGCCTGAGCGCAGCATTCAGACTAGCCAAGCACGGCCATGACATAACGGTATTCGATCCCAATCCCGCGATGGGAGCGTCACACGCCGCGGCCGGCATGCTCGCGCCGGCGTCCGAAGCAAACTTCAGTGAAGTTCCTCTTCTTCGGCTTATGCAACACTCAAACGAGCTCTGGCCTGAGTTCGCGGCCGAGTTGGAAGAGATCTCCCGCGTGCCGGTGGGACTTCGGATGGAAGGCACGCTTGTAATAGGTTACGAACCAAACGACGCACGCGACCTGGAACGTCTGGCCGAGTTCCAGAACGAGCTGGGAATCGAGGTGACCCGCCTAACCCGCCACCAGCTAAAAGAACTCGAACCTGAACTCGGCGGCCCCTTTCCATTCGCGGCGATGATAGATTCGGATAACCAACTCGACAATCGCGCGCTAATGAAATCGCTGTTGAAGGCGACCGAATTGCTCGGGGTGAGACTAGTTCGACAGGCTGTCAAGTCAGTTCACAGTCTCGGACCAAACATCTATGAGCTCTATCTCGACGATGACAAAATAGCTCGACCCGAGATCATCCTGCTCGCCGCCGGATCGTATCTCGGTGATATTGGGGGGCTTCCCGCTCCGATCTCCAGCTCTATACGACCGGTCAAAGGACAGATCATAAGGGTCCAGGCTCCGTCTCCGACGCTCTTAAGACATGTCGTACGCTCGAAGACGTATGGCAAGACCCTGTACATGGTCCCAAGAGTCTCCGGTGAGATCGTGATAGGCGCCACCCAGGAAGAGGTCGGTTTCGATATGACCGCAAAAGTAGGCCAATTGCCGAAATGCTGACCAGCGCCACTTTACTTCTTCCAGGAATTGGTGAAGCCGACTTCACGGAGCAGATGGTGAGATTCAGGCCGGGATCCTTTGACAACGCTCCAATACTAGGCCGTTATGAGGACTCAAACCTCTTCCTTTGCCTGGGGCATTTTCGCCACGGGATACTTTTGTCCGCTGCACTCTCGAAATACGTGTCCGCCTCGATCGAAACCGGAAGGCAGCCGCCTGAAATCGAACAATTCAGCGCG
>JAJZIP010000262.1 GCA_021810525.1 Actinomycetes bacterium | reverse complement strand
TGGCTCAACCTTATTGAATGCGTCTTTTGGAAAACTCCCCCACGGTAGCCGTCAAATCGGGTTCATCGCCTCCAACTTGCACAGTCTAACAAGGCTTGTGGCGGCGGCTGACCCAAGTTTTGCAGCCCCTCATGAATGAAAGAGGTTTTAGATGGCATGGAAGCTGATAACTGATCACACAGCAGTGCCGCAGAGACAACGAAGGTAGGCCCTTTGAAGTAGCATTTTGGGTTGAAGGCTTCAAACTGCCGTACGGCCGCGTTAGCCATAGACTCGGCTCAGTGGCATTTCTTGGTTCAGCGGGTGGACAAGGTCCGTGACGCCAGCAGTGGTCTGACACCTGGTTGGCTAAACAAACCAAGGATTGGCGTGGATGGCTGTGGGAGCCAGTGCAAACTCCCAGACTTCAAGGCAGGCATGGTTGGACCTCGTGAATAATCGGTGTTTCAATCTGGGAGTAAGAGACTGCGGCCAATTCTGAGTGATGACAGGTTCGGCTGACTCAATGAACAGCAGTCGTACTTGAGGATTATTGATTTCGGTATGCCTCTGCAGGAACTTCTATGGAGTGGCAATTGAAGGGCAAGAAAATTCCTAGTTACTAAGGAGAGCGTAAGTTATCGGACTAGTCAAGTATGTAACGAAGGTTGCGATCGCGGAAGAATCCCATCAGCAACTCGGGTAATGAGGCCAAGCGCACCAGTGCCTGTTCTGCCTTGTTCTTGAGATCCTCGATACTTGTCACGCCAGCTCTTCCTATACGGTCTGCCTTGACGTCTTCCACACCCATTCATCGGGATTCAACTGCGGAGAGTAGCCGGGCAGGTAGAAGAGCCGAAGTCTTCCATTGGTGGAAAGGACCCATTCCTTGGTCTTTTTGGATCGGTGGGAAGGATGGCCATCGACGATGAGGAATACCGGGCGGTCTGGATTGTCAGCCAGTAGAGCCTGACAGTATTCGATGAAAACATCTGAGTTCACCTTGGTCTCTAAAAGACGGAAATGCAACTTCCCTTGAGCAGATATCGAAGAGATCATGTTCACGCTGTAGCGGGCGCCGGTGGTCTTTACTACCGGGGTCTCGCCGACTACCCCCCAGGTGGTCCCGGCATGAAAGTCGCTCCGCACCGACGCCTCGTCTTGGAAAAACACAATCGCACCAGCTCTTTGAGCTTGTTCGCGAATCAATGGGAACTCTTGAGTCTTCCATGTCTCTATTGCTGTAGGGTTGGCTTGGTAGGCCCGCCATAGCGGGCGTTGTGGAGAGAGGCCCAATCTATGCAGCATTCTTCCTACCGCAGAGACACTCATTACAACACCGAACTCACGCTCGATGAGTTCTGCTACCATCTCGCGAGTCCAGAGTGCAAAGGCGAAGCGGAGCTGGCGGGGATCACGGCCGATGATGAGTTTGGCGAGCTTTAATCTTTGGCTCTTGTCTAGCTTTGGCGGGCGTCCACTACGCAGCTTGGTCTCGAGTTCGCCTATTCCACCTTGTGAATACTTCTGCACCCACCAAAATACCGTTGACCGTCCATATCCAAGTGCTGCTGCAACGTCTTCAACCTTGGCGCCTTTTTCGGTTATCTGCTCTACCGCATAGCGCCTTATTCGGATCTGCTCATCAGCTTTCAGCCTTTTTGTCCGCTTGCCATTCACGAACACAATTCTACTACATCATCACCAGAATATCCAGGAACTTATGCACTGATTAGTATGAGGTTTTCCAGGAAATTGTTCACTCTGGTAACGATGGTACTTCGATGAAAGAAGTTCCACCCTACGACGACGGCGCCACGCAACCGACCGATCCAGACGTGATGTCGTTTATCCGAGGTATGGCCGAACGCTGGTTCACCTCTGCCGTCAAATCCATAAACCAGCTTCCGCCTTGCGCAAGTGATGTCGTGAGCTCGGAGCCATAGAGCTGCGGCTTGGGCCAAGGTGGTGCCGTATTACTGCCCTACCGCCAGCCCAGCTCCCGCGTATGGCCCCTCTGGCTCTACCTGCCATGAAAACTTCGCGGGGCCGGTTTCAGATGGTACGGGAATAACCATCTCGTATGTGATCTTTTGATGCGGCTTGATTAAGTGGACGGTGGTGCAGTTGAGTTCAAGAATCTGAGAGCTGGTTTGGATAGGTCCTCCGAGCGCCGCTATCCCTTCTTGATAGACAGGACAAGGTTGAAGATCGACGGCCTTGTCGGATTGATTTTCCAGGACGACTTGATAATGGAGCAGACTGCCCGCTTTAACTGTCTTTGGGATGACCACATTTGCCGTCAGAGACTCAACAGTGCCAGGAGCAGGCGTTGGTGGAGGCACGGGCATAAATCCCGAAATGATACTGTCGCCGCACAGCTTGAGACTCAGATTTGATAGATCGAGAGTTCCTCGAGGAAGAGTCAGTTTCACTGAGCTGTAATACTTAGATGGCTGGACCAGGCCGGCGGAATCACAGTGGGCTGCGAAGAGAATTTGAAAGTTCACGGCGACTCCAGGCTGGAAGACAACTGTAGGGTCAGGTCGAATAACTGGAGAATTTGATAGAGCCACCCGGTTTCCATTTGGGTCAATTGCGGTGATATCTGGAAGATAACCAGGAAGTGAGCAAGGTTGGCTTCCGGAGTCTGCGATCGGAATGGTCCACACTTTCTTCGGGATTGCGGAACCAAAGATGGCGGTTCCAACCTTCAGATTTGCTGGCTTGCATGTTGCGGACAACGCAATGGTTGCAACCGTTGTCGTAGGGATTGTTGCAGGTTTGTCGATCCATGGAACGCTCACTATTGACGCAGAACCTGTCGTTGCAGCAACTGACACCTTTGATAACGGCGACGGAGAGAGGGCCGTAGATGAGCCACACGCCGACAAGGCAACGGCCGATATGAGAAAGGCGAGAGACCTCGCGGTCAGATTCTTGCTCATCTTCGTAGAAGTATAGACTCACAAGGCTGGTTTGTTGGGTGAAGAGCAAGCCGTGGGGGTGGTTGACTTGATTTGGTGCTTGGCTAGCGTGAACTTAACTAGAACTGCATGGGGAACTGTTTCGCTATGAGATCTTTCAGGAAACCGATGACCGCCATGGCTTTTTTGACGCTTCCAATGGTGCTCGCAAGCTGTTCATCTAATTCGGTGGGCTCCTCGCCAAGAACGACTGCATCGGTTACGACAACGACTCTAATTCCAGCCGAGACAACAACTACATCAAAGTCCGGTCTGGTTCCGGCGCTTTATGCTCCCGACCCCAAGGTAACGGTCACTCCTTCCCGCAACCTCAGGAATGGGCAGAAAGTCACGGTCTCTGTCACCGGATTTGACTCGGGAGGAAAGTTCTTTCTCTCTGAGTGTGCCAGTGCGTCAGACGTCAACAGTGCAGGTTGCGGTCCGGGGTTGGCGGGTCAACCATTTGGGGTCATCAACAATACCAATGGCGTTGGTAGTTACCCGTTTACCGTCAGCGCTGCAGCGGCCGCAAAGCCGGAGGGGAAAGCGACTGTACAGTGCACCAACCAGTGCGTGATTGTAGCGACCGTAGGGATTGGCTATGGATTCGCCTATGCGCCTATAGAGTTTGGCAACGGGTAGGGAGTTTGGTGATTTGACACGACGTCTCCGGATCTCACACGCCCCGCACGTCGTGTCGCTGGTCCTCTAATGTTCAAGACCTGGAAATGCAAATTGCCGGGGCGGGCGTGCGAAAGTTGATGGGTGCGGGGCGTGTGAGACCTGTGAGGGAGCCACTAGTGCGCCACCAGTTGATGAGCTCTCTGGTATGAGATGCCGAGAATGTCGCCAATATCCCGGAGCGGGAGGCCCTCGTTGGCCAGATCACGAGCCAGGCTTTCGGCATTGGTTCGCACTTC
>JAJZIP010000038.1 GCA_021810525.1 Actinomycetes bacterium | reverse complement strand
GACCGCACGCTCGATATTTGCATCTTGGAAGACGATCATTGGGTCCTTGCCACCCAATTCCAAAATGGTCGGAATGAGTTCGGGACCGGTTATTGCTGCTACCTTGCGCCCGACCTTCTCAGAACCCGTGAAATGAACAAAGTCGGGTTTCGCCTTTAGAAGTGCCTCACCCAGATCCGGACCGCCGTGGACTACATTTGCTACCCCAGACGGCAGATCCATCTCTCTGAACAATGATTCGATTAGCATCCCGACCGGCGGGGTCTCCTCGGACGGCTTTATGATCACCGCGTTACCCGCTGCCAGGGCTTCCACGGCAGGGACCATCGAGAGCATGAATGGAAAGTTCCAGGTCGAGATGACCGTCACGACTCCTCGGGGCTTGTACTCCAAGAAGGATTGTTTACCGATGAAGGTGATCGGAGTCTTGATTCTCCTAGTTCCCAGGGCCTTTGCAGCTCTTTTTTCAACGTGCAGGATGGCGTCCACGACAATCATCACTTCTGTAGTCAGTGCTTCCGTCTTGATCTTGCCGGTGGATGTTGCAATTACGTCAGCGATCTCATCCTGTCTCTCTACGATTTTGTATCGAAGCTGCCTAATAAGCTCCAGCCTCTCGTCAAGCGGCATCTTTGAGAACTTGTCGAAGCCCGCACGTGCAGATGCCATGATCGACGGGAGTTGCGAAATCTCAGTAAGGTTTGGGCCTACCGACACTACCGGGAAAGTATTGCTTTGAGTCTCTGCCAATTTCTCCTCCTATGTCACCTTTATCCTCTTATCGGGGTCAGACTTGTGCTCGCTAAAGTACTCGACTGCCTTTTGAATGTAGCTCGCAAAGTCAGGACAGGTGATAGCTATTGCCGCCAGGTCCTTCTGAGCCTGGTAGCTGTCGTAAACTGGACCGATTTTGAAATAATCCAAAGTCTCTTGCTCGACGCCTACCCACCGTCGCAGCGGCGGAATCGAGAGCGCAATTCGCACGAGTGAGAGCGGTATTGTATATCGCGGAGTGAATCCCATTTGGGCCTGGCAGATGAGTGCGAAGGCTTCTCGAACGCTGTGTGGAGATGGATCGACTAGATGGTACACATGATGTTCTGCCTCTTTAAGGTTTGCCAGGTGGCAGATGGCGCCGATGACGAAGTCGACTGGAACGACGTTGAAGAGAACGTCACCCCTTCCAAGATTGGGTATCGGGATCTTTGAAAATCGATCCAGAAACCTCATCACGAAATACGGTCCGTCGAACTTGTCGGTCTCTCCGGTGTGTGAGTCGCCCATCACCACGCCTGGCCTAACTATTGTGGTGGGGATTGCATCCCAGGCGCGCTGAACGATCAGTTCCGCTTTGAACTTCGTTGATTCGTAGTGATTCTTGAATCCGTTGATATCGATGAGTTCACTCTCGAGTACAGTTCCCCGTCTCCTTCCGGAGACATAGGCAGTGCTGCAGTAGATGAGGCGCTCCAGGTTTGGAAGACGCCCCGCCCAGTTGACGACATTTTCTGTTCCGTGCACGTTGATTAGTTCGGCAATGTCTTCTCCTACCGCCAGGTCGTAAATGGCCGCAAAGTGGAAGACTTTTGTGATCTGCTCCGCCAGCTCTGTTTGCTCGTTCGGTGAGAGCCCCAGGTTTGGTCTGGTGATGTCGCCTTCAATTATGCGAAAACGATCAGCTGCGCTGCCCGTCGCCTCCGCTATTGCTGTGGCTGTATTCCTGGCCTTGTCGAGCTGGCTTGGGTGCACCAGGAGAACGAATTGTTGAGACGGGTCATCGTCCACCAGTTTTCGAACTATTCGAGTGGCTATAAATCCCGGGAAACCCAAAATGAAATAGAACATAGCAGGCCGACTTTCGAATGACTTACTCAATTCATAACCTAGCAGTAACTAGGCAAAAGGTCTATGGTTTCGTGCCGGATTGGCGCGTCGAGTTGGCCATCGATAACCCCCTCAGCCAGCTGAGGTGGCTGGCCTTGCCACGACGTGGCTCTTGCCGTATCGAATGAAATCCTGCAGATCTTCATCGTCTTGGCGGTGTCGCTGCTCCACTGAGATCAGTGCGCCGCAGTGCGGGCAGGCATACTCCCAAATCTCGAAGTCCAAGCGGTCTTTGCCCTTTCTCAGGCCTATCCAGGGTCCAGCAGATGCCAGTGGTCGACGTGTGCGCAGGAGATACGATTTCACCGGTTCATCTGCCGGGGCGAGTGATTTGAGGCAGTCACCGCAAAACAACCAGCCTTTGGATTCATACAGCGCTCCATATGGGGAGATTAACTCACCCGAAAGTTGTTCGCCTGCACCCGGAGGCAGAGGTAGCCGGGACCGACCCTCCTCAATGCGTTGTCGACGTATCCTTTGGCGAAGGAGCTTGGTAGCTTCATAGTCGAGGGCGCAATTGCCATCGAGCACCGTTCCATAGATCCGGTTGGCCCATTCGGCGGAGACAAGGCGCTGACGGACATCCGCCGCGACACGTTCGGGGTTTCGTCTGATCGGATCACCGATGCCGCCGCCTCCGTGCGGAACAGATCCAAAGATGTCACCGGGTTTCATTGTGAACGAGCACTTGGCAGGTAGTATTTCAAGAGCTGCGCCGTTCAGTTGTTCAAAGCTCTGGGGAAGTGCGTCTGATCTCCATTGCTGGGCTATGTCGGTGTCACGCTTGAGAAGGACTGCCGCTCCTCCGCCAGGGTAACCTCCAAGTAGCCCTCCGGTGGCGGACAGGCTGACCCCCCAAGTGTTGGGTGTTATATCCATTTCGCTCGCATGATGGACGGTAAATGCCACTTCGGCCGAGACGCCACCTCTCCATTCACCTGCTCCTCCAGAGTCACGCGTCCGGCGGCGGTAGAGGTAGAGCAGAGGATAACTCCCCTCGATCGACTCGATGTTGGCGACGTTTGCTTGAGGAGCGGTAAGCTTTCCACCCACGTCAAAGCCATCACCGAACGCCCTAGCCCCGCAGCCCTGAACGTCAGAGCTTAGGAGCATGGTGGCGAAAGGCTGATTCTGGTCGTCTGTGCCAAAGATGTTGTAGACGAAGGGCGAGCCCGACCATCCAGCCATGGCGTCGGCGTGATGTCGTTCACTCGCGGCAAGCAGCTTTCCAAGCGCAAGGGCGGTAGCGTTCGTTGTGCAGTGAGTTGCGTGGACAACGCCAAATCCAACTGGAGCCGGGAATCGAGCATTGTGAACGGTTCCTTCTTCGATCCTGGTGTCGACCAGCCTGAGCACACCCGCATTCCATGGGATGTCTGGGCAGAGGTAGGGGAACAAGGCGGAGAAGGCTCCTGCCAGCGCACCGGCGTAGGCCGTATTTATGAAGCCCGGAGCCTGTGGGCTCGTTCCACAAAAGTCCAGCAGGATTCTCTCGCCCTTTTTCTGGGCGCGGCACCGAACTGTGTAGAGCTCCTCTGAAAGGCCGTCGTGGTCCATGTGGTCCTCGCCGTAGGCTTCGCCGTCAGGGAGTTCCGCCAGCTTCTTTCGGAATAGGAGTTCCGAGTAGTCTAGGTTGTCTTCAAGCGCGTTCTTGATTGTCTCCAAGCCATAGCGCGTTACAAGTTCGTAAAGTCTCGCTCTTGACACATTGGCGCACGCTATCTGGGCTCGAAGGTCTAGTTCGATGAGGTCGGGGAGGCGCGAGTTGGTGAGATACGTAGCGACAACTTCAGGCTGGACGGTGCCATCCCTTACCACGCGGAGCATCCTGTAACGCGGCGCTTCGTCGAAGACGGAACGGGCAAGCGGATTCCAACTTCCCGGCCGCGGTCCGCCAACATCGACCTGGTGAATTACGGAGGCTGTCCATGCAAAGCACTGTCCATCCCAGAAAACCGGCTGTATGACGCAGACGTCATTTTGATGCGCAGCTCCCATCCACGGATCGTTGGTGAGGTACATGTCGCCTTCATGGATGTTGTTCGAACCCAGCAGGCTAATAGCGCTTTGGACGATGACTGAAATGGCGCTGACATGGGCGATGATATAGGGGCCTACAGTGACGACCTCTCCGTCTGAATTGAGAAGGGCCACATTGAAGTCGTTACCTTCGGTTGCCACAGGAGATCCTGAGACGTTTACGATTGTCTTGCCCTGCTCGTCATTGATCTGCCAGAGCCTGTGCCGCAGAACTTCGAAGGTTATCGGGTCGTTGCGCGGTTTGAAACGGCTAGAGGGCTGTGAACTCATTGAGCCGACTCTCCTCTCCTGTTATTAGCGACGAGAAAGTGATGATGAACTGGCCATACTCGTCTACCATCAGGCTCTGGCCATCGTGTAGCGGAATAGTCATTCCGTAGGAGACGATCAAAGCGGGACCCTCTATGACATGCCCCGGCTGGAGGAGTTCCGCTTGGTATACCGGGGTTGGCTCCAGCCGCCTTGTCACCATCCGATAGATCAGCTTTTTGCCTAGAAAGGCGGTTTCGAGTTCCTGGCTGCTTGGATCTTTTCGCTTGGTTGTCACGAGCATCGGGGTTGGCGCCGTTGAATCTACACGCAGGCTTATCCACTCAATTCTGGAGTTGGGCGAACTGGCTCCGCTCCCGTAACGGAAGTCGTACTGCTCTTCGAAGGAGGCAACCAACCGGGACAGATCCTGGGGGTCTAGTGGCAGCTTTTCGGGTAGAGGTATTGTGAGTTCGTGGATTTGATTCCTATAGCGCAGGTCGGCGCTAACCACGATCTCTGCTTCAGCAGGGTTGCCGCCATCTTCCATTATCAGAGCGGAGCTGCGGGAGACCATCTCGTATAGAACCTGGTTCAGCTCCGCCAGGAAAGCAAGCCTGACTGTCCCATCGCTACTGCGCAGTTCTTGGGGAAAGGAGTGGACCAGACTGTGGCGAAATTCGGATTGTCCGATTCCCGCAGCGGAAAAGACGGTAGCTTCCGCCGGGACTATGACTTTGCGCACTCCTATATCAGGACCGTATGCCGTGCAATGCGTTGGTCCGCAACCTCCGAATGCCACCATGGCAAACTCTCTCGGGTCGTGTCCGCGTTGGACGGTGGCTCGTCTGATCAAGTCTGCCATTCGCGCATTGACGATTTCGTAGACGCCGGCAGCGGCCTGGATCACGCTGATGCCAAGGGGCTTGGCGATCTGCGTCTCCATCGCTTCTAGAGCCATTTCCCGCGAGATTGACATGTTTCCGCCGAGGAAGTAATCGGAGTCTATATATCCGAGTATCACGTCGGCATCGGTCACAGTCGGCGTTGCGCCGCCCCTCTGGTAACAGACGGGTCCGGGCTGAGATCCCATGCTCTGCGGTCCAACATTTAGGTTGCCGATCTCGTTGAGCCAGACGGCACTACCGCCTCCGGCACCAACGGTTACGATCTCTACTGTTGGAATGGCCACCATCTGGCGTTCGATGACAGTCTTTGGAACGGTGAGCGGGCTGCCGTTCAAAATGAGTCCGACGTCGAAACTGGTGCCCCCCATGTCGGTTGTTATGAGGTTTGCTTCGCCAATCACTGCGCCGAGCTTCTGGCTTGCGATCACTCCACCGACGGGGCCGGAGAAAAGCGTGGTTATGGGAGTCCGCTCGATCTCATGAGCGGGGGCTAGGCCTCCAACGGATTGCATTATCAGGGGTTCTTGACCAAAGCCGGCGGATCTAAGATGCTGCCGGATTCCCTTGGCATATCGTTCAAAGACCGGACCGAGATAGGCGTTTATGACTGTCGTGTTCGCCCGCTCGTACTCTCTGATGATGGGTACAAGCTCGTTGGAAGTGACTACGAAGAGATCGGGATAGAGCATGCGAGCGATTTCTGCTGCGCGCCGTTCGTGGTCGGGATTACGGAAAGACCATAGAAAGCATATCGCCAGCACCTCTATCCCGGCATTGATGAGCTCGCTGAGAGCCTCTTCCACGCTGCTCTCCTGCAAAGGAACTATGACATCTCCGCGTGCGTCGATCCTCTCGATTACGCCGCGGACTCTTTCAACGGGAACTATCGGGGCGGGTGGATCCGCATGGCGGTAGTCGTATAGCTGGGATTCGTCAAGGCCGATTGTTCGCCCGAGGACGCGGGCTATCGCCAAGGTATCCTCGAACCCGGCGGTAGTGAGAAGACCCGTGCAGCCACCTTTTCGCTCGATCATGGCATTTGTGGTAACCGTCGTTCCGTTGTTGAGCATGACAGCTCCGCCAAGGACCTCTGCCAGATCGAGTCCGGCAAGACTCGCTGCAGCCTCTATCGCGTTTAGGATCCCCTCTGGTGGATTGCTCGGTGTTGAAGGCGCCTTGCCGATGTGAGGACTTCCGATCTCATCCCAGAGCACCGCATCCACGAAGGTTCCGCCGGTGTCCGTTGCCACTATGAATCGACCCACGATCTCCTCGATCTCTCATAAATAACTGCCAATACCGCCTGCGCTACACTCGAAACGACAATCTCTCAACCTTCGAGTCGGAAGATGATCCGACTGGTTCGACGGGAAGGATCGCCGGCTGGGCCCCAGATGCTCTCTTGGATACATCGATGTCAGATCTCGGATACGCGCAAGGTCACTGAGCTTGGGACTCTGTTTGTCCGTGCGACAACTGGTGCAAGTATGCGATCCCCCTTAAATCCCTGTAACAAAGTATTCCTTTTCTACCCCAATTCTGCAGTCCCAGTCGGCCAACCCTCAAAAATCTCCAAGTCACTGCATTCAAGTCCCGTGTGCCGCGTCAGCCATCGCTTGGCTCCATCTGTTTCGGATAGAGGTTGTCCGACGGGTCAGCCGGTGATGGAGCCGGAGGTGCCGATGCGCTGTTCAATGTGCACGGCTTCCGCACTGGTTTCGGGATGATCGCTTCTGAAATGAGAGCCCCTGCTCTCTTTCCTCGTCAGAGCTCCTTTGAGCACCATTAGGGCAATCAATCTCATGTTTGCCGTTTCAGCCTCCGTCGAACTCTCCGCAGCGCTCACAGGCACGCGCGAGATCTCGTCGAAACCTCGGGTTAGGCCTTGCTCGTCTCTTGTGACAGAGGCGGAGCCGGCCATTACCCGACGAATTATCGATTGGAATTTCGTCGAGCAGCCGGGTATGGCCCCCTGATCGAATGTCCCGCTTGCCGGCTTAAAGGAATCTGCCGCTTTGCTTGCGGCGCGATAGCCCATGACCAGGCCTTCGAGAAGACTATTGGAGGCAAGCCTGTTTGCACCGTGGAACCCGGTGCTTGCGGCCTCTCCGGCCGCGTAGAGGTTCTTTACAGATGTGGCCCCATATTCGTCGGTTGAGATTCCTCCCATGAGGAAGTGCGCAGCAGGCTCAACCGGTACAGGCTGAAGCAGGGGGTCCATCCCTAGGTTGATTATTGAGTGGTAAACGGTGGGGAACTTGTGCTCAAGATCTTCGATCGGCCTCAGATCGAGAAAGACGCCCCCTGTTTCGATCGCCTCTCGATCTATCGAGCGGGAGACGATGTCTCTGGGTGCCAGTTCTCCGGCAGGGTCGTACTTTGTCATGAAGCGCTCGCCATTCTTGTTGAGAAGTAGTGCCCCCTCTCCGCGGCATGCCTCGGAGATCAGCCCCCCGTTTCTAAGGACAGTCGGATGGAACTGGACTAACTCGATGTCTCTTACTTTTGCGCCGGCTCTGTATGCGAGCGCTATCCCGTCTCCGGTTGACTCATCCGGATTCGTCGTGAATGAGTAGATCTGACCAACTCCTCCAGTAGCAATGATCGTCGATCCGGCATGAATTGCGAAGGGTTTTGCAGGATCGCCGTCTCGCCAGAAGATCGCGCCCTCCACCGTACCATCGCCCGAGATCAGCCGGGTTGCAAAGTGGTTCTCAAAGGTTGTGACCTGGCTTGGCAGTTGACTGTGGAGGAAAGAGAGAAGATGGAGGCCGCTTTCGTCGCCATTTATGTGAAGTACCCGTGGTTTGGAGTGCCCGCCCTCGAGCGCAGGTAGAGCATCGAAGTGGACCCCTATCTCGATCAGGTGTTTAAGCTGTATCAGCGCATCCGTCAGAATGGTTTGGGAGACCTGCTCATCGACCAGTCCCCGGCCTGCCCTGACGGTATCCATCAAATGGCTGGGAATGTCATTGGGGTCGGACGGGAAGGCCACTCCTCCTTGAGCCCAACGAGTTGAGCCGCTCAGAAGCTTGGTCTTGGTTACTAGTGAGACCTGTGCACCCAGGCTGGCCGCGTTCATGGCAGCGTAGGATCCGGCTACACCTGATCCAATTATGAGAATGTCGGTATGAGTCTCGTCCATCGCGGCCTGCATCTGCTCTATCCGACTGCGATCATCGATTCCAGCGAGCGCCGAGCCTTTTCTGCTATGTCGGGCGGAATCTCAACTTTGAACTGGTTCTTCAGAAGCGAGTCGAGGATCTTCTCGAGTGTGATCATCTTCATGTACTCACACACCGCGGACTCCTTTACCGGGAAGAACCGCTTTTCAGGTGAGAACCTCTGCAGCCTATGGAGGATACCGACTTCAGTCGCTACGACAAACTCGTCGGCTTCGGAAGACTGTGAGAATCTGACCATTCCCTCAGTTGACATGATCTTGGCGTCCGGCTTCAAATATAGGCACGCGCTGCCACAGCTGCATTCGGGGTGTATGAGGAACTCTGCATTGCCATGTTCAGCCAGTCTGGAGTTGATTTCCTTCTCGCCTATTCCGGCATGAACGTGACACTCGCCGAGCCAAAGGCTCATTTTGCGTCCCGTTTCTCTTTCCACGTGTGCTCCCAGGAACATGTCTGGTACGAAGAAGATCGGGCGGTCCGGATCCAAAGCTGTTACGACAGAAACGGCATTCGCGCTCGTGACGCAGACGTCAGCCAGTGCCTTTACGTCGGCAGTGGTGTTGACGTAGGCGACAACGAGACCGTCGGGATTCTCGTCTTTCCAAGCCTGGACATCTGCGGCTGAGATGGTGTCCGCAAGTGAACATCCAGCTTCCAAATCTGGAATCAGCACCGTTTTCCCAGGGTTGAGGATCGCAGCGGTCTCGGCCATGAAATGCACTCCTGCAAAGACGATGACCTCTGCATCGGTCTTTGCTGCCTCTCTGGAGAGACCGAGTGAGTCGCCCACAAAATCCGCTATATCTTGAACCTCGTCCCTCTGGTATGAATGCGCCAGAATTATGGCGTTGCGCTCTTTCTTGAGACTCTCGATCTGTTCAACAAGGTCCTGATTCATCTGCTTATATTCCTGACACTAACACTAAACAAAGCCTGCCACCGTGAATTATGTGCCTTGAGCCTAGCCTCGGAAGTCTGCAGATACAAAGTTCGAAGTCACGACCAGCTGCATCGGCAAACCACGATCGCGGCGCGATCGCCAAACCGGCAAAGTGTTTGGAAGGAGAATCAACCGCTGGCCCAAAGCAAATGCTACAAGAGGCCTTAATGGAAGTATACGACCAGCGCGACAACTCTCTGCTCGCAGGCGGAGTTCTCATCGGGCGATGACGTGGCGGTGCAAAGGCACCACCTGAGCGGCTTTCCAAAGCAACCGGTCCTTTGCCTGCGGTGCGACTCCATAAAGGCTGAAAGGCGATCCTCAAACGAGTTATGCGGCCCTGCTTTTGTGGCTGCGAAAGCAAATGGGCTCTTGCTTTGCAGTTCTTGGCAAAGCTCTACCAAGGGCTTGAAGGTTTAATCTGAGGGTCCGCTGAAGTGGTGGTCTTAGATGAATCAACTAAGTAGGAGTGCTCGTCTAGACTCAATCGGGTGAACTACGCGATTGGCGAAACGCTATCTCAGAAGGATCGCGGATTCGAGAGCCGCATGTCTGTAATCATGCGGAGAATTCTTCGAATTCCGGAAGTTAAGCGGACACCGGCTCAGGAGAGAAAGGCAGAGCGGCTCTTCAGCGTCGCAATTCTGATCTCCGCCTTGAGATGCACTCTCAGCTATGTCATTCTTCCGTTCGTCATTCCTTTGTTCGGCCTTGGTGCAACGGTGGGCGTGGGACCGGTAATTGGGATTCCGCTCGGCATTGTGGCTCTCTTCTTCGATGTCAAGGGGATAAGGCGTTTTTGGCTCGCTCAGCATCGCTATCGCTGGCAGATGACGATCGTCTACCTGTTGGTCATAATCCTGGTTCTGTTCTTGGTCATGAGAGACATCGTCGGACTGTTTTAAGCGGTTTCGCTCTCACTTCGATCGTGTTCTGATCTTGTTGTGAGGCATTCGGAGATCCCGATCCTTCGGTCTGCCGCAACTGTCTTGCCGAGCTTGGCAGGTCGTACCTGCCTTGAGCGCCGCGGGTACGTAGGGTATTGTTTGCACCTACGAGGTTCCTGACGCCTGCTATTAGAATCACCGGTCCTCTTTCCTTTCTGATGATCGAGGATTGCGGATTCAAAGCCATTTCTACGTTGGGATCATTTGGAAATGTCGGGTCGACGAATGAGAGGGGATTGCCATGATGAGCGATCAGATGCTTGCCGAAACCGTTGAGGTAGAAGGGTTCGGAGGTGACGGTATCGAAGCATACTTTGCCAGGCCGACAGGATCGGGTCCATATGGTTCGGTAGTGGTCATCCATCATATGCCAGGATATGACGAGGCGACCAAGGAGATCACTAGGAAGTTTGCCTATCATGGCTACCAGGCGATTTGCGTCAACCTCTATAGTAGGGAAGCCCCCGGTGCGGCACCCGACGATGCAGCCGCCACTGCAAGAGCACGCGGTGGAGTACCTGACGAGCGGTTGGTGGGGGACGTAAAGGGCGCAGCAGAATTCCTTCGCAGCCAAGCCGCCTCAAATTCACGGGTGGGTGTCATAGGTTACTGCTCTGGCGGTCGTCAGGCCTTCCTGTCTGCATGCAGCCTCGACGACATAGACGCAGCTGCCGTCTGTTATGGAGCCTTCATCGTTTCAGACCCGCTTCCGGAGATGCCGAGCAAAGTGCGTTCGCTGATCCATCTGACACCAAATGCTGCATGTCCAATACTCGGCCTGTTCGGAGCCGAAGACAAGTTCCCGACACCCGAGGAGGTTGCCAAACTAGATTCGGAACTCACGAAGTACTCGAAGGAGCACGAGTTCCATATCTTTGAAGGCGCAGGCCATGGCTTCTTTGCCGTTGACCGGCCGAGCTACAGGCCTGAGGCCGCCAATGAAGGCTGGCAGAAGATCTGGGCTTTCTTCGGGAAGCACCTTTCTAACTAGGAGCATTTCATGTGCACATACCTCACCGAACATCTCGAGATCAAGGGCAGCGGGAAGGGCGCGGAGGGCTGGTTCAAGTTGGACCAGGCAAGCGTCTACTTCGACCACCCGGTTCATCTTCCGCTCGAGCACAGCCTGAACATCGACTTCTTGCAGCCTTCGCTGGGCCCGTCTGCGCGGGTGGCCGTAGAGCTGGATCTGGGTTCTGCCAAGAGGCTCGCAGATGCGATAATCTCTACTTTGGCTCAGGTGTCTGAGGGGCTATTGCAAGGATAGAGGGTGGCCTTTTATAATTCCGAGCCTTCTCCGGGTCAGTTCAGCTCCATAGCTGCCAAGTCTTGATCGCCCAGTGCAGCGTGATAGGCCTGGGTGCAGCTGCAGCCTATGGCTCGAGGCAGAATGGGATGGAATCGCTCGTGCCTGCAGGTGTCTCGGTGGTCCCATCTGGGGCATAGATCTTGACATGATCCACAGACGCAAACTGTTTGAGCGTCGGCATGATTTCTCCGGCAACGGTCATCGTTGAGCCTCCGCTCGAGCAGCCTCCCTCCAGTCGGACGTAGGCAACGCCGTTCTCGATGTGAAGTCCAGAGTATCCGGTGGCACCCGAGAGGATCAGCTCGAGACCCTGGGCCTTCTCGGCAACGGTTGGGCCGGCGAACAGAGCATCCAAGGCTCCTGCAGCAAGCGCGGGCGGGCGGACCGTTCGAGGAACCGGACGGAATAGCGGCTCTTCACCGGTGCGGGCATGTTCAGTGTCGAGAAACCAGACCTGGACTGTCGAAGCGGAATTTGCATGTGTCGATGTAGTGCTCGGCAAGGTCGTCGAGGGCTGGGTTGTTGGAGTCGTCGTTGTCGGAGCGGTTTGATTGCTCGAGCCGCATGCCCCGACGATGGCAGCTGTCATCGCCAGCCCGGCCAGAAGTGTTGCTTTTCTAATCGCAGTACTCACCTCCATTTGGCTGGTGAAGCACTCTCGATCCCACCGCATGAGGTTCCAGCTCCAAAGCGCTGGGTGCCATTCGGATGCGGATGCTGCAGCGCCCACAAAATACAGGGGAACTCGAGGCTCCTCCCATTGTTGCAGTTCAGCGATGCGTGCCGAATTTACAAGCCGCAGGTTGCCGGCACCTCATGGCCGGAATTTCAAGCGGCATATTTGTGAGGACCTCCTTTTCAAGTTCTAAAGCCAAGCGTAGTATCGACCTGTGCCGCAAAACAAGCGCTGAGTGCCGCTCCTCGCGCTTTGGGTGAGCGTGCAATGCGACGTGGATCCGTTTAGCGAGAACTCTCCGATCGAGCAAGAGCGCGATTCGTTGTCGAGCCCTGTCAGCTGGCTCCTTTTGCGGTGGACTTGGTCTCCACCCAGATAAGCTGGGCGGCCTCGATAGAGAGCGTCAATGACTTTCCATCCATCGTTATGGCGATCTCGTTTGGTCCGAGCTTGGTCTTGGTGACGCTTATCTCGCTCCCCTCCGTAATGGCGTGCTCAGCAAGCATCAACAGGAGCGACCGAGCCTCATGTTCGGCGATCTCAGAGATTCGGCAGATCCTTGCCGGCGTGTCCGGTTCCAGATCGGCCAGCGCCACGAGCTCTCCGTATGGGACTTCACTTCCGGGAATCACATTGCCGTGCGGGCATGTGGCGGGTGACCCCATAGATGCGTAAATTCGGTCGACGACACTGTCGGAGAAGGCGGAGGAGAGGCTGTCAGCTTCGCCATCGGCGGTGGCCCAGTCAAATCCAAGCACGTCGGTAAGCCATCTTTCCAGGATCCGATGACGTCGAACGAGGGCGGTGGCGACGTGAAAGCCTTCAGGAGTGAGGGTGATGCTGCGATCTGAGGCTATGTCGATCCAACCGTCTCTCTCCAGGCGTTGCAGTGCCTCACTGACCGTTGGCGCGCTCACGGCCAGCCAGTATGCAAGGCGGTGTGGGCGCACGATCTCGCCTTCCGATGCGATGCAGTAGATCGTTTCCAAGTACCGGTCTACCGTTGAGCTGCGCGCCCGAGCCATCTAATTTTCCACCACAGCTTTTGGAGAGCTGCCCTGGGCCAAGGGCTGCACTGTTGGCCGCCCTTTCACTCCACTGCGACCCATGCGAATGAACGTGAAGATGCTGATAGCAACGTAAGCGCCCCACACGGCAGCCTGGAGCACTGTTGGCCGTTCGGCATAACCCAAAAGGGAGTGGAGGACGTCACCGATGCTGCTTCCCTCCGAGACCCAGCTGCTGGTGTTCCAAAGGGCCTTTTCCCCGATAGCAAGCCATCCGAGCTGCTGGAGGTTCTCGACTGCGTCGGCAAGGAGTCCCGCGGCGAAGATCATCAGTAGAACGCCGAGTGACTGAAAGAATCTGCGAAGGTTGAGCCTTGCCCCGAGTCTGTAAATTGCGAAGGCAAAACCGAGCGCCACCAGCAGCCCCAGGGCCGCCCCCCCTAAGAGGAAATTTCCGTGCACTGGGGTGGCTGCTTGTTTGGTGCTTGCAAAAACGATGGCGAGGGTGAAGACCATTGTCTCCACGCCTTCTCTTCCGACAGCTTGAAAGGCAAGTAGCCCCAGTCCTGCGCGCGTGCCGCCAGAAAGGGCGAGTTCGCTCCTGTGCTCCAGCTCTTTTGTGAGCGTTCGAGCATGGCTCTGCATCCAAAATGTCATATAGGTGAGCGCTCCCGCAGCGACAAGGTAGGTTGCTGTTTCGAAGTACGTCTGGACATTTGAGCCGTCGTACTGGCTGACCAGCAGGAATGCGGCGACACCGCCGCCAACTACCAGAACGATCGCTGCCGCAACACCTAAGAAGATGTCCCGGAAGTATCTCCTTTGGCCTATTCGATTTAGGTAGGAAAGCAGAACTGCCACGATCATCGACGCTTCGATGCCCTCACGAAAAAAAATTACGAAGGTGGGGATCATCGAGTGGCTTCCAGATATAGGAATCTGACTTTATTTTCAGTGAACTCATGCATTAGGACCGTCGCCAAGTTTGTAAGATATCTGACTTTTGTTTAGGTTAGCCTAACCTAAGTAACCTGGTTTGTCAACAGTTTTCAATACTTGGAGACCCTGATTCAAATCAGGTGATGTCCAGCTGTGTCGGTCAGATGGTCTCGGGAACGAAGGCGATCGCTCCGCAGGGGCATTCAGACACGCAGATTCCGCAGCCTTTGCAATAGTCATAGTCGAATGCATACCTCAGGCCAGCCCCAAGCTTGACGACCGCGTTATCCGGACAGACCCCATAGCAGTTGTCGCACTCGAAGCAGTTGCCACACGACATGCATCGGCGCGCTTCGAACAGCGCGGTGTCTTCGTCGAGCCCCATGACGACTTCGTCGAACGTCGACTGGCGCCTGATCTTGTCGAGCTTTGGCCTGATCGCGTGAGGGGCGTCGGTGTAATACCAGGTATTGAGCTTGTCGAATGTTGCCATTTCGTGACTCACAGGGTGCTGGTAGGAGCTGCCACTCAACCACGCGTCGATATTTCGGGCGGCAAGCTTGCCATGCCCTATTCCGTTGGTTACCGTTCTCTCGCCGCGTATCATGTCGCCGCCGGCGAAGACGCCCGGATATCCGGTCATCATGTTCTGTCCCACGTCGACCACGCCGTCCCCGATGGTGACTCCAGGGACCTGTTTCACCAGCGAAAGGTCAACCTCCTCGCCCAGGGCCAGGATGAGAGAGTCGGACTCAAGTTTCTCGAACTCTCCGGTTGGACTCGGGAAGCCGGTCTCGTCAAGCTCCATTTTTTCTAGAACCATGCTGTGCTCATCAAGATGTTTCACTGTAGAGAGCCACCTCATGAGCACGCCTTCCTCCAAAGCTTCCTCGACTTCAAGGTCATTTGCGGGCATTTGATCTCTGGTTCGCCGGTAAACGACTATGGCGTCACTCGCGCCAAGGCGCTTTGCGGTTCGAGCTGCATCCATTGCAGTGTTGCCTCCGCCGTACACGACGACTCTTCGGCCAAGCATCGGCTTTTTCTCTTCGGGACTTGCCAGAAAGGTGATCGCATCGAGAATTCGAGCCGAATCCCCGGCCGGAATATAGGCCCGATGAGCTAGCTCGGCGCCAATGGCCAGGAAGGCGGCTGCGAAGCTTCCCTTGTCCATCTCGGCGACGACATCTGTAACCCGATGGTTGAACTCGAAATTCACCCCGAGATCGGCGATGCGCTTGACTTCGGCAGCCAGTACCGATCGTGGGAGCCTGTACGCCGGTATTCCGAAGTTCATCATTCCGCCGGCCTTGGGACCGGCCTCGAGAACCTTGACCTCATGTCCTCTCCGTCGCAGCTGGTATGCAGCAGATAGACCTGACGGGCCGGCACCGATGATGAGCACCCGCTTGCCGGTCGGCTCGGCGTCCGCATTTAAGCTCCACTTGCGTGCGATCGCCTGGTCACCGAGAAAACGCTCAACAGCATTGATTCCCACTGCTTGATCAAGCTGGGCCCGGTTGCACGACGTCTCGCAGGAATGGTAACAGACCCTTCCCATCACCGAAGGCAACGGATTGTCCTCAGTAAGCAGCCTCCACGCCGTTTCGTAGTCTCCCTCTTCGGCATGGTAAAGCCAGCCTTGGATATTCTCTCCAGCAGGACACGCATCATTGCACGGGGGTAGGCGATCGATGTACACGGGACGGTTCAGCCTCCAACTGCCGGTCTTGTTCGCCCTAGAGGATCCTACTTCCAGCGTTATTGCAAACGGTTTTTCCATCACTGCTCCATTGATCTGTCCTGGTTGTCGCCATTCTCGGGCCGTCGTGAGTCGGGCTCTCCATCCCAGAGACCGTAACGCCTGATATTTTTGTCGGCAATTGCCTGGATCTTGTCGAGAATTTCGCGATTCTCGGTCGGTTTGAAGAGGTGGGAATACCGGCCCTGTTCGGAAAGGTAGCTCTCCACAGGGAGCTTGCGGCGAATCTTGGAGACGCCGGTCACCTCGCCGTTTTCTGCTTCAAATACCGGGAATAGGCCGGTCTCCTTTGCCATCCGGGCGATACGGATCGTTGCGCTCGGTTCGCTTCCCCAGCCAAGAGGGCAGGGGACGAGAATGTGGAGGTACCTCGCTCCTCTCATGGACATCGCCTTTTCGACTTTGGCTTCAAGATCATGCAGTTCAGAGACTGTGGCGGTGGCGACGTAGGGAATCTCGTGCGCCATGGCAATCCGCGGGAGATCCTTTCCCTGTCCGAATGCATTGCCGGGTGCGGCTCCCACCGCTTCGGTAGTTGCCGTCCGTGCTGCAGGCGGGGTGGCGCCTGAGCGCTGAACTCCGGTGTTCATATATGCCTGGTTGTCATAGGAGATGAACAGCACGTCATCATTGCGCTCGAACATGCCGGAAAGGCATCCGAAGCCGATGTCCTCGGTCCCTCCATCTCCGGCCTGTGCAACGACCCTGATGTCTTCCCGGCCTTTGGCGCGAAGCGCAGCCGCCATGCCGGTGGCAACCGCAGCCGTGTTTCCGAAGACGGAGTGGAGCCATGGAATCTGCCAAGACGTCTCTGGATAGGGCGTGGTGAACACCTCCAGGCAGCCAGTTGCATTGGTGGCGATCACCTTGTTGCCGGTTGCATGCATCGCTGCGTCCAAGGCGTATCTTGCGCCGAGAGCTTCTCCACAGCCCTGGCAGGCCCGGTGGCCCAGGGTCAGCGAATCGCTGCGGGCAATGTCCGACTGGACGGTGCGGAGTGATTCGCTGAGCAGCCGGTTTCCCACAGCGAAGCTGCCTGTCTGATAGAACTTGATTGGCTGGAAGGTCATGCCTGCTTCTCCTGCTCTTGTGGCCGGTTTCCTTCTATTGTGCAAAGGTTTTCAGCTGGACATCTTTTAGCATGTTCTCTGCGGCAGGACCCGACCTCTTCGACTCCCTCATTCTGGCAATCTCCCGGTTCACTACATCATGGTCGAGATCGAGAAAGCTCAAAGGCTCAAGATTCGAAGCCGCCGCTCTTTTCAGCAGCTCCGTCAGAGATGCTTTTGTGATAGGCCTGCCGCCCAAGCCCGCGATCACTGAATACTGGTCGTTCTGTACCCGGTTCAACGCGGTTGCAACATCGGTTGCGAGAATTCCACCCATTCCGACGGCAAAGGCCTTCTCGATGGTCACAACTCTTTTCGCTCCTGAGAGCTTCTCATAAACCCTCTCCAGGGGAAACGGCCTGAAGGTAGTAATGCCCAGGACGCCGATCGACATTCCCTGGGCCGATAACTCGTCGATGGCATCCTTCAAGGTGCCCAGAACCGATCCCATGGCCACGACTACAGTTTCTGCATTGTCGAGATGGTACTCGCTTGTCAGGCCACCCGCCGAATGTCCGAAGATCGACTCGAACTCTTGTGCGATTGCCGGGATCCTCTCCTTGGCCTGCAGCTGCTTTGCATGGGCCAGATAGCGCACCTCTCCAAACGCTTCGGGACCCACCATCGCCCCGATCGAGACCGGCTCTTCGATGTCTAGGAGCTGGCGAGGTTCAAAGGGGGGAAGGAAGGCGTCAACCTGTTCCTGGGTTGGCGTATCGACCTCTTCGACGGCGTGCGTCAAAATAAACCCGTCCATGCAGACCATGACCGGCAACGAGATCTCCTCGGCCAAGCGGAACGCTTGAATGTGCAGGTCCACCGCATCCTGGTTTGTCTCCGCGAAGAGCTGTATCCAGCCTGAATCCCTGACGGCCATCGCGTCGCTGTGATCGTTCCAAATGTTGATCGGCGCTCCGATGGCCCTGTTAGCCAAGGTCATTACCATTGGAAGACCCAGCCCGGCGGCGTTGTACACGGCTTCGATCATGAAGAGGAGACCCTGACTTGCAGTTGCGGTGTAGGCTCTCCCACCGGTCGCTGAGGCCCCTATCGCCACTGACATGGCGGCGAATTCCGACTCGACATTGATGAATTCGCAGGGTGAGAGAGCGCCGCTCTTCACCATGACACCCAAAGCCTCGACTATGTGAGTCTGAGGCGAGATCGGATAGGCGCAGATGACCTCCGGCCGGCACAATGCAACCGACTTTGCTACTGCGCGCGAGCCTTCGATCTGTTCAAGCATCTTCACCCTCCTTGGAGCTGGTGTTTGTCAGATTCTCTGCAGTTCGGAGTTGTTCGAGCCCATTTCTCACATGGTCGAAAGCCCGTTGAGCCGCCGCGATGTTGTTTGCTGCCGTTGCTCCCCTGAAGCGCCTGCTGATCGACTCTTTGACCGCATCCAGGGATACCTCGCTCGAAATAGCCGCAAACCCAGCAAGCAGCGGAGCATTTGCAACTGGTCTTCCGATATTTTCAACGGCAATTTCGGTGGCAGGTAGGGTCATGACCCGGGTGCGATCAAAGCGCTCGATGAACTCACCCAATCCAAGCTCGTCGAATGTCCGGGAAGTGTTGACGAGTACGTATCCTTCGAGGTTCACTCCATTGAAGATGTCAAGCTGGTGAATGAGCGTCACGTCCTGGATGATCAGGGCATGGGGAAAAGATATCGGTTCTCGGGTTCGAATCATGCGTTCGGAGATGCGGCAGAATGCGACTATCGGTGCTCCCATCCGCTCGGAACCGAAGCTGGGAAACGCCTGCGCGTGAAGACCGTCTATGAATGCGGCAACCGACAACAGCTCCGCTGCCGTCACGACGCCCTGCCCGCCGCGGCCGTGGATGCGCACCCCAAAGGGATCGAATCGGCGTTTGGGCATTTCGTCCACATCACTCACTGAATCCACCTGAGCTTTCAACCATCTCTTTGCCTGGACAATTGCTTGAAGATCGCCAAATTCACGTTCTGCGCGCTGGACTTTCTGCCTAGTGTAGATCAGGTCGGTCCGGGCTATCCAGAGGCAATATGTTTGCTGGCAGCTTCACCCAAGCCACTCCAGCCCCTGATCTAAGCAGAGATGAACGGCTGGGTGCTCCGGGGCGGCTTTCCGGCTGGGCCTTGTTTCTACGATCTGGAGGTGAGAAAAACTACCCAAAGTGCGGTCCAAGCCGGAGTAGGAGGTTTGGACCGCCATTTCTGACGAGATTGCTCGCTTTTGCATGGATGAGTGCTACGATCTGGCTCAGCAAGCATCTTGCGGCAACAGCAAGAGCACAAAGCCCGAATTGGAGTGCCGCAGTTCGTCACGGAATATCGCAGGTAGGAGGGGGTCTATCATGAGGATTCTAATCACCGGGGCAGGACTGATAGGTTGCTATACGGCCGCACAAATGATCGATTCCGGCCACGAGGTCGTGCTGTTCGATGTATCTCCCCGAATGGGCTACATACGAAACGTCTTGCGCGACAGAGAGGTTTCGGTCAGGACTGGAGACATCGTCGACATCGGAGATCTCCCTGACCTCCAGCCGGTCCATCGAATCGGCAAAGTGGACATGATAGTGCATACAGCAGGGGTCATCGGCGGTACCGCACGCGCAAATCCCTACGGCGCCATGCGCACTAACCTCGTCGGGACCATCGAGTTAGCGAAGGCGGCCCAGTCGGCAGGTGTTCGACAAATTGTCTATGCCAGCACCCACGGAGTCTACGAGTTGGAGAAGGTTCGCGAGGCGCCTTTTCTCGAGACCGCTCCAGTGTCGGCGCATTCGCTCTATGGCGCGACCAAACTCTCGAGCGAACATGTCCTGCGGGCATTCGGCGAGGCATATGGAATCCAAATAACGGTGTTGAGATTTCCAAATGTCTACGGCTACGGCGAGTTTGTCGGGGGATCTTCTGGAGGGATAGCCTTCCAGGAGTTGCTTGTTGCTGCGATGCACAACGTACCGATAGCGATTCCACAGCTTCTTAATGGCTACGGAGAGTGGCTCTACTCGAAAGATGCTGCCCGGGCGATTCAAAACGCTCTGGAGCATTCGATCACCAAGCCCTACGTAGTTGCTAACGTTGGAAACGGCGTTCTTCACGATGAGAATGACATCGTTCGATCGGTCAAAGCGCTCTTTCCAGAAGCGCAGTTTCGCAACTCCAGGGACGAAGATGCCCCTCCGAGGTCCACTGAGCGACATGTTGCATTTGACTTGAGCACGGCAAAAAGAGAGATCGGCTATTATCCCAGGTTCAACCTCGACGATGGAATCAGCGATCACTCCGAAGAACTCAAACGAGCAAACGTCTAGCAGGATCGGCTGATTGCGCGAACAAAGACCCATGTCCCCGAGCCCTTTCTTCTCGAAGATCTCGCTTTTTATGGCTTTAGATGAATGCATCCGCTCATATGCCCCCCGACTGGATCAAGGGCCATTGTCTTGTCGGGGGATGCCTTGTAGACTGGCTGTTTAGAGGGCTTTTGATCCAGTTGGCAAAGGCCCGCGCCATCTAGGGAAAAGTCAGTTGATATGCGCGCACTATGGAGCGGCACTCTTAGCTTTGGCTTGATCAACATTCCCGTACGCCTTTACAACGGAGTCGAAGCCGAATACGGAATCGAGCTGAAGATGCTCCACAACCGTGACCTTTCGCCGATCCGTTACTCCAGGATCTGTAAGAAAGATGGACAGGAGATACCTTTCGAAGACATCGTCAAAGGCTACGAATATCAAGAGGGCGAATACGTAGTCCTTACCGAAGAGGAGCTTGAGCAGGCCAATGTCGCGAAGTCGAACACCATCGACATAAAGCACTTCACCCAAGAGGCGGAGATCGATATCCGCAGCTTCGAGAAGCCCTATTACCTCGAGCCAGCCAAGGGTGCGAATAAGCCGTATTCTCTTCTGCGAGAGGCTCTTGGCAGATCGGGAAGCGTTGCCATATGCACATTTGTGTTGAGGAGCCGAGAGCATCTCGCAGCGGTCAAGCCATTAGGAGCTGTCTTGGTGCTCGTGCAGATGCGTTTTGCGGACGAAATCGCTGAATCGGCCGGCCTTCGGCTTCCCTTTGAATCAGAGGTGAGCGCAAAGGAGATGGAAATGGCGCTCAAGCTGATTGAGCAGCTGACAGAGAGGTTTGATCCCAGCCAGTTTCATGACACCTACCGAGAGGATCTAAAAGAGCTCATTCAGAGCAAGATCGAGGGCAAGAGGCCTTCAGGCAAAGGAACGCGGCCTGTCAATACGCCGAGCAAGGATCTCATGGAGGTCCTCAGAGCCAGTCTGGAAAAAGCCGAGGCCAAGTCCAAAGCAAGCTAGGGAGTCGGAGAATGTCGCTTGCACAGTACCGTTCCAAGCGAGATCTGCGCTCGTCGCATGACCCAGAAGGCAACAGGTCCACCGAAGGCCAGCTTCGCTTCGTGATTCAGAAACACGCAGCGAGCCGCCTTCACTACGACTTTCGCCTCGAATTGGACGGGGTGCTCAAGAGCTGGGCCATTCCAAAAGGGCCGTCGCTGGACCCGTCGGATAGGCGCTTGGCGGTAATGGTCGAAGACCACCCTTTGGACTATCTCGGATTCGAGGGCACGCTACCAGAGGGATCGTACGGTGCCGGGACGGTCATGGTGTGGGACCAGGGGACCTACAGCGACTATGAAAGGGCTGCGAATCGAAGTGCCGCTGTCGAGAACCTCCGTAGAGGCCTTGAGAATGGTGAGATCAGGTTCATCTTGAATGGCAAGAAGCTCAGGGGAGCCTTTGTTCTTGTGAAGATGAGGCCAAAGCAGGGCAATAACTATTGGCTGCTCATTAAGAAGCGGGATGAGTTCGCCGATGACGAGGACCCGTTGAATGACGATATTTCAGTTGTGAGCGGGAGATCTTTCGAGGAGATCATGGCTGCTAAAAACTTTCGTTCAAATAAACCAACTCTTGACCTCGAAGGGGCGACAAAGGCAAGACAGCCGAAGTTCCTCGAGCCGATGCT
>JAJZIP010000037.1 GCA_021810525.1 Actinomycetes bacterium | reverse complement strand
CGAGGCGAGCTGAGCGAGCGCGAGTTCACAGGCCAGATAGCTGTGTCCGCGGGCGCTCTTCATGGTGATGGCTTTCTCGGTCATCTTCTTCAAGGGGAAATCCGGAAATGCAGCCTCCTCACCCTGAACGACCAGCGTTCCTCCACGCCTTTTCAACGCGTCGATGCCCAAAAGGATCGGCACGACACCGGCACCTGAGGTGCAGTCCAAGACTACATCAACCCCCTTGCCCTGGGTTATCTCCATTATCCGCGTAAGGGCGTCTTCGCGCTGTACATCTATCACGAAGTCGGCACCCAAGATCTTCGCGAGCTCGAGGCGGGCTTTGTCCCTGGTAGTTCCCGTGACAATGACCAGAGATGCGCCAGCCTGCTTGCAGGCAACCGCCTGAGAGAGGCCCTGCTGCCCCGGCCCCTGGATAAGCACGGTTGAGTTGTATCCGACTCCGCCGTCTATCAGAGCCCATTGAATCCCGTTCGACATGGGAGTGACAATCCCTGCTAGCTCAGCGGAAACCCCGTCCGGAACCTTATGGATAACCGCATTCCAGGGCAGGTACATGTATTGGGCAAAGCCACCCCAGAGGTTGTAATCGTTCTCCGCGGAGGTGTAGCCGTACCGGCGGGCGTTCGGATTCGTCCTCCAGTCCGTGTTCTCGCAGTGGCGATATTCGCCGAGATGACACCAGATGCAGTTGAAGCATCCGACATAGTGCTCAACAAAGATCCGGTCACCGTTCTTTACACCTTTGCGCTCCATGAATTCATCAGTCGCATTGACGACAATTCCGATATTTTCATGGCCCATAATTACCGGCTCGTTGATCGTGGGTTTAGCGTAAAGCTTCACGTCGGTGCCGCAAATGCCGGCGACTTCGACCTTCATGAGGGCGCTGCCTTCCGGGATCTGCGGCATTGGGAACTCTCGTAATTCAGTCTTGCTCGGTCCGGTTCTGACAGCAGCTAGTACTTTCTCATTCATCGCCAATCCTCACTGTCTTTTCAAATATATGATGGCATTATACTTATTTCATCATCATGTTAGACGGCTGAAAAGCAGGGTGAGGGGTTCCCATTCGGCCGCAGTCAGTGATTCAAATCAGTCGATGAAGGGCAGGAATTAATGGCAAAAGTGCACCTTAGTGCTGTCTCACGAACCCAAGGAAACAATCAGGCCGTAAAGGACGGTACGGTAGCTCCAGAAGGGTTCGAGCTCGACTTCACGGAAGTGCCGGTACTGGTCCATGCATTTCGGCGAATGGTGAGGGAGCTCGAGTTCGACGTCTGCGAGATGGCGATCACCACCTACATCTGCGCCAAAGACCACGGCAAGCCATTTACGGCGCTGCCGATCTTTCTGGTCCGCGGCTTCCACCACGACGCCATCGTCTACAATACCAAATCTGGAATCCAGAGCCCCAAGGACATCGAGGGCAGGCGCGTCGGCGTGAATCGTGGTTACACCGTGACCACAGGGGTATGGGCCAGGGGAATCCTCGAAGAGGAGTACGGCGTCGACCTCAAAAAGGTCACTTGGGTTCTCTCCGGTGACGAACACGTGGCGGAGTACAGGGCTCCTTCGAACGTGATTTCGCTGGATCCCGACAAGACGCTCGACGAGGCTCTGATCTCCGGAGATGTCGACGCCGTCGTTGGAACCGAGATCGAGCATCCAGACGTCGCTCCGCTGATAGCGAACCCGAAGGAGCGGGCCTACGAGGCTCTTCGGGATCGCGGGCTGTATCCTATAAACCACCTGATCGTGGTGAAAGACGAGCTTCTTGCGAAGTACCCCGATCTGGCCGCCGACCTGTTCAACACCTTCGCCCGGTCCAAAGCGCTCTATGTCGAAAAGCTCAAGGAGGGCAAGATCGAAAATCCTACGGCTACCGACAAGATGTACATGAAAGTCATGGAGATAACTGGGTCCGACCCTCTCCCCTATGGGATCGAGAAGAATCGCACCACCATCGAAAAGCTGATAGACCACGCCATGAGCCAGTCAATAATTGAACGGCGGCCGGATGTCGACTCCCTGTTCGCCCAAGGCGCTAGAAGCCTCAACGCATGACCTACGCTCCCACTGCAACGGGCGAGCATCTCCGGATTGCCGTCGCGGCGGATCACAATGGCGTACAGATGAAGTCGCACCTGATCGCATTGCTCGAAAGCCTGGGCCACTCCATCTCCGACCTGGGAACGCATGGCCCGGACCTAGTCGACTACCCGATCCTCTGTGCCCGCATCGGCAAGGAGCTGACCGGCGGCGCAGCCGACAGGGGGATCATGATAGGCGGGAGCGGTATGGGCGAGGTGATCGCATGCAACAAGCTGAAAGGCATAAGAGCAGGCCTTTGCGCAGACATGTTCCAGGTGGGGATATCGCGCGGAAACAACGACTCCAATGTGCTGGTGCTCGGAGCAAAGGTACTGAGCAGCGAGGAAGCGGCGGAGCTGACCTCCGCCTGGCTCGCCACCTCGTTCAACGGCGGCGTGCACCAAAAGCGGCTGGAGCAGATCGCGCGGCTCGAATCGGGCGAGGATCCGATCTAGTGGGTCAGAGCGAATCGAGGAAACTAAGGATCCTTGCCGGAGCCGTCTCCTCGGTCTGCTGGCTAACCGGCACGTCCCAATACTGCGCCCGCGGCAGGCACTCCTCAAGGTAGCGAGCGGCGGAGGGTGCGTGCGAGCTGTCCTGGCCCGGCACAATGAGAGAGGGGATGTCGAGTTGCATCAGATCCTCTGGCTCCGGGCCTGGAACGGTGTCCCTGTTGAAGAGAGATCGGGCCATGCCGCCGACGATCGTCTGGTAGCGTTCGGGATCGAGTTCGACGTACGACTTGGCAAAGGCAGCATCGCTCCTTATGACCGTCACCCACGGACCGCAGCGCGGATCCTGGGAAAAACTCTTGGCGTGGCTGTTTGCCAGCTCCACAACTCTTTCAAGTCCGTTCTCCGCCGCGTAGGCCATGTGCTGTGTCAGGCGGGCATGCTGGGCCATTCTGTACTTGGGCCCTCCCGCCGGAGAGAAGAGGGTCATGCTCATCACCATCTCCGGGTGGCTTATCGCAAATGTTGCGACCGAAGAGCAGCCCACGCATCCACCCATCAGATGCACGCGCGAAATCCCCAAGTGCTCGAGCAGCCCCTTCCCCTGGGTGACATAGTCCTCCCAACCGATGCGCTCGACCCTGCCGCCCGACAAACCGGATTCGCGCCTGTCGAACACTATGCACGAGTACCTGGCACCCAAGTGGTCCAAGAGATTGAGAGTCCGATAGATGGAGAACGACCTCCAGTTCTCGAGAGAGGAATCGAACCCGCCTGGCGAATACATCAAAAGAGGCGGACCGGAGCCAACGACCTCATAACGCGTGATGATGCCGTCAATTGTCACTGTCGCCATCGGACCTCCATTCTAGACTTCCTCCCCAAGGCAAATCCGGGGGATTCCCGAAAACCAGCAGCTAATGCCGCTGATCCTTCCAGGGTTCGACGATTCAATGGGCCGTTTCGCACAACTGAATGCGGCAGGCGGTAGACAAATCTGGCATCCGAGCATAGCCTGACCAATATATCTACTGAGTCCGGGTCAGAAACCAGGCGCTGGCTGATGCACATGGAAGTATCCTATCTTCTGGGTGCGAGAATCTCGTGGCTTTGTCACGACTGCCCTTGACTCCGCGGATGAATCCGGAGACATGCGGCCTATTCCAGGCACCTACATCTGCGCTGCTCTCGCTGCTTGGGATTCGAGGTTCTCAGCTCATGAACCCGCGTTCGCATGGCTCGAACTCTCGGGTTCAACTCGGCTGATGCGCTAGATGGCGGCTCGCTACTAATTCGCGATGACTTGACAACGATGCGAAGATCAGTCGTCGGCGTAGATGCGTACCGGCAGGCTCTTTAGACCTCTGAGGGTGTTGTTCAGGCGGACCTTCGGCTCGCCCGCCAGTTCGATCCTTTTGACACGCTTGGCGAGGGCGCTGAGAAGGACCTCCCCCTCGAGCCTCGCCACCATCGCCCCTACGCAGCCGTGGATTCCGCTGCCAAATCCAGTGTGGCCGACCGGATGGCGGTGGATCTCGAAACTGTCCGGATTGTCCCAGCGCCTGGGATCCCGGCAAGCTCCTGCGAAAAAGACCAGCAACTTGCTCTCTGCCGGGATAGAGGTGCCTGAGATCTCGGCCAGCTTCGTCGTCGTCCGAAAGAACGCAGCTACTGGAGCTTCGAGCCTCACGACCTCCTCGAAGGCATCGCGTGCAAGCGAGGGATCCGCGCGCAGATCGGCCCACTGCTTCGGATTCTTCGCGAAGTCGAGTACGGCAAAGCCAAGAGCGTTCACGGTCGTGTCAACTCCCGCTGAGAGAAAGGACCTGACGAGAAGCCCGGCTTCCTCCTCCGTCAGCTCGCCGGTGTCGACCGAATGGTAGATCTGCTCCCCAAAGCCACCCGGGAGAAGCATCTTTCGTGAGCACTGCTCGTTCACCCATTCTCGGACCTCGTCGGTGTCTTTCATGGCCTCCTCGAAGATATGGTTTTGCGGACCATGCCCGTTGAAGACCATGGCTCCATACCTGAGCAGATTCTGGCGCGAACCTGGTTGAAGCCCGACCGAGTCGGGGAAGACGGCAAGGGGGAACTCCTCTGCAAGATCGGAAATCGCATCGAAGCAGCCTCTCTCCAGTAGCTGATCGACCAGCTCGGAAGCCTTATCTTCGAACCTGGCCTTCAGCTTGGCCAAAGCGGCTGGGGTGAGGACCTTGCTGACGATTCTGCGAGTCTTGCTGTGAAGGGGAGGGTCTGCCTCGAGTATGATGCTCGGAACTCTCCAGGGTTTGTCACGGAGCATGTTGATGTAACCAACTCCAGCCGCTGATGAGTACGTCGTGAAATCACGGAGGACTTCGGTCACCTCTTCATGCCTGGCAACCCCCCAGATGCCGTACTTGGGAAAGTAGACGACAGGAGCCATCTCCCGAAGCTCTTCGAGATAGAGCCAGGGATTGCTGAGAAATTCATCTCCGAATGGATCGATATCGCTCGAGTGACCCTCGATCAGGCCATCAGGCGGCAGCGGCATACGCATTCTTGCTCCCCCTCCGAGAACTTCAGCCGATACGAAATCTTAACAGACCGGCCACGCCAACTACTGTCATGGAACCACACTGCGACTCCACTTTCAAGATTGGGCTCTCAGGAGCGCCTTTTGAAGTCCGCGTCGCCATACACCCTCGCAAGCGAAGGGATGGATTGGCTATCAGAAGCCCAACGACGGAGAGCCTAATTCGTCCAGGACGATCCGCACAGTGTTGTGATGGCCAACATCGAGACGGTGGCTGTTGTCAGAGAGCCTCTCTATGGTTATATCCAGCCTGGTGTCTCCGATCGGAAGGCCCGAGAGCGTCACACGTCCCAGCCAGTCCGGCAGCGCAGGGGATATTCGCAGAATCCCTTCCGCCGCATTGGCTTCAAGGCCAAGCAGAACGGCGAGGATCTGGAGCACGGCGCCCGAAGCCCAGGCCTGGGGAACGTTTGCCCCAAGGTACTGCACCGGGAAGCTTCCGGGATCTCTATCCAGCCCTGCAAAGAGTTCAGGCAGCCGGTGGTATACAAAGCATTCAGAGGCATCGAACATCGCCTTGGCTATCCGCTGCGCCTCGGTATCGAAGCCATACCGCCTGAGTCCGGCTGCTATCAAAACATTGTCGTGAGGCCAGACCGAGCCAAGCTGGTAGGAGAACGGGTTATAGCTCGGGTGTCTCGACGAAAGAGTCCGTATTCCCCACCCGCTCCACATGTCGTCTTCGAAGAGGCGGGCAGCCACCGACTTGGCTCGATCCTGATCGATCGCACCGTAGAGCATCAGCTGCCCGGCGTTTGAAGCAACCGATTCGATGGGCCGCTTCCGACCGTCTAGGCCGAGGTAGTAGGTGCCTTCCTCCTCCCAGAAGAACTTCTTCTCTATGATCTCCGACAGGCGGTCGGCTTCATCGCGAAGCTTTCGCGCCGCGGCGGCCTCTCCGTAGGCATGCTCTAGAACGCTGGCCCAGCTTCTCTTTGCGGCAACAACGAGGCCCTGGTTTTCACAGGTTGCGATCGGCAGCTCGGGAAGCGAGCCGTCCGCATGAACTATCGCAGTCCCGTCGTCCTTCCAGCACTGGTTGAAGTACCCGTTCGGCGAGCGCGTCGCGTACTCCTGGATTCCGTCGCCGTCTGCGTCTCCATCCCTGTCGATCCACGCCAGGGCGGCCTCCACGTGGGGCCGCAGCCTGTTGATCTGTTCCAGATCGGCGTGCCAGTTCCACGTCGAGGCCACCGTGAGCGCGAACAGGGGCGTTGCATCATGGGTGCCGTAGTAGGGGGTATGAGGTATCAGCCCAAGCTCGGCCAACTCTCCCCTGCGAAGCTCGTGCTGTATCTTTCCGGGCTGCATATCCCGTTTGTCATCGAAGGAGTCTGCCTGAAGAAGCGAGAGCGCCTTGACGCTGCCTTCGGCGAACCGGTACGAGACGTGAAGCGCCTGCATGGAGGTGATCAACGCGTCGCGGCCGAATATGCTCACAAACCATGGAACGCCAGCAGCTGGCAGCCACATGTCGCTGTCGACGGTCTCATCGGCGGCGACGGGATTCGCCTTTGGTATCTGCAGCCGCATCCTCAGGCCTATGAGATCCTCCAGAGCCTCATCTACCGCTGCATTTACCGCCATGTTGCTGGTTGAAAAGACGGTGGAGTCGGCTATCCATTTCTCCGCCATTTGAGAACTGCTCGAAGTGCTCAGCAGGTCAAGGCAGGCTTGGGTGGTCGGCAACGGCGTTCCGGCAAATACCGGCCGCCACACAAGGCAGGTCTTCCAGCTCTCCCGCGGCTTGATCGTCACCGGAAAGCTCAGCCCCCCATTTGCATAAGCAGGGGGTCTACCGCTGGTCGCAGCTTCAAACTGCACGCCACGGGAGAAGCCGTCATGAGTGAAGACATTCGAAAGCGTCGAACTCTCCCGATCCCAGTGGCTGTTTATCAGACCTCTGCGCTGCAGCTGGTTCAGTTTCACGTCGAAGATGTCTGAAAAGTCTGATTCGAGGCTGATCTCCACGACGACGGACACGGTGTGCGCGGAGTAGTTCGTAAGCACGTAGTCTTCATGAACCCCTCTGCTCAAAACGCGGTCAAGGCGCAAATGGAGGCTGCTCGGGGGAACCTCGGTTCCAAGGTCGTCGACGAATGTCTCGTTTGTGAACTCGAACCGCCCGGAGTTGTCTACCACGGCGGACGAGTTCATGAGAACTGGCACGTGCCTCGAGATCGTGAGACGGTAACCGGAAACGAGTCTTGTGTCAGCGATGAAATATCCTTGCTGCCTGTTGCTAGACATCTTGGCATCGGGTTGGCATATGAGGATCTCGTCGTCCAGATGAAGTGTGTGCTCCGAGGTCCCCACGTGTATCCTGGCTCGCATCGATTGCCCCCAATCATTTGGAACTAGGCTTTTTGCAATCTACCACTCAATTTGAATGAGTTTGCTTCGGACCCAAAATTCCACACAAACCGGGATCGATCCACCCAGCAAAGGGCGCCACGGTCTCGTTCCGTGCGCGGTGCATCACTGCAAGGCCCGAAAATCCGTGCTTTGCCCAAAAAGGGCTATGGATCGGGCTGGAGCGGCTGGCCGGTGGGTCACTCCCCTGACGAAGTGCTCTTCGATCGCTCTGCCAGCTGACGCAGAACATAAGGGAGAATGCCGCCGTGACGGAAATGCTCCCGCTCAACCGGCGTATCGAGGCGGGCCCGGACCGGAAGCGCCTTAGCGTCCGCAAGAACCTGGAATCGGCTATCGTCGGGGCCAAGAGCAGCCCCGATGCCGATTATGTCGAACGACTCCTCGCCGCTCAGGCCGAGGCTCTCGATCGATGCGCCGCTTTCGAACTGAAGGGGCAGGACGCCCATGCCGACGAGGTTCGAGAGGTGTATCCGCTCGAAGCTCTCGGCGATGACCGCGCGCACCCCGAGGAGCATGGTCCCTTTGGCGGCCCAGTCGCGCGAGGAACCGGAGCCGTACTCCTTGCCCGCAAGAACCACAAGCGGGGTACCCTCGGCGTGATAACGCTGCGCTGCCTCGAAGATGGTCATCCGCCCACCACTTGGCAGATGCCTGGTCATGCCACCCTCGACCCCCGGCACCAGCTTGTTTCGAAGTCGAACGTTGGCAAAAGTGCCTCGCACCATCACCTCGTGGTTTCCCCGCCTCGCCCCAAAGGAGTTGAAGTCCTTCTGCTCCACGCCCAGTTGGATGAGGTATTGGCCGGCCGGTCCGTCGGGAGGGATGAAGCCAGCGGGCGAGATGTGGTCGGTCGTCACGCTGTCGCCAAGAACCGCAAGGGCTCTCGCACCGCGGATGTCACTGAGATCTGGAACTTCGAGTTCGACCTCGTCGAAGAAGGGTGGGCGCCGCACGTAAGTCGATTCATCCTGCCAGCCGAAGCGGCTTGCTGTGCCCGCCTCGAGCGCTGCCCACCGCTCGTCGCCCTGATATATGGAGGCGTACGAGGCTACGAACTGATCGCGATCCAAGGAGGAGGCTACCGCTTCGTCGATCTCGGCGGAATCAGGCCAGAGATCTTTCAGTATCACCGGCCGTCCGTCCGGAGCAAGGCCCAGCGGGTCGTTCACCAGGTCTATGTCCATGGTTCCCGCGAGTGCGTAAGCCACCACGAGCATCGGCGAGGCGAGGTAGTTCATCCTCACCTCGGGATGAATCCTGCCCTCGAAGTTGCGATTTCCAGAGAGCACCGCGCTGACAGCCAGATGGCCTTGAGCAACTGCGTCGGAGACCCCCTCGAGAAGGGGGCCTGAGTTGCCGATGCAGGTCGTGCAGCCGTAACCCACGAGGTCGAAGCCAAGCGCAGCCAGCGGTTCCATCAGCCCAGCCCTTTTAAGGTAGTCGCTTACGACCCGAGAGCCGGGAGCCAACGAGGTCTTCACCCACGGCTTGGGCCGCAAGCCCAGCTCCAATGCCCTCCGCGCTACAAGACCGGCACCGATCATGACCTGGGGATTCGAAGTGTTGGTGCAGCTGGTTATGGCGGCGATGACCACATGACCATCGTCGATCGTCACCTCTTGACCTCCAACGCGGGCCTTGACCCCTCGCGGAGTGCGCTTCAGCTCTCCGGACTCATCTCCGGCAGGGCCGTTCTCCAGCTGCAGATCAGGCGAGCCACCTTCGCGGATCCCGCCCATCATGGACGGAGGATCGCTTGCGGGGAAGGACTCGGCGGAGGCCTCGTCCGCACCGGCCAGATCCGGAGAGACTGAAGGCGGCACAGCACCGTCTCCACGCGTGACGGCGCTCGGCTCAAGCTTGGAGAGGGAGGCCCTAAATGACGGGCCTGCCTTTGAGAGCAGAACCCGATCTTGAGGACGCGATGGCCCCGCAATGCTCGCCTCGACCTTCGTGAGATCCAGCGTGATCAGTTCGGAGAAGCTCGGCATCTCGCTGTCAGGGCCATGAAACAGACCCTGCTCCTTGGCGTAGCGCTCCACGAGTTCAACCTGTTCGAGTGGCCGGCCCGTCAGGCGGAGATAATCGAGGGTAACGTCGTCGATGGGGCTGATGGCGCACGTAGCACCGTACTCGGGAGACATGTTGCCAAGCGTGGCCCGGTGCTCGGCACGAAGCGTGGCAAGGCCAGAACCCGTGAACTCGACGAACTTGCCCACGACGCCTTGGCGGCGCAACAGCTCGGCCATCGTTAGGACCAGATCCGTCGCCGTCACTCCCGGCTGAAGCTCGCCAACGAGTTCGACTCCGACGACGGCCGGCATAGGCATCGGTAGCGGCTGGCCAAGCATGGCCGCCTCGGCCTCTATGCCGCCGACGCCCCACCCGAGAACACCGAGGCCATTTACCATGGGGGTATGGGAATCGGTGCCGACCAGCGTGTCCGGATAGGCCTCGCCGTCCTCGGTGGCGAAGACCACCCGGGAAAGATATTCGAGGTTGACCTGGTGGCAGATCCCGGTGTCGGGTGGCACGACCGCAAAACGGTCAAAGGCCTGCTGAGCCCAGCGCAGCAGGCGGTAGCGCTCGACGTTGCGCTCATTTTCAAGTGAGGCGTTGAACGCGAACGCATCGGGACTCCCGGACAGCTCGGCTATGACCGAGTGGTCGATAACCAGCTCGACGGGGACCAGCGGGTTTACGAGTGCTGGGTCGCCGCCGAGCCCGGCAAGGCTGTCTCGCAGCCCGGCGAGGTCGACCACGGCCGGCACTCCGGTAAAATCCTGAAGCAGCACGCGTTCCGGGGTGAAAGCCACCACGGTTTCGCCATTCTCGCGCGGCCACTTCGCCAGCGCGGTGACGTCGTCGGCAGTGACAAGCCGGCCATCCTCGTGACGCAGCAGATTCTCGAGAAGGACCTTTATCGAATATGGCAGCCGATCTATCTGAGCAATGCCGCGCAGCGCTGCCAGTCTGCTTATCTGGTATGTCCTGTCCCCAACGGTCAGCTTGCCGCGGGCACCGAAGCTGTCGAGTCTCATAACGGTCTCCTGGATGCCTCGGGATTTGGAAGGGTCCTTCGACATTTAGGCTACCCTGATAACTTCACGCCAACAATGGCGCGCCCGATTTTGCCGTGGGATGGAGCTTGCAACTCCAAACTCCCGAGCGGAAATGGGTGCTGGTGCCATCATTCCCCGCCCTAACAGCAAGGGTTCGTCGCGCAGGCTGATCAAGAGTGCCACAAAGGCTAGCTCGCAGATCGAGTTGAGCTACTTTGCCTCGGAAACCTTCAGATATAGCTCGCCGATGACGGCCGGAACGACGACGTTGAATACCATGGCGTAGACCGTGATCATCGCGACGCCGATTGAGATGAACGGCACAGCTGGCCTGCGCCAGACAGCTACCGGGGCTGGACTCCCGCCTCCGCTCTCATCTTCTGAGCCCTCAGCTTGCTCTGCGCTCTCGTTTCGGCGAGCACCAAGATGCGCGCCATTTCAACTGGGTCACGAAAGATTTGGCATTGTGCCGATTAGACCGAGCCATCTCGGATCGAGAAGCCTCAGGTTCGGGCCTCGTCCAGACTGCAGCTGACAATCGAGCCGTCGTCATCGAAAAGAGCATGGAAGTTGTACTCCGGGCCGCACCCACTTGCCAGCCAGGCAACACCACGAACCACGTTCCCGTCGACGTCGTCCGACCGGACGATAACGCCTTCACCAATCCGCTGCTCAAGAACTGCAGCAAGGCTGGTGAACGCGTCGGCTCAGAGGTCTCATCAGAAGTGGTACCAGTGGCCACCGATCTCCCGGTCGACGTCACCCCAGGTAGAGCCGCATAGATCGCAGGGGTCACCCTTGGCCATCGGTCCGATCGCCCGTTTTGAGCTCTGCGTCAATCTCGCAAGCCAGCTTCCAGGCGGCCCCCATCATCTTGCGCAATCGGGACATCGACTCCTCGAGAACGCCAAGGACCGCTTCCTCGCGTCCAGCAGGGGTGTGCTCTGCAATGATCTCTACGGTCTCCCGTCCATGCCCCTCGTCAGCCTGCTCGCTGACCTCGAAGAACTCCAAGCTCGCCTCGCTGAGACCGAGCGTCCGAGCGTATGGCTCCGGGGCCAGCCCGGTGCCCGAGCGGACGCCGTATCTCAAAGGAAGATTTCGGTCTCCAAGAATCTCGAGCCCGTTGACGGCGGTAAAGCCCATCAGCCAATCGGGATTGCGCGCCATCTCCCACAGCCACTCGAACAGTTCCGACGCCTCCGGCAGCACCGGATAGCCCTCTATCTCCGCCGCGCTGAGTCCGACACCTCTTCCAAGCCTCACGAGCAGCTCGTAGTGACTGCCATCACCTGCGGGGTCTCGGACAACCTCGGACATCAGGTTCTCTACCTCGTATGCGAGTATGGCAAACTCTGGACAGTTCGACATGACGGCACCGACCCACCTGGGGAACAACCTGGAAAACTTGGTCCATTGAAGAACAAACGCCCTTGTTACGCCCATTGTGGGCTCGGAGCCCATTGCCGCGATGATCTCCGGCGGATTTCGGAACCAGCGATCGATCACCACCTCTTCGACCCTCTTCGCCATTGCTTCGCTCATCGCTTCACCACCTCGTTGGACGGCCCGTCTCCAGCCAAGGCTTCGCTCATCGCTTCACCACCTCGTTGGACGGCCCGTCTCCAGCCAAGGCTGCAACCAGCAGGCGCTCCAGCTCCTCCGCGGAAAGCCGATGCTTGCTCATGTTGCGATTCAGCCACATCACATGGCTGCCGTCGCTTACTTCCGCCCGCTCGACAAGATGGGAGGCGAGGATCGAAAGATTCTTCGCCGCAAGACCACAGACGGGACAAAGCGCCGAACCACCCACACCGTATTCAACCAACGAAGCTGCCATGTGCCCACGCTCGAATCGGCTTGTTCTCCCGAGCCAAATCTACCACCTGGCGGCGGAGCGCAATAGGGCAAACCGCTTGCTGAGCGGATCTCAAAGTTGCCCGCATAGGTGCCGCCTGTAGCCACGATAGAAGCCCGCCTTGTCCTATAGGAATCCATAATTTGACAGATTCGAACAAATGCCTGTACAACTACGTATTTTCTTTGGATAATTGAGATATGAATGTGACTACGCCAACCGAAGAGGTGAGGGTCATGGTGTCTGACACCTACGTGCGCGCGCGTATTGACAAGGTTACCAAGGAGAGGGCCGCGGATGCCCTCGGCGACATGGGGCTGACCATCTCCGATGCGATAAGAGCGCTGCTTCTGCGAATAGCGGAGGAGCACCGAATGCCATTTGAGATAAGGGCGCCTGGCGGCCGCCGCGTTGCGAGCGGCGGTGCGTGGACAAATGAACGGAATCGCAATCACGCCCTCAACGGTTCGATGCTGGCAGGGTCGCTTGATCACTACCAGCTTCTTCATGAGCACTTCAAGCAGTTCGTGCCACACTCAGTATTGGGGAGGCGCCTGGTCAGGCTTCGAGAAGAGATCATGGAGATCGCCCTGCACCACCATGCGTCGAATCTCCGTGTTTTTGGAGCAGTGGCCAAGGGTGAGGATGTGCCCAGCAGCAACCTCGATCTCCTGGTCGATCTGGAAGACCCTTCGGATCTCGAGAACCTCCTCGATCTGCAGAAAGAGCTCCAGGCACTCCTAGGGGTCCGCGTTGACGCCGTCACCGAGAAAGCGCTCCGGCCACACACACGAAGCGCGGTGCTCGCAGAAGCCTCAGCCCTTTGAATCAACATCGACCTGATGGAGGAGATTGCGTCTCTGGGAGGCCCGCTCTCGCAGATTTTTCACCTCAACAACCCGGTCCCATGCCAAGTCAACAACTTGAGTCCCGCCAAGCGCTAGATTTGTATTAGTCAATCAAAGCCAAGTTGGAATACAGCTCTCTGTGGGGGATCAGCAAAGTGAACCGGCCTGAATTAGCACCTGAATGGGGATTAGATCACTTCGACCCGTGGGACAGAAGGATCTCTTACTCGAACATCTGGCCCATCTACCGCAAGATGCGGGAGAAAGCCGCAGCGCACCATAGCGACGCCCATAATGGATTCTGGTCCATAGTCAGATACCGGGAGGTCAAAGCAGCGGCAAGGGACCACAGGATCTTCTCATCCGCAAGTGGCACCTCGATCGGCGAACACCACAATGACCCCTCCACACCGTCCAAGGCGCCGATCGAATACGACCCGCCGCAGCACACTCGATTCCGCAAGGCTGTCCAGGAGCCGTTTCTCCCCCGCAAGATGGACGATTTCACAGAGGGCGTCCGTGCGACCGTCAGGGAGGTGCTCGATCAAGTAGGTGAGATGGGAAGCTTCGATATAGTCACCGATCTTGCCGAACCGGTCCCGCAGGAGGTTCTCTCGAAGATCGTCGGATTTGATGAGGAAACCAAGGCGACGAACAGAGAACTGGTCCTAAAGGTCGTCAACGCCGATCTAACCGAAAAGCAAGAGGCGTGGAAGGACTTTCATGCCTTTCTGCGCGGAGAGATAAGGAGCCGCCAGGCTGATCCCAGGGGTGACTTTTTGAGCCACCTCTGTGTGGACGAGTTCGAAGGAGCCAGGTTCAACGAGGACGAGCTTGTTTCCATGCTGGCGGCTCTTGCCCTAGCTGGACATCACACCGCCATCAACGGGATATCTTCGGTCCTGAGAAGGGTGTCCGACGAGCGGATCAAAAGCGCCTACCTTTCCGACAGAACACTTGGGACCAAGATCGTAGAGGAGACACTGAGATGCGATCCCCCGATCCATCTTGAGGCCCGGACGACGACTGAGGCGGTCGAGGTGGACGGGGTGAAGATACCGGCAAACTCCCAGGTAGCGCTAATTTACGCATCGGGCAACCACGACGATGCCGAGTTCGCCGATCCGGAGGAGTTCGACCTAAGCCGCGACTCGAACCAGCACCTGTCCTTTGGCCATGGCATCCACACCTGCTTCGGAATGCATCTCGCCCGGCTCGAGATGAACATCGTTCTGCAAGAGACACTGACCAGATTCCCGCACTACCGCCTCGTCGGTCCGCAGATCGACTCAGGTATGGTATATGGCCACCACATGGGCTGGGAATCGATCCCGGCATCGGTAGAATAGCGAGCCGCCGTCAAAGCCGCATCCCGACCCAGCTGCACTTCGAGCTTTGACGACTGCCCCTGGAGGTAAACGCTTTATTTGGCGGGGAACCCTGGCCTTTTTGCCTTCATAGACTATATAGTTGGCTCTGTTGAGCGTCACCGCAGTGAAGGAGCAGCTAGGAAGATGGAAGTGAGTCTGACAAGAATGCTCTGGATCGTATTCTGCTGCATGTGGGCCATCGGATGGCTGACCTTTGGCTGGTCCTTGCCGTTAATCAACCTCGTCGGCGCGGCCATAAGCTTTCTGGCTATTTTGATCCCGGTGGGCAAGCCACGCGGCCCGCGCGACTGAGAAATCTCTCTGGCACTCCACCATCAATCGCCCATCGATGACTCTCGAAGGACCTCCGTGACCCGCCCCTTCAAAGACTCGAACTGCGGCAAGGGTGTTTCAACATCGATCGCCTCTAGCTGATGGGTCCGCTTTGCAGGTTGGCGTCAAAGGCCTCGTACTCCTGGTTTATCTCCACGGGCCCAAGGCCTGCTGACAACAACAGCTCAATACGGTCGAGCCTCTCGATGAGATCGTCGAGTCGAACTTGTGCCTCGCGGCCCCGCTGCTCGATGAAGTACGATGAGATCGTCGCGGTGAGAACTCCAAACATCGCGATGCCGGTGATCATCAGAACCACCGCCACTCCGCGACCTCCGGCGCTTACCGGGTAGCGGTCTCCATAGCCGACCGTTGAAATTGTCGTGAACGCCCACCAGAGCGCGTCCGCATAGCTGTGAATGTTCGAGCCCGGGGTGTGAGCTTCGAACTGCCACTCGAAGGCCGCAGCCAGAAATACCAGTAGAACCACGACCAAAAGCGCGTAATGGATGCCGCGGTGGGCCAGTATCCGCCCAGCATGGTCCAATACCTTTCCGCCCATGGCCACGAGCCTGGTCAAGCTGAGAATCCTCACCGCGCCGGTGGCTAGGCGCAGGGGCCGCAAGAACGGGATGACGACCACTACAAGGTCTGGAATGTTGTGAAACAAGAAGTGCTTCCGATTGCGTGCCAGAAGAAGCCGAACGCAGTACTCCAACACGAAAAGAGCCCAGACGAAGTAGTCAACGGCGTCCAGAGCAGCCTGAGCCCCGGGAGAGAGCTTGAGAACGAAAGGCAGAAGAAGCGTGGGAACCATTACTAGGGCAAGAATCAACATTGGTCCGTCGACTATGGAGCTGAACCTCTCGTATGCCGGGCCTTGCTTGCGCTTTTGCAATGATGAATCGAGCTGATGTTGGACAGTCACCGTCTTATCCTCCAAAGTACTTTGCAGGTAAAGTTGGTGTCCCCCTAGTCTTAGCTCCGCCCCATCGAGCACGTGAACCGGCGTGGACAGGAGCAACTTTACTCCACACCGGCCAATTTGGCCATAGCCTGGCCAAATTACAGCTCGATGATCAGCGCCGCATGCAGCAGCTCAGTGGAGATAATTGAAAAGGAAGCGGTCTCTTTGGCTAGAGCGAACTGCGTGCCTCAGCGGTTCGAGCCGGATCCACCGCCATCTTCGCCGGATCGATCACGACGCCGTAGTCCGACAAAGCCCGCTCAAGCGAGACATAGCCGTTTTGGACGTCGACCAGCACGCGCTCGGGATCGCGCTTGAAGGGGTCACCGTAGCCGCCTCCTCCTGAAGTCCTCACCGCGAAGCGGATCCCTGAAGCGAGATCGCGAGTCTGAAGCGGTGGAAGGAGCTCCTCACTGGCCGCACCTTCGTTGAGAACGGCTCGGGCGGTCTCCCGTGGTCCCTTTCCCCCGTGGACTCCCCATCCACCGTAACGAAACTGTCCCATTCGAATGCTCAGCTTTGCCTCGCTGAGCAGCTCGTACTCACGAATGTATCCGACGCCGCCACGGAACTCTCCGGGACCTGCGGAGTCGATGATCGGTTCGAACCTGGTAACTCTCATCGGATACTCGGACTCCAGGATCTCCAATGAGGTGCTCGGGGTCACCTGGTTCATTGCCATCGCGCCAAATGTACCGTCATTTCGGGGAGTGCCGCCAAGTGAGGTGTTCTGCAGTTCGTACTGCACCGCGGGAAGCCCCGTTCTCGCCTTTGGATAGCCAAGGGTGTTCCCTCCGATGCCCAGGGCCGCGGGGCCAACCGCCCTTCCAGAGAGTTCAGCCATGGCCTGCTGCACGCAACAGTAGACGAGGTGCATCGTGGGATAGTAGTTGTTCACCGGAGCCGGGAACACAGCGTGGGTGACCCGTCCTGGAGGATTTCTGAACTCGACGGAGCGCCTGATCCCATCGTTTATCGGTATCTGCGGATCTAACAGCCCAATAAGCGCCAGAGTGGCTCCAGCCTCCGTCGACTGGGGGCGGATGTTGACAGGACCTTTTACCAATGGGTTGCTCCCACTGAAATCCAGCTTCACTTTGGAGCCGGTCTTGGTCAGTTTCACGTGAATCTTTACGGGCTGGTCCAGGTCGACTCCATCGTTATCGAGGTAAGCAGTCCCCTCTCCCACCCCATCTGGAATCTTCTCCAGCTCCTGACCGAGACGACGCTGGCTAATAGCGATCCATTCGTCGAACGCCTCTGAAATCGTCTCTGGAGAGTACTCATCACAGAGTCCCACCAAGCGCTGCCCTCCGACCTGAGTGCAGCCGACCTGAGCACGCACGTCTCCTACCACTTCATCAGGGGTCCTGCTGTTCTGCCGCAGGATGCTTTCAACATCGCGGTTTATCCCTTCCGAGCTCCAGATTCGCACACCGGGAAAGAGAATGCCCTCGTGATAGATCTCCCGCGCAGCCGCACCAGAGGAGCCCGGAACCATGCCGCCCATGTCCGGCTTGTGAGCTATGCATGCACAGTAGGCGATCAGCTCTTCACCGTAGAAGACCGGGGTCACGATCGCGACATCGGGCACGTGGGAGTTCCCGGAGTGGTATGGATCGTTGGCCATGTAGCTGTCTCCGGGCCTGATCTCCCCGGAAAAGCGTTCGATGATGTACTGGGCGGTGTAGTAATAGGGGAACAGGTGGTACGGAGCACCCGATCCCGCAACGACGTTGCCGTTTCGGTCCAAAATGGTGGCGCTGCCGTCATATGACTCGCGCAAGATGGGCGAGTAGCCGCTGTGAAACAGCAGATGCTCCATGGTATGAACCACTTCGCCCAATCTGTAGCCCAATACCTCCAAGGTGATCGGATCCATCTTGGTTAGCCCTCCCTCTTCTCTGGCAGGTGAATGACTAGATTTCCAACCGGGTCGATAACAAAGCGCATCCCGGGCTCTACGACCGTGGCCGCGTCGGTCTGCTCGATGATCGCGGGTCCCTCCATCTCGGTGCGGGGCGCCAGACGAACCCTGTCGTAGACGGGGGTGGAAACGAAGTCGCCGGCTGAGTCGAACCAACACGAACGGTAGCCCTTGAGCGGGTCCCCCTCGACGATGTCAGGTGCAGACCAGCTCATCTGCGGGATCCCACCATGCATGACAAGCCTCAGATTCACCACCTCAGGCTCCTCATCAGGGGCGGAGATGCCGTAGTAGCTGTGATGCTGGCGGTGAAACTGCTCCCTGATGGTATCGAGACTGACCACGGGACGACCCTCTGTGTGTTCAAGAGTGACGGAGAGTTCATAGCCCTGCCGGGGATAGCGAATATCGAGCTGGTAAATGATCTCCGAAGAGTCGTCGTCCAAACCTTCCACCTCGCGATCTTTGAGAGCCCTGTCACGAAGGTCAGCGAAGCCGCGTTCGATAGCCGACGGATCGACCTGATGGAAGCGGGCAAGAAAGCTTTGAAGGTAGACGTACTTGACCACCGTGTTCAATAGCCCCATGGAGCAGGCGATGCCTGGGAATCTCGGTACGAGGACCCGGCTTATTCCAAGTTCGCGGGCAAGCCTGGCCGCATGGACCGGACCGGAGCCGCCAAAGGCCGCCAGAACGAACTCCCTGGGGTCGGCACCTCGCTCCATCAAGGCCATCCGAAGTCCGACGGCCATCTGGGTATCGACTATCTTCAAGATGCCGCGCGCCAAGGCAGCGTCATCGATGCCGAGAGTGTCACCAACCCTGCCGAGCGCCTGCCGAGCAAGTTCGGCATTTCCCGCCATCCGCCCACCCAGAAAGTTGTCAACGCTCAGGTAGCCGAGCCGCACGTTTGCATCGGTGACGGTCGGCTCCGTCCCGCCCTTTCCATAGCAGGCGGGTCCAGGGACCGCGCCGGCCGACTGCGGTCCCACCTTGAGAAGGCCGTCCTTACCCACCCAGGCCAGGCTTCCGCCACCGGAGCCAATGGTACGAATCTGAATCATCGGTGTTCCAAGGTCTTGGCCCGCGATAGCGCCCTCACGCGTCTCGTCGACCGCCCCCCCGGCTAGCACGCTGATGTCGGCGCTGGTTCCTCCCATGTCAAATGTGAGAAGATTGGGGCAGCCACTCTGCTCGCTGAGCTTCTGGCTGAAAACCACCCCCGCAGCCGGGCCGGAAAGAAGGGTTTCGTTTGGGTAACGCACGGCAAGGGACATTCTTTTCAGCCCACCGCTCGACTGCATGATGTAGAAGCGCTGCGTGTTGATACCCGCCTTGCCCAGGCGGCCGCTGAGATCCTCGAAGTAGCGCGAAACCACCGGTCCCACGGATGCATCTAGGACGGTGGTAGAAAGGCGCGGATACTCCCGTATGACGGGCAAGACCTCGCTCGACAGCGATACCCTGCACTCTGGAAATACCTCGTGTATCAGCTCTTTGCTTCTCTGTTCATGCCGGGAGTTCGTAAAGGAGAAGAGATAGCAGACCGCGATCGACTCCACCCCCTCGCCTTTCAGTTCCGCCGCCGCTTTGCGCACGTCGTCCTCGTCCAAAGGCTCGACCTCGCCGCCGTCGAAGCCGATTCGCCCTCTCACCTCCCTGGTCAGCGCGGGGCTGATCAGCTCGGGCGGCTTGGTGTAGTACGGATCGATCAGATCCGGCCCTACCGGATGGTTTCCAGCCCTCATCGGGTATATAGCACGGAGCCCGTGGTTGACCAAGAGGCCTGCCCTCGCCCCCTTGCCCTCGAGGATCGCATTGGTGGCAACCGTTGTGCCATGAGCTAGAAAGTGAATGTCCGACCACGCCACCGGGTGCTCTTCGACCAGCTGGCTCACGGCAGCCATGACTGCAAGCGCAGGATTCTCGGGCACCGAAGGCACTTTGAGTGTATATATCGTTCCTGTCTCGGTATCAGCGGCAGCCAAATCTGTAAAGGTTCCGCCGGTATCGATCCCCACAAGCCAGCTCATTCCCCGTCCCCCTCATATGAACTTTCGAGCAATATTTAGATCTCTGCAGCTAATGCATCGAGTAACCGCCGTCGACGTTGAGAAGCTGACCGGTCATGAAGTCGCTCTCGGACGACGACAAAAATATCACCGTTCCCACTAGATCGGCCGGATACTGCTCCCTCTTGAAGCAGCGGCGGTCTATATGAGCCTTCATATACTGAGCGCTGCTCGTTTTTACCTGGGTCTCGCTCTGGGTGAAGCCCGGCGAAATGGCGTTCACGCAAATGTTGTCGTCACCGACCTCTCTCGCCAAGGCGCGGGTGAATCCGACAACTCCAGCCTTGGAGGTAGTGTAGTGAAGCCGATTGGGAAGTCCATCCAGAATTCTCCCGGAGGAGATGTTGATGATCTTGCCGCTCCCTTGCTTTTTCATCGAGGGATAGACCGCCAGGCAGCACAGAAACATCCCTCGGAGGTTCACGGCCATCACCCGGTCCCACTCATCCACAGGAATTTCGTGCCAGCTCCTCCTCGGCAGTGCGCTCATCAGGGAAGCGTTATTTACGAGGATGTCGATCCTTCCAAACGATGAGAGGGCGGCTTTGGCCATCTCGTCGGTGCTCTGGGGATCTGAGATGTCCACGCTGACGGCAATAGCTTCACCTGCATCTGAGCGAATTCTTCTCGCGACCTCTTTCGCGCCATTTGCGTCGATGTCGGCGACCACGACCTTGGCGCCCTCCGCCGCCAGACCTTGAGAATACACCGCGCCGATCCCCTTGCCGCCTCCGGTCACAATTGCCACCCGACCAGCCAACCTCATGCAATGCCCCCTCTTGCTCTAAGTATGCCTTTTAATACGGATTAGCGCCGCGATTCAACGCGAAGATAGCCCCACGGATCCATGACTGCGGCCTGACCTGGGCCGAGCACTGTGGTCGAGTCGTTCTGCACTATTATGGCAGGTCCCACCACCTCCATGCCCGCGGCCAGGTGGCTTCGCTGATACATGGGCACCTTTTCCATCACATCCTTGAAGAACACCTCAGTATCACCGATATGGGCCAACTCGAGGCTTCCCCTTTCTGGAAGAGGAATCGCCAGCGGGGCGCGCGGAACCCAGGCGATCGCAGTCACCCGGTAGTTGACAACCTCGACCCGCTCCTCGGGAGCGAAATGGCCTGTCAACTGGAGGTGCGCCTCGTCAAAGCGTCGGCGCAGCTGATGGAGGTCTTCAATGGCCTTGGGAATCTCGGGCAGCGGCACCGTCAACTGGTAGCCCTGGCCGATGTAGCGCAGGTCCATCCCCCAGACAAAATGGCACCGGTCGGGCGCAAAGCCCTCTTCTTCGAGCTGGCGCATTCCATCCTCGCGCAGCTGGGAAAGGACCGAGGCGACGTAGCTCGGTTTCACCTCATCCAGATCCTTCAGGTCGGAATGGACGTAGTCGTGACGCACGTCTGAGAGCAGGAGTCCGAGAGCGCTGGTCACCCCGGGATAGGGGGGAATCACGACCCCTTTCATCCCCATCTCCTCAGCGATCTGCGACGCGTGCAGCGGCCCTGCGCCACCAAAGGCAAAGAGATAGAAGTCCCGGAGATCGTACCCGCGATTCGAGGAGACTACCTTTATAGCCTCTTGCATCTTGACGTTCACGATCTCCACGATTCCGCGGGCAGCAGCGGTGACAGACAGTCCCAGAGGTTTGGCGATCCTTTCCGAAATCACCTTTTCCGCTGCCTGGCGGTCAAGCTCTAGAGCACCTCCAGCCAACGGCTGCGCCACACTGAGCACGCCGAGCACCACGTTTGCATCGGTAACGGTCGGCTCCGTGCCGCCTTTCCCGTAGCAAGCCGGGCCTGGATGGGATCCTGCGCTTCGCGGTCCGACTTGTAGTGCACCCATCTCATCCACCCAGGCTATGGTTCCGCCCCCGGCCGCAACAGTGTGGATGTCGAGCATCGGCACCAAGACGTCGAGGTTGTGGACCTTGCCGCCCATGCGACGAACAGCCTCTCCCTCTTTGACGAGTGCCACGTCCGTGCTCGTTCCGCCCATGTCGAAGGTGACCAAGTTTGCGAGATCAGTCGATTCAGCCACGTGCTGAGCGGTCACTACACCAGCGGCCGGGCCGGAAAGGATCGTCTGCACACTTCGGCCGCGGGCG
>JAJZIP010000036.1 GCA_021810525.1 Actinomycetes bacterium | reverse complement strand
CCAACTTTGGCTATACCAAGTGTCGTTGTTATCACCCACTACTTGCCGTGAGAGCAGATACCGGAGAGATTATTCATGTAAGACTTCGCAAAGGTTCAGCCAATACTGCCAGGGGAGTAAGACAGTTTATAGTTGAAACAATTACAAGGGTGAGAAGAGATTACCAACTGGAGAGATCGTGATCCGTTTTGATTCTGATTACTGGTCGAAGGCCACTCTTATAAAGCTTGAGAAGCTCGATGTCAGATACTCTATGGCAATACGTTCTGGTACCAAAGGGGTAAAGGCGTCTTTGAGCGCTTGCATCTGCTTTTGGATAACCGTTTTACTAACCTGATCGAGATGAACTTTGCGGGTACGTTTGGTTTTCGTCGATCCAAGCACTATTCCCGATTCTTTGGTGTAACTGAGCGAGCCGCGAATCCAAAGAGTCGAGTTCTCTAAATCCACATCTGCCCAGTGAATCGCCAGCAGTTCCCCCCGTCGCGCTCCGGTCAGGGCGGCAAGTGCAATCATCGCGGCAAATTGAAGATTGGACGCAGACATCTCAGCAATGATCGCTTTGAGCTGTTCCACTCCGGGTGCGGAACCTGGAACAGATGCGGGGGCTGAAACAGTGGCCAGGAGTGCAACATTTTGCTTCAACCACCTCCATTTCACCGCTTGGCCGAGTGCTTGGCGCATTATCGCATGTGTGTGTCTTATCGTCGAGAACGAGAAGCCCTTTGCGCGAAGCTCTCCGTAGTAATCATCCAAATGCTTTGCCGAGAGTTCGTCGATCGGTATCATGCCAAGATTTGGAATGATCCGTTGCCGCGACCTCCATTCATAATCGCTAACGGTCTTGGGCTACAAGCCTTTATGTCTACAAAATCTGAGCCATTCGACCAAGAGCTGCTCGAGAGTCGTATTGCTGACAGGATCCTCTTTAGTGTTGGCCTCCGAGATCATCGTATTCAGTAGATCTTCCGCCTCTTTCTTTTTACCGCGAAAGACTTTAGAGCGGTATTTGTCTTTCCCAGTAACTGGATCCTTGCCCAAATAGATACGCAGGCGCCATGCATCGGTCTGCCTGCGGTGTCGTATAATGCTTCCTCACATGGACAAACGATACCATCTCGCTGTCACAGGCCATGTTACAGCTATTTTGTTCCATATCACCATATGCTCTGAACTGCGCGCTCGGAGGGATTCGAACCCCCGGCCTTCTGATCCGTAGTACTAATCAGGCCATATTTCTAGCGACAGCAAAACACATAACTGCACGTCAATGCGTATGAGCTCGATAGCTAAAGATACCGCAAAACTCATATAGATCGAAAAATGTTGGTCAAAATGTTGGTCGGAAATTCTGATTAGCTCCCAAAAAATGCGTGTGATATCAGTGTGCCCGGGATTATTTTGTTCGTCGGCGAGACTGGTTGATTAGTTCCGCTGGATCATGACACGCCATCGAAGTACTTTCGCAAACTTTGCGGCTCTCTCGCTTTAAAAGGTGAACCCTGTTGACCATCAAATCGAGGAGAAGTACATCTGATTAACCTTGTAGAGAGCAGTTTTATAAGGTATACATATGTGCGAATTTGACTACTGCTATTATCGCTCTTCTCGTTCAGCGGCAAATAGAAAGAGACTTTGATCAGTGAGCTTAATAGTAAGGGATTCATCTAGCGTCATATTGCGGAGTAAAGTAATATTGACGGCTGAATGAAACTGTCCTAAAGATTTTGGGCCCATTCTTCCTGCCAGAAAATGTGACGCAGCGTCATTTATGGGCAAATATGATAATGCAAATGGCCCACGGGAGACATATTATTATATTTGCGTCAGGCCGGAACTACTAGATGGATTTTAGGGCGTAATCTTGGGTCAGTCGGTTCTTCGCAACATGGTATACGGAAGGAGCCGGAGCGGGACCCAGGGGATACATCGGTGACCTCTGAAATTGGCCTTGGTTTCGGTAAACAGTTTTTCGGAGGTATCGATGATGCCTAGAGCTTGTGTGTTTTGTGGGAATGACGCCGTCCCCATGACCAAAGAGCACATTTTTGCTAACTGGATTGCGGGGCTGTATGGTCATATGCCTACTGGAATCTCGCAGATCGTCGATACCAACGGCGTAGTCAGGGTATGGGGCACACGCGTGTTTCAAGATCGGATCGGCATTGTCTGCGAAAACTGCAATGGTGGATGGATGTCACAACTAGAAGGGAGAGTCAGCCAAATCCTCGGACCTATCATCAAGAGTGGATGGACAAGTTCGCTGTCCCCGGTCTCTCAGTCGGACATCGCGTTTTGGGCAGTCAAGACAGCGTTCGTGATGGATCACATGTATCGAGAGGAACGTTTGATACCAGACTCGGAATATCGGGCGTTCTACGATGCGCGGCAGCCGCTTCCAAGTCATATGGTCTGGATCGCGGAGCGAAGCAATCCAGCAGACAACCTTGCATCATCACTGAAGGAACAAGTCCTTGAGATTCAGGTTCCAAGTAACAATCAAGATCTAGCGGCACGCATTTCGGATGATATCGCAGCCGGCGCGCGCATCTACAGGGTCACATTTAGTGTCGGGCATCTCGCTGTTCAAGTCTTCGGCCACACATTGCCCACGACTTTCGATGTCACCGAGGGTCCCGGTAACCACGAGTTTACTCGGCGAATTTGGCCAGCTAGTAGTCAAACAATAATATGGCCCCCTCCTCGTCCGATCGAGGACATTGGAGGGTTACGCGGACTGCACGAAATGTTCGGGGAAACCTCTTTGCCTCGAATCCCAAGACCGATCCAACAGTCGAATCGTAAAGCCCGTCGCGCTGCACGACGAACCAGCAATCATCTCGACACTAATCAATAATCGCTAAAATACTGATCATTTGACCAAGCGGTTGCCAAATACAAAACTATTCGCCAACGTTATTAAGGGAGCTGTGGTTGTTCTGCCAGGTTGGACCTCTGTCGTAGCTGCATTTTAGGCCGCGTACATATATGGGGAATGGAGCTAGCAGATAAGCACCAGCAAGGCTCGTCCCTGGACCTCATGGAATCGGCCGCATGTAAAAGCATGGACTCTGCAAAGGTGAATATAAGTTTTTATGTTATGACGAAGTTGTTCGTGGTTCAGAAAGCACTCGTTTGCATACAAAAACTCCATTCCCGTCTTGATATCTGACTTCAGTGCCTTCGGTCGACTCGTACATCTCAGAAATGGTTTCTGCACTCCCGGAATACTCGAAGTGTGCTCCGTCGGAAGCCGTCATGACGAGATAGTTCTCTGGACACTCGCATGCAGTATGAAACGCATAGAAGTGTCCTCGTCTTGCCTCGGCAACGAGACTTTCTGGATAAAAGACATGATGTTCGCCACAGATCGTCGGCAGTGCGACCATTGGACCATGGGCTATACTGGTCGGGAGTTCGGTGGCATGTAACCACGGTCGCAAGGTGACCGCTGGTTCTGTCACTAAAAGGTCGTCGCCTTTTACAAACCCAAAATATCTAGCATCGTCCAATGGTTTCCCGCGCGGCAAGGTTACCGGATCTCCGATCGGCCAGATCTTTGCGAGGTCCGACCGGGTACCCATGTTGAGATCCAGCATTGGTGCGGTGAACCGGACACCATGGAGAATTAGCTGTCCGAGGATTATTGTGAACACATAGGCTTGGGGAAAGTCAAGGGGCGTTATGCCGTCGATAGTAGCGGTGAGTGGTGTGACCCAAACTGCTAAGTGATGATCTGTGCCTTCATATTTGCCAGCCCAAAGATGGGTCGCGGGGACTACATCGCCTTTTGTGCTTCTCTCATGCAGTATCCGATATTCCGAGGTTGGAAGGCCGTGGCCAGCTGCGCGCTCTTCGTCAGACGAGACCAACAGCGCGACTTGTATTGTCTTTAATGCCCAAGCCGCGATGGCTCGTTGGTCAGAAAACTGCAATGAACCAGATTGGCCAAGGATGAGGGGCGGGAGCACTTGACTTGCAACGGTCTCAAGCTTGCTCATCCAACCGCCATTACAATTTTTGCAGACATCTCGAACAGTGTGTGAGAATGCGGGAGCCGGACCGAACTGTCGCCCGAGCCGGTTCAGCGGTCCCGTCGAGAACCTGACCGACTCGCGAGAGAGGCCAATCTCTCCCAGCCACTTCGGGAAGACATGCTCACGTGTAAGCGGTCCGCTCGATCCGCAAAATGCACAAGCTGCTACCGTATGGCTCTCCGTGACACTTCAGAGCCAATTTTAATGTCTCCATCCACATGGACAATACTACCTGCATCGCTAACAGAGGAAATCTGCTTCGCTATGTTGGTAAGGATTTGAATGAGTAATTTCTCTGTTGCAAGCTTCCGCCCAATCTGGAGAACGTTTCCCCCTATCCCTACGCGGATCGTATTAGAGAAGGTTGATACCAGGTATTATCATGAAAAAAATGATGAGGATACCTTGTACCAGGCCCGTAATTGCGATCCCTTTACTAGTCCCCACTTTGTCGGCCTTGCTAAGCCCCATTCCACTAAAAATTGCAGAGGCTAGGAAACCAAAGGCGATGCTGGCCAGAGAGTTTGGTATCAGTCGCGACACATTGAACAAGTATCTCAAGCTCGGACTCTTGAATCAGAAAATCTGAGTCAAGCTCTGGATTGTGAATCCTATTTACCGGCGAATCGAGGATAAATATACTTGATTTACATAGTAGAGAGTAGGTTTATAGGGTATGTAGGTTAGCAAGCACGGAACAAAGATCTCGCGGCGAATTGCTCACGTTGGGATGAGCTTTACCTTTCGAAGTTCTACAGCGATTGCCGCTTGCATATTTTCGTTGGCTTTATCGTTATTTCAGGCACCAAAAAAATGACTTAGCCTCACTTCTGTCCGAAAACCACAAAACAAATACGCACGTCAAGGTCGATTATTAGGTTTGGGTAAGGGACACAGGCACTGGGGTCGTTCACGCGACAGATCGACTGGCGAGAAGTCTCGACGATCTCAGAAGACAGTTGCAAGAACTAATCCAGATACGACCCAGAGACCACCGAGAGTTTCATTATGTTTCGCTCAGCCCAGCAATCACCCCTTCTATTCCAACCAAACCCGCGTCCAACACGATTTCCATCAACCAGCGATTCAACTGATCGCGCCGTTCCTCTGGGGAATGAAGATCGATAGTAGGATCTGAGACTAAGTTGGCACCGTGCGAGGGCCCAGAATTCTCAATAACTTGCAGGCCATCCAAGAATAATAAATCTGCGACAGCGGATGCTGTTAGAAAATCGAGTGTTGCCGGCTGGCGAATAATTGACCGATCGACGTCAGCGATATCGCTTAGCACTCTGACAACCTCATCGTCGACAAGGGCCCCCAATACCCCGTCAATCAGATACCGGAGCTCCGAGATGATGAGCCAATTTCTATAGAAATTGCTGGGCCAACCTCCTTCCCTTAACATCTGGGAAACAGATGTAAGAACCGAAAGGCTGACCTCCATGTAGCCATCAGTGATTCCGACGTTTGACAATTTGATCCCTACCTGAGATTCAACTGGGGTGAACGTCGGATCATTTCCTACCAGAGCTTGCCAACTCAGTTGTACATGTCTTGCGCGATTAAATCCGACGCGGTGAAATAGATTTAGACCTTGAGTGCTGAACTTTCCCGACCATTTAATCAAGGTTTGATTCAGTTGAGAATTATTTAAGGCACTTGCGAGAGACTCGATTGACAGTTCGGACAATGGCCTATAGGCCGCTTTCTCGCCAAGTGGGATCATCAAACCACTCCGAAGAACGAAATCGACCGGGGGTTCACCGTCTGGACGTATTGGCAGAGTGGATTGAGATATGTGTTGAAATAACCGGAAGTTTGACGGACTTGTTTCATCAGAAAACATTTGGAATAGCCGGGTTCGGTCAGCATATGCGTTGCGGCCTCGCAACCGTATGGGTACCCTGTCGTCCAGCACAAGCGGGCGAGGAGCACGAGATGGGTCGATGCGTATGACAAGGATCTTCTTATCTGCCTCGAGGGGTACCGAGATTATTTCTGGCTCCCAGGGGGGCTCCAAACGATCATGGCATGCGTTGACTATCTGCAAACTTATGGAACCGTCAACACCCACAAGCCGGTCCGAGTCAGGTTGATCCTTCACCCCGACAAGAATTATTCCGCCATAGGTATTTGCCATGGCGGCAACGGATTTGACGATCTCTCTGGAGTAGGTCTCCTTATACTCAAGTGTTAGACCCTCGGGCAGGTTCTGATCCATCAGATCTCTAATTTTGTCTGCCGTTATCTGAACAGCGGGCGAATTGAAGAGCGTTTCCGTAGAAGTCATTGGTCAGAGATTACTACATGAAGGAAGCCAAACACCGAGGATTTCCGAATCGACCGTTACGACTCAGGTTCCGTGTGCTATATCCATTCGCATGCCTAGGCTGAACTTGGGACGGTGTCCCGAGATAGGCTCAGCTGTACCCATATAGAGGTGTGACAGTGGTATATTTAGATTAAAAATACCGTTTAGCAATGTATTCTGGGACCTGAATGCTGTTGTTGTTCTCTCCGCCCGATCGCATGACTTGCCGATACCAAATGTTCAGATTTCGCCATTCGGACTCCAAACCAAGCTTTGTGAGTACCAGATAGTCGAATACGTCCGTTACTTCACGTAAGTCGCTCCAACGGACGTTCATATATAACTTCTTTGCGTTAACACTCGCAAAGACTGCACTTGGCACCGCAGCCTTGACCGCAGATGCTGCCTCTTTCAAATCTGAATCATCAGAAAGTCCGCGGATCAACGAACGTGGTCCGACTGTATCTTTCGCAGAAACATCGAAGTCATCCGCAACTGCAGACCACCAAAGATAGCCAATCTTTCCGGCACAAATGGCAGCGGCAACATCAGAGTCCTCTTCTTCGGCTAGTGGAACCACTACCATTCTCGGATCTGGATCTTCCACGACCGCGAACGATGTATCAACAAGCGGAATATTTGTGAACAATGCTGGGAACCAGTAAGCGCCTGAAGGGCGAAGGTAGATTGCATGCCTTCTATGTAATTTGGAGGTACCAATCCTTGTCGAGGCAGACATGAGGTCGGTGATCCGATGCGCAATTCCTGACCTCACGGGTATCGCGTCCGAGCCTTTCTCTGCTTGCACATATTCGAGAGTCTGGAACATATGGGTCCGACCGGCCGAAGTGAAGATATTGTGTCGCGTCATAAAACTGCCGTTTCCCGGTGCCACCACTACAATCGTGTTGCGGACCTGGATACCCGTGAAGAGCGAATCCGGACGCTTGCCATAGGTGCTCCACCACTGGGCGCCCCCTCTTTCCGCAATGACTCGACGGAGCGACGAATAGTCGTTACTGAAAGCAAGATTTAACATAACTACAAACGCGTGGCGCCCATTCTCAGCAAGTAGGTTCAGGCTCCGTTCGTAACATTGGGCGTATAGGTCTGGACATGAAAGGGTCTTAAATCCGACGACGTCGTAGTCATCGACTTTGGATTTAGCTATGTATGGTGGATTCCCAACTATTACTTGGAACCCCCCAGAGCCAATAACCCCTGGAAACTCAAGAAACCAATGAAGTGGCCTTGACTTAGCCGACCACTCAGGGATATCATCAGGACGGATACCTATACAGGCAGCGTAAATCTCATTTGCTCTTAATCGAAGCGACTCGGCCGATCTCTTCATGATTGGTTTCTGAATCGTGAGATCCGCAATCCGCTGAGCTGAGTCTTCAACGAACGACTGGTAGACCGTGAGGTATTCTTCGATATCAGGTTGGAGTTCCGTTAGCATCTCTTGGACATACAGGCCGCCCCCGATACGATTGGCATCTGCGGAATTCGCAAATCCTACCAGCAGATTGCCACAACGTAGGTTGAAATCGAGGTCAGGGAGCGGTTCTAACTCTTGTATCTTATCGACGCAGGCAACTAAAGAAAGAAAAATGCGTAACTTTGCAGTTTCAATTGCATCTTCCATAATATCTGTACCGAAGAGGTTGTGGAGAGCGGCATGTTTTCTCACAAAATACCGGCTATTCACATGACCGCGCACATCGGTTAGGAGCTTTGTGACGCCGCCAACAGAACCGTCATCGAAAGACTCTGCCGTTTCTATGATCGGGAGATAAGACTCTTCAAGAAGTTCCAGTGCCGCAAAAAGGAACGCACCGGAGCCGCATGTAGGATCCAATACTGAAGTTTCAGAAATGCCTTTCCACATCTTGAGGATAGATGCCCCATTAGGAGCCTCTTCGATGGCATCACGTATCAAGCGCCGAGCATCAAGACAATATGTGATTACTAAATTGAGTTCAGATATATCTTCCATTTTTCGTAGAATTTGTTCATATCGCTCTCTCCGATGAAACATCTCAACCCATGTCTCTCCAGGGAGACAAATCGTGTCGTCCGTGTTTGTCGCATCCAGAAGACCCCATCCTTGAGGGTCACTTTGCCAGCAGTCGCTAAGCTCCCCAGGAGCTAAGATCCATTCGGTTTTGTCTTCATTGATACCATGACTAAGCGCAGCAGGGATATATAGCTCCGGGCTTCTTCGAACGAGGCCTAGGACATCGACTCCTGCATTAGTAATCACTTCGAGAATTCGTAGAGCAAGCGTTGAATCGACCATATAACTTGTAACGTCTTTTTTCGTGTAGTACGCGCCCTTGTCTTTACGACCCTTTGAGGTGAAATTGATGTACTGCTCGAAGATGTAGCCAAGAACATCGGGATTGATTTCGTTAGGGTTTCCGGTCAGCCGGGTATCAAGGTGCCACACAAAGCTATCGAAGAAGTCGAAGATCTCTTCAAAAGCGGAGTCACTAATCGCTATCTTCGAGGAAGCCTCGATTTTATGTTGCTCAAAAAGCCCTCCATTTACGTACGGAATCGTTCCAATAATCTTCCTTACTTCTGCATCGTCAATTGTTCCACCGTTTTCATTAAGGCCGTTGAAACACATTGGGAGAAGACAATCTCTGTAAAAGTTGTAAAATCGTCCCTCGCCGTTTAGTTCTTGAATCTTCCGAAGGCACGTTCGGAGGTAATCGAGGTCACCATTAAGAAATCCCTTCTTCTGGAGAAAATATAGGAACATCAGACGGTTGAGTGTCAGCGTCGCGTACGAAGTTTTCGCTTGTTGGTCACTGATCCCCTGAATGATCGCGCTAAGCTCGTCGTGGCGACTTTTGAACTGGTCGTAGAATTTCTTGGTAACTGTGCTTGAGTCAAATTGTCCTCGAACACGGGTTCGGATATCCGTAAGGGCTAGCCCGTTCAGTAGCTCCTCGGCAGTCACTGAGAGGCCAGCAAGTCGATGTGCGAGGAACAACGGAATGGTTCCGTCGCGGACTTCAAGCACTTCTTGAGAAGGCGAATTCGATGGTGTCACCTTTGGCCATCGCCATGTCTGACCCTCGGGGTAAGTGAAAATGACTAGTCGATCCGCTCGGTACAGCTCGATGGCACGATCAATCGCTCTTTGCTCGCTACCCGTTGGTCGCTTGTTGCAGCGTACCTCACATATCAGAAAGCCAGCGAGTTCAGCCACCAACCTCACTTCCTGTTCAGTCCCGTCGACTTCAAGAGCCACCGATTCCATCTGGGGTCGGCCCCACCCGAGAATTTCGATGAAAAGTTGTCTGAGGTCGTCGGATGTTTGGAATGTCCGCAGAGCTTCAAGACTTTTCACGGTTTTTGGCACACTCACCATGGCTAAACTAAGCCCATAGAGCAAACGATGCTGATATCGTCATCCTCAGTGTTAATTTCATCGAGCAGCTCACCGTCTCGATAGAGATCTAGCAATTGACCAACAGCGAAACGTTTGTCGGCGACTAGCTTTGAACTCTTTAGAATTTGCATGACTGCCCGTCGCGCAGACTCTTTTATGGGTCTACTAGGGAGTTCGTTGATAAGTTCGCCAACAATCGGTTCGTAAAAGATGGTTCCCTGCATGTCCTGATGAAATCTCGCGAGTAGCTCGTGAATCCGTCTTCGCTCACCTGAGTGAAGCAATACTATGTTTTGTTTGGTCTGTTGAGCGATCGAACCTTCAATAGCCCCTCTAACCAACCTGTGGTGGTCGGGCCAGGGATCTAATCTCAGTGTTTCAGGCTCTGCCTTTGTAAGGCGCAAGACTTCCATGGGTGTCTTCGCCGCAGTTGATCCGTCATGTCGTGTCATCGCTAAAGCATCCATGCCTTGCATGGTGCGACAAAAAATCACGATTCCTTGGCTTTCTTCTTTTTCGGCTGCCATTGCAGTAAACACGACGTTGGGAAGTTGTCCGACAAGCACTCGTTCCTCGTCTGAGGCACTCTCCCAGATGCCTAGAGCATAAGAACTATAGTCCACATCCCCTTCTTCCTGTTCAAGGTTCGCAGTGCCATCAAAGAGTCCCTTTATGGCATCTGAGTTACTAAAGTCATCCTCAATAAAGAAGACATCGTCAGATCCTATTGTTTCGGCGAACTCTTTGAGGCGTCGAATTAGACGTTCCCGCAACTTAATGATGCGATTGATACCGTCATGCGGAAGAAACGAGAGGACACGAATCTCTCGCGCCTGCTGGCCAACTCGGTCGATTCGCCCGGCTCGCTGAATGATTCGGATGATCGTCCAGGGAAGGTCCCAATTGACAACGATGGCCGCGTCTTGGAGGTTCTGACCTTCACTTAGCACGTCCGTTGAGATCAAGACATCGATCTCAACGCTTCCCGGCGGAAGACCCCCGGTTCGTTCGTTAGATCTTGGCGAAAACCGCCGTGCAAGAAGTTGCGGTTTTGATGAATGTCCGCTAGCGCCTTCTATAACACGGCCTGGGCAATGATTTGGTAGGTTTCGTGCAACGTAGTCCACGGTATCGCGGTACTCGCTAAAGACCAAGACCTTCGCTCCTTCTGGCAGAGAGTTGACCAACTGTGCCAAAGCCGTCAAGCGCGAGTCTTGTGCAGGGTCCCACTGGCCGTACTCGTCAACTATTCCTTGAAGTTGATTGAGGTCAAAGATTAGATCTGATAAAAGTTCACCAACTTTGAATTTGGAACTGGGTACCCAGCGAATCTTGGTATCGGGTAGCTTCTTTAATGACTCGATACCCTGTCGCGCGATTTCTCTCCACACCTCATGAGTACGTCTTTGGCTTTGAGTTCGTATCAGCTCGCTGTCCTCGAACTCCTCAATACCGTCTTCTTCGGATTCAAGATCGGCTATCGTCAGATCCGGAATTGTTCCAATCGGAATATCGAAACCATTTTCGAGAGCGTACTTCAAGATGTGTCCCCTGATCAACATTTTCTCAACTGTGTTCAAAAAGGCAAACGCCGACGAGGCCATTCTTTTAAGGGCCGTAGTTCTGATGAAACCTGCAGCTGTTTGAATTGACTTTTTGAGGTTTTCGAGAACCTCTTTTTGGGCTTGCGAGTCCGGCTCCGCTCCAGGTAGCAAGTATTTGCCGAGCTGATATCTGGCATAGGTGAGGTTGTCGATGATATCGAAGTTTTCTGGACTCGCAAGGCGATCCCCGAGATCGTTGGGTCCACCAACGTATTCAAGTGGTTCAGGAACTCTCTTAGGGAAAGAAAACTCAGACCCGTCAGGGAACTTCATCATGATCCTGTTCGTTACGGGATCATGCTCTCCGTACTGCGTCTCAAGGAATTTCCGGGTTCGCCGCACCAGGAACTGACTAAGGAGTCGTTGCCAGTCCTCGCTGTACCTGGACTGCTCAAAAGCTGCAAGCGAGGTCAGGCGTCCGTTGGTTCGTTGAGCAAGTTTGATCTCACCGATATGTTCGATCAATCGTTCCGGCCGAATGCCCAGGTCCTGATCTTTCTCAATCTTGAGAGCAATCTGGCCTCCGATGTCGCGGTGATCTGCGTTATACATTGTGGCCGTGATGAGCACCAATTTGGAATCGTTCAATTGAATGTAGTCATGGATAACTTCCCAGTCGATTCTCGACCGATGCCGCAGGTTGTGAGATTCGTCAATCATCACGAGCTTGTAGCGCCGAAGGGAACTGAGCTCGCGCGACACCATGCTCAAACTTAGAACTTTACCAGGGATGTCATATGTCTGAAGGTACTCATCCCAGGTTTCGACCATATTCTTCGGGCAGAGGACAAGAACACTTTCCCCGGTTGTCGCTGCAATTGCCGATGCCGTCATGGTTTTACCGAGACCCACAACATCGCCAATGATGACGAGTCCTTGGCGTTCAAGGATTCGGCATGCGACTCGAACTGCACTTTCTTGGTGAGGCAGTAACACATTTCGAAACTGTATAGGGATATCCAGATTTATGCCACTTCGAGCATCATGTGAGAGTTCGTAGGCGATTTTGAGATGAACGAGTCGAGGATTAGGTGGAATCTCTCGAGCCCAGGAATTCTCGATAACTTCAATCAAAAGATTTGTAATATCGATTGAGTACTCATCGTTCCAATGATTGTCGAACCAGTCAGCAAGCATCCAAGTCGTTGCATCATCAGTCTCTTCAAGATTGAGTTCACCCTGGCCGCTCAACCCTGCGGAGGTCAAATTTGATGATCCAATCGTTGCTTGGAACCCCTTAAGTCCCGTCGCGGCATGGCAAACGTACAACTTTGCATGTAGTGGTGTTCGGGCTGCAAATTTAACTGCAACTCGTCCCAACTGAAGGTCTTCCTTGAGATGCCTAAGTCCCGCTAGGTCATTATTTGTGGGGGCACCCCATGTCAACTGGGTTGCGAACGCCGATACGGCTCGCTGTGCCATCAAGACTGCCTGTGGAAGGTCAATCCCATTTGTCGACCGATTCGAGAGTCGGTACTCGTTACGAATTTCACTTTCGCCAACTATCGCCATGCCAATCAGGAGGCGCACGCGTGGATTTTCGGATTCATGAGTTTCCATAGAAAGAATCGAATCTCGGATCCTGCGCCATCCACGCAGGTTGAAATAACCGACGCATACGTCAAGTTGCTTACACTCTGGAAGCGTCTCCTCGAGCCGCTGCTCAAGTGATACTTTCTGGTTGTCGATTATTCGACTCATCCTTGAAAGGTACCTCTCAAAATAGAAATTCCTTGGCGAGTTGCCTCTTTACAATTTGATTTGCCGACGAGGTATACCATGGATCTCAAAGGTGAGTCCGGTCCCATCTAGACCATGGAACATTTAGGGTCTTTAGCGCTGCCTGCACTTCTGGAGAGAACGCACCAGCTTTCACATCCTTGTGGTTTATCATGTGCTGACGGGCAACAAATGCTCCGCTTGCGAAAACTAGACTGATGATCACGATGCCCCTCCACTTTTCATATGACTTTACCCAGTTTACATTAAGGTTAAACGGGGAAGGGTAAATTCATATAAGTAGCGCTGTGATAGTAGGTAGGAATTGGAGGCTGATTGTTGGGGTGTCTACCGTAGACTAATTTAGTTGCGTGACAAGTTGTCTAGATCAAGCTTAGGCTCCAACCAAGAACGAAAAATGGGGTATTCAGAAGCGCTTTCAGGAAAAGCCCCCACTATACGAACGCGTCCTTGATTGTCTACTGTACACTTCTTGTACCAACACTCCACCAACAAATGCCACAGAAAAGACCGTTCTGATGGCTCTCCAGTTGATTGTAAATATTTTGCAATTTTTTCTATCTTGTCATTAGCATGATAGTTATTCAGTTGAGAGATCTTTTCAGACACCCCGTACTCATCTCCCTCAATTGGTGGAAGCGTATCCGGGTCTATTATGAAGACTAACTCGATCTCAAGTGGAACCGAATACCAAGATTTTTCTTTAGGTTTCCTTGCCCGTATTTCTTTCACTTGGCCGATCAATATAGATTCTGCTCCGCTGCCGTTGCGTTTGTCACGAAAACGTTCTCGCAATGGTTTAATTGCAACATCAAAACCATCAGGAAAGGCAAAACGACTCTTGCTTCGAGCAACTGCGTTTGCAAATTCGGCCTTATCATTGTCGTCGTGACAGCCGGGAATGGGGTTCCCTAAATGTGCCAACACAACTTTTTCCATAGTGGAACAGATATTAAGGTCAGCGAATTTATCTTTGCCAAGTCCAGGCAGAGGTGCGAAGCGCGCAGAATGACCGGCAGCAGCTTCGTTGCGAATGGGTCCACTGAGTTCAACAACTGGAGCCACTTGTACAAAAGGCCAGGGATCTCTTCCTCCATAAGAAGGCTTCCTAATATCACAAGTTTGCGTCACTACTACGATGAGGTCTTGGTTGACGATTGTTGCTCCAATGCCAATGGCACCTAGATCAGACGTAGGCTTGGTAAATGGATTGTCTCTGTCGGCTAGCCAAACAACTGGTCCACGAACTGTATCTCCCTGGCTCCAGGCTTGCATTAAGCGATCGGTTTCATTGACTAACTCGGCTTTCGGCCGCCAAACCTCCACAACTACCTCATAATAGATTTAAACTCACTGAATTTATCGTTGGAATTGGTACCCTCCGGAATTCCAACCCCAGAATCCATTTCCCTTAGCTCAGTAAGAGTTGGTTCCCTGGTATTTCCTGCCTTGGTGCCAGCAGAATACACTTCAGCTACCATAAATGCGTACAGAGAAACCCCTTTACTGTCAACCCTGAATAAGGCCGCTCTAGTGTCGTTTGGCCCTGTGGTCCCCAGGCTTGTTATCAGCTGGCGAATGTTACGAAGACGCGACTCACTTACAGGCGACAGATTCCCACCCTCAACCCAAAAGTGTACGGCCCTGCGAGTCACTCCAAATAACTGAGCTATTTGTTCCCAGGTCAAGCCTGTTGACTGTTTAAGGTCGCAGATTTGCTTCGAAAATTTCAAATCCGACGACTCGCTATCATGGGTCAGCGGGTCAGATAGCCACGAAAACTCCTCGCTCGTGAAGTCTTCTTGAGGGAAATAGCTAACTGGATCCAAACCTATAATGCTAAATGTATAGCTGCTCCTAATCACAAAGAATGTTTTTTCGACATCCGTATCAGTGCCTAACCATCCGGTTTGAGTTGTCGTTGAATTCATCTTGTTTTGTTCTTCAACAAACATTGCTCTTTGCTCCATGCTCTGACAAAAAATTGTCTGTGACTATTCCACGGAAAAACGCGTACGCGTATTCAGCAGCCCTTCGACTATCCGAGAGTGACTCATCAACTGAAAATGAAGATTTCTCCTCCGAGAAGACATCTATATCCAAAACCCAACTCTCCTCGTCAACGGCATCTACTCCTGGAACAATCACAGCGTTAGGCGGCAATTTACCCCAGCTGGCCTTGAGCTGCAAATTGTTAATTCGATAGTGGGATTGAGTAACATTTGCTACAAGTTCGATTCCCAACGGATTTGTTTGTTGTGTAAGTCCAACGGCGTTTGGTTTTATCCATCTTCCTAGTTCCTTTGTCAAATTTGGACCCATCAGCCGATTAATATAACGAATACCAATTCGATCTTTAACCGCAGGTGCAGGGTCTAGAGATTCTAGGGAAGATAGCACGAAATGCCATTTGTCTAGGAAGTCATCGCGAGAATGGTAGTCGGTCGTTTCTAAAGCCACGAAATCATGGGCCAACGTGACAGACCAAGTTGTAGAAGCATTTGAAAGTCTCCATAGCGTTGCGGGAGATCCACCAAATTGAACCCCAGGCGCAAGAGAAAACGCCAGACGATTTTCTGCACGCATTACTGGGTAATGAACTCTAAGACTCTCCTGAAATTTTTGCACGCCACCCAAAGTATCTATTTTTGCGATTACGGGAAACCTCACCTGAGCGATCACTTTTACCAACGGCGAGCTGTCCAAGTGAACTTCAGAGACGGGGTCTCCAGCAAATGGACTATCAGTCACATTTCTTCCTCCACTTCACACTCTACTACACATATACTGCTTCGCACCATAATTGTCAATTTGCAGCCCAAATAAAGTGAGCATCGAATAACCTTTTTTGAGACCTGAGTCGTAAAGGTTTCAGGATTATCAATACGTTGTAAATTAAAATGGACTCAGGTACCATATATTAAGTTTTTCGATATCCATTTCTTTTTCGATATCCCACAGTTTGTGGAAAGATCTTCAACAGATCTCTTTCTCGCACGTTAGCGCTTTCGATCTGCAAGGGTTGTTGTATCGCCATTGACTGATGGACAATTGCGTTATCAAAAAGCCTGTTGCGTATAAGACCGGGAGGTTGATAGCCCAATTTCCATAATGGGGCTATCGAGGGTCATGAAGACTTACGCCGATTCTAACTCCACGTGAACCTGGTGACCGGTAGCTGTGGCAATATTTACCAATGCATCGAGGGAGAAACGCGATACTCGTCCACGTAGAAGGTCGTTCATCCGTGGCTGAGTAACCCCGCAATGTTTAGCAGCTTCTGCTTGTGTCCATCCGCTTTCTGTCACGATAGCTGCAATTTTCTGCATAAGTTCTGCTCGTGCCCGGAGATTTGCTGCTTGTTCTGGCGTATCCGCAATTGCATCCCACACGCTTTCGAAATTATCGGTCTTTGTCATCTTTACCTCCCATCAGTTCCTTGAACCGTTTCTTGGCAATCTCGATGTCTCGAACAGATGTGGCTTGTGTCTTTTTCGCAAAAAACATGAAGAACCACCACTCTGTCGCTAAGGCGAGCAGGGTAAATAACTCGATATGCACCCGAGGCATCTCGTATTCTTATTTCTTCGACACCCTTGCCAACTGAGGGCATCGGCTTGAAGTCATCGGGCTGTTGGCCATGCTGCACCTTGTCTATTTGGTAGCCAGCATCCGTCCGAACGTCTTCGGGAAAGTCTCGCAGGCACTTCAGCGAATCGCCGAGAAATTGTACGGGTTTCACAATTCAAGTATATCAGTATGGATATAGTTTGTCGGTAGTTGACTTTAGCTTGTGGGAGTGTTTATTTCTTCTCGAGAAGCTGGTACTCGGCTTTATGTTGGATAATGGTTCGACCAAGAGGCACTGCCTTACAGGTGCCAATCCCTCCAAGGTGAATGAACCTTTTGCGAAAAAAATACCGAAAGATCTCTCGCTACTTCTGTGCTGGTGCATACATATAGATAGGGAGAGTTAACCCTTTGACATCTGGAAATTGTGAGGATTAGGAGACTTTGTAATGGGTAAAGTAGTTATTTTTTCGACCGGGGCAAAAGGTGGAGTTGGTAAATCCACTCTTACCATTCTAATGGTAGAAGCACTTAGAGAAGCTGGGATTGAAGTAGCATGCGTTGTGGCAGACGAACGTTCCGCCATTACTGAGCGCAAGTATTTAGATAGCCCAATAACTCTGGTTGAGGCTGATCCCTTGAAGTTGGGGTACTCGGAAGCGATGTCTACTTTTAGAGGCATTGTGAGCGAATTGAAAGAGAATTGGGTGGTAGTAGATACTTCGGCCACTTGGGCAAGGATATTTGATGATTCACCAGAAGAACTCGCCAGGTCGGATTGGGAAACGCGAGCAGTATGGTCTTTGGCGCTGATAGCTGATCGCGATACGTCTGGATCCGATGATGACGGATTATTTGAGTCAATAAAGAATGGAATGTTGTCTGCAATGGCTATAGAGAACATAACCGTCGTTCTTCCGATGTTCCAACTTTCCTACCGCGGTCAACAGTTCTGGTATGACAAATCAAACGAACGAGCTGAAAAGTTGGGACTCAAGAAGATTCAGATCAAGCGCATTCCTACGTTACTGATTCAAGCAATCCACCGTGACCGCAGTTCTATGACCGAACTAATCGCGAAGTCCAATGCCAAAGATCCGCTGACGGGAGCCAACCTTCAATTGATTTGGCATTCCACCAAGGTATCTCTAGCGGAAACAATTTTGGCTGGAGCAAATCTTCGGCTCGGTTCGCGGTGAAGTTTCCTTAAGACCAATATGTTGGCGTGACCCAGTAGCCAAGGATCTGACCCAAAAAGCGTAAACCACGGGTGGCAGCGATTACAGAGAAATGAGCGGATAGTGTCGGCGTAGATTTTTGAAATCAAATGTTACGGGCTGGCGTGAGTCTTCATACACGAATAAGACGCACTGTGGTCGAACGAGGGCTGGACATTTTTGAATGAAAACGAGTGGTGCAGATGGCTTTCATTCTGCTGCTGCTGGATAACTTAAAACCAGGAGCGCCACGCAGGTTGCAAAGTCGCCTTTCACATTATATATTTACATAGGTTTCTTGGTACTGTTCCAGGAAAAAGTCGCGAGTCCCGGAGGGCCAGCCCGAGGATACCAATAGGTATCGCCTAGGACGGGAACCGGGATTTACGCATTTCTTGAGTCGAACTCGAATTGATGCAGATAAGTTCCTTGATTACTCCTGCTTTTTGGAGTTGGTCGAAATAACCTGTGTCTTTAGTACCCTGAAGATACTCTCCAACGGCTGCAAAATAGCGTCAGCCAACCAAAGAAGAGGTTAATCCTTTCCGTATCAGCCGTAGGTAAGCGACCCTTAAGAGCCAAGGTTATTTAGCGCGTCAAGAATCGTTGCCTCATCGCGTGCATCTTCCCAGGAACCTCGAACCTCGAGCCTCAATACGAATATTCTTTGCCGATTTTTTGGGTCTAAAGATTTTTTGGGTCTAAAGATTTTTGATACCAACTTTTGTCATTGCAGCGACAATGCTTTCGACCTCGGACGGCTTCACGAATAGATCCTTGGTATCTCTACCAAACATTCCTCGAACTCTGGCCAGTCGACCTCGTCCTCTTCACCTGCCATAAATCCAAAGAACGCACTTCCACTCTAAATGTCCAGTGCAGCTAGTTGAAAGAACGAGACTCAGCTGTGATCTAACTGTTTGGCCAACGCTTTTCCCCGGCTACTGCCCCCTCTTCAACACGTAAATCTCACCCCACATCGGACCTTTCCAACCATCAAATCAGAGATCTGTTTTCGGTGCATACATATCAAGAGAAAGCATACGGCTTTTGCAAAGGGGAAGAAAGTTGGTGATCATGGTGCAAGCACCAAATGAAAAGGTGAAGGATCTGAGCTGGCAACTAGAGCTGATGGTAAGCATCCATCCAGAAATAGTGCAGTCAACACTTACAGAACTTGAAATTCCAGTTGGTATGGGCGGTAATCCTTCAAGGGACGCCAAAACAATTCTTGAGTATTTTATAGGATCTGCATTTTCCGGACTTACGAAATTCTTGACCAGACTATGTGATGTGCTTTCTGCAGATAAGCCAGATCCTATTATTGCCGGAATCATAAAATCTTGGCTGTCGTTGCTCTCATCGTTTTGCGATGAGGAGCTGTATTCGATTGCTTTCGATGCTTATGACTTGTATAACGATTTATCTCAAAATGAGATCTTCGCTACGAATGCTTCTGGTGAGCGGGAAAGACATATAGAGCTGTTCAGTCCAAGGGCACTTTATAAATGTGGCCTCTCGCGTGGAACTCAGAACCCGGAGCGGGATGAATACGCCCGGCGAATTCTCGAAAAGCTCACCATCAGCGGACCGTATCGAAGATTCAGCTTCGAACCTGATGTGCTTCAAAAACTCGATCAGCTGAAGGAAAAGACCGCGAACTTCACTCACGTCATTGATTATGTAATGGACGCAGTAAGTGTCTCGATCCATTACCACAAGCCCATCAAAATCACTCCGGTCATTTTGGTCGGAAGTCCCGGCATCGGCAAGTCATATTTTACAAATCAACTATCTCAATGCCTCGGTGTTCCACTTCGTAAAGTAGCCATGGACAACCTTCAGATAGGAGCTGGTCTAAGCGGATCTTCTTATGTCTATTCCAATACTGAAACCGGAGCAGTGTTCAAAGTTTTGACCGAGGAAGATCACATTAGCCCACTGATCATTTTGGATGAGATCGACAAAGCCGATGGCAACTTTGCTCACGGCGATCCACTCAGTCCACTTCATAACCTACTTGAGCCAATTTCTGCCAAGACGTTTGAAGATGCCAGCTTTGCTCTAACAATAGATGCCAGTCGGATTATTTGGATAGCAACCGCCAACTCTATTGACAAAATTCCACCCGCAATACAGAGCCGATTTGAAATCTTCGAGATTTCCTCTCAAAGTCCAGATGCCCAGGCCGCGATACTTGGCTCAATCTGTGAAGAGCTAGCAAACGAATATCCAGAGATCGAATTTGGAAAAGACCTGCTTGGTATCCTTGCTCAAAGAACTCCGAGAGAACAGCGCCAGATGCTCCAACGTGCTTTGTCTCGGGCTATTCGTATCGGAGAGTCCAAAGTCACTGCCAAACACCTTGAACAAGCAGAGCCCGGCAGTTACTTGTCAAGTTCCATGAGACGTTTTGGGTTTAGAGGTAATCCTGGATAACCCAGGCAGATGATGCTTTTGTTTAGATCGATTTTCTACACACGGCTGAGAGAACTAGCCAAGTGTGATTGCTAGGCGAATCGCATTGGCATAATTTCGTTCGGAATGATCTTCGGAGCAATCTGGTCAGGGGTTCTGATGCTCAGTTGCTTGGGTTTGCTTAGTCGGATGCGAAAGGTTCTTTTAGGGAAAAGATCTGTTTGGCCTGCATACATATTAAGTAACAAGCGAGTGCAGGAGGAAACCAGATGACAAACGATCTGAAGGCATCACCAGACCTTACCGGACGAGAGGCAAAGTGCGATATCTGCAAATCAGTGCAGCCAAGCTCGAAGAGCCTTGCTTACTTCGGATATAAGCCCGATAAGGAATTCGATGGTTTTTACTGTGGATGTATTGGGTGGGACTGATGACAACTACTACAGAGAAAACTTCGGCAATACAAGATAGTTTTAGCCGATACGCACTACTTGAGAGCGAAAATGCAAAGCTCAAGCACCAGCTCGAAGTTGAGGGGTTAGTCAATCAGACTTACAAAATAGCCGCAGAGAAGGCTTCTTGTGAACTTGAGAAGCTACGCAAACTCATTAGCGAGATCGATTCGCTTCACGAGCCGTGTCATGAGTCGATGATATATTGCGAAGACTGTGGCGAAGAGTTTCCCTGTCAAACCAGGATTCTTATCGATAACAGGGAGGAGTCAGGGTTATGAAAGCACTAACGGCATCGGAAGTAGCCCGCTTTTGAAGTTAAGTTGACGTGGGTTGGCCTGACTAATGCTGGGCTTATCGAGGCGCTGTCAATTCTAATGGTTATGAGGCGTTCAAACTCAGCGGTTTGATGCTGAACGCATCTCGTGTTGCTTATAATATCGCTTTTCCTGAGGTCGATCTTGGGCGCTCTGATTTTGTTTGTCATCATTGCGACAACCCCAGATGTTGTAATTTCAATCATCTTTTTTTGGGGATGCTGAAATCAACACGAGGAACATGAGGTTCTAAAGCTTCTAAAGGTTGACTGGGGTCAAGGCTTTGGTCTTGCCCGTCCTAAGCCGATAGGCCATCTTGAGTCTCTCTTTGCCTAGGTTGGCAGGAGATCGCCTCCTGCAAAGTTTGAGCTTTGCGTTCTAGATCAACTCGACTGATCAAGTAGCTGGCTTGACCTTAGCGCTATTGCTGCCAACGAAGACGCTGGTCTTCCCAAAATAAACTCTTATAGGTAAGGGAGCTTACTGTGGAGATACTGTATTTGAATGTACCACCAGTGTGCCGGAAATAATCTGTGAAGTTGGAGCTGGCTTGGCTGCTGAGTATGTTGTGCTGTTTGCAAAATAAGTTACCCCGAGGCTAATGCCCAGAGCCATCACGATACTAGAGCACCAAATACGCAGGTGTCGTCGATTATTTTTGTGGGCATAAAGTTCCTGGTTCAACCTGCTGGCAGTTGCCCCGATAATTTGGCTGCTTGAGGGAACTTCGCTCCGAAAGTTGCGGGAGTTTACTCCATATCCACTTCTCGACATGAGTGAGTTGAACTCAGACTCTGTAAGAACTTCAATTTCTCTTTCGTCAACTCTCACTGCCGTCATTGCCATTCCTTCTTCGTTGCTTACGTGTATTTATTATCGGCTCAGGTTGTGGAAAACTTTAGAAGAAATTATTTCCTGGAAATTTGGCTCTCGGAAATGCACTTTGAAGGAATATCGCAACTCTATTGACTATTGACCGTTCAAGTTGATTGGTCTCTAATAATCGTTCTTAGC
>JAJZIP010000035.1 GCA_021810525.1 Actinomycetes bacterium | reverse complement strand
AACAGACCTTTTCGTGCCCTCGCCCATATTAGTACTTACCGATCTTGCCGATGATACCAGGAGTACTGATCGCCACATTGAGGTCGCATCGGATGACTCCTCCGGTGCGACAATGAAGCGGGCTCAACTGTTCTCCCCCGATCGCATCACTAATCCCCAGCTGAACGGAGACTGTTCCTTTGAAAGGTTCAACTCTTCGAAATGATCGTGCAAACACCGATATCAGATACCTTTGGATTTGGCTATCGTGATCAGCTGGTCAAGAGAGCTGAGATTGACTGGACCGACGACCTCAGTGAGAATAACACCCTTTGGCGATATCAGATAGCTCTGCGGTGGCTGGGACACGCCGTAGGCGAGCGCAATCTGACCGTTCGGGTCGCTTATGGCCTGATAGCTTGCGCCATAGTGCTGAAGAAAGTTTCGAGCTGATGAGTTGACATCGTTAAAGACCACCCCAAGAACGCTCACGTCTTGGTTGGTCCTGGCAAACTGCACCAGCGCGTTCTCTTCATCCTGACAGGGAGTGCACCATGAGGCGAAGAAGTTGACCAGGACGAACCGTCCGGAATATGAGCCGAGAGTGATTCGCCCGCCGCCGAGCGTCGTGCCTGAGATCTGGGGTGCCACTTTGTTGATCAGCGGTGAGGCCACGGTTTGCATGCTCACCGGCTTCCGTGTCGCCAAAAAGACCGAAAATCCAACCAGACAGACACCTGCCACGATCGCGACGAATCGGACTGTCTTCCCCCTTTTGGTGACGTTATTTCGACCCATGTCTTCCAACTGGCTGCTCACTTTTCACATCTCTTCTATCGCAACGTCACGGTGGGATCGAACTCTTCGCTAGCCGTTTCACGTTCCTCTTCAACCGACTCGAGAGGAGATATGTCTTTGGTGCCGAACGCCGCGATGGCGGTTCCAGCCGCCATTAGGCCGCCTGCAATCCAGATCCAGGAGACCAGAGGCTGAATCACCACGCCAAAGGTGGCAGGCCCACTGCCGGTCTTCGGTGGCAAATCCAGCGTAAGGTATACATCATCGATGAGCCCCGGCCTGATCGCAGGCGTTCCGACCACTTCGGTATTATTTCCGAACTGGGAGACCTCTGGAGCGAGAGCCGCGGAACCATCTACCGATATCAGAGCCTCCAAAGAAGTCTTGGCCGGTGTCACCACTGTTTCGATGCCATGGTAGCTGAATGTATGCCCGTCGAACCTAGCGCTCTGACCTGGCTTCAACACAAGAGAGCCCCGCTGTCCATACGAGGTGGACGATACGAGCGCCAGTGCGATTAGAACCACGGATATGTGGACCAGCATCCCCCCGTTTGTTCGAGATAGCAGGAATCGAATGGCGCGGTCATTGCGTTTGTTGCTGAAGATGGTGTGCACCACAGCCTGACGTAGCGCTGCCGCCCCCGCGAAGACCGCCATTGGATAGGCAAAAATTAGCCCGGGACTGTGAACCTGGGCCGCAACCTCCACGACCACCGCTACCGCCGCAGCAATCGCCGGCCACATCAGTCGCTTCTGAATCAGGCTGCGGTTGGTCTTCTGCCACGGAAGCAGTGGTGCAATCGCCATGAAAAACAGTATCGCTATGCCGAGCGGCCCTATGAACGAGTCAAAGAAAGGAGCCCCGACCGTCACCTGGGCACCGTCTACAGCCTCAATCAGAAGTGGAAAAGTCGTGCCGAGGAGGACAACGAACGCAAAAACTGCAAACAAGATGTTGTTGACCAGGAACGCCGACTCCCTCGACAATGAGGGGAGTATGACCTGCCTAGATCGCAATCCGTCCCCACGCCAGGCTATCAGGGCCAGAGAGACACCCACCGCCACGAAAAAGAACACTAGGAGAAAAGGACCAAGCGACGAGTCGGAAAAGCTGTGCACGGACTGGAGGATTCCAGACCGGGTAAAGAAGGTCCCTAGTATTGTGAGCGAAAAAGCGGCAACAATAAGCGAGATGTTCCATATGCGCAAGATTCCACGCCGCTGCTGCGCAATCGACGAATGCAGATAGGCGGTACCAGCGAGCCAAGGTAGAAGCGCAGCATTTTCTACGGGGTCCCACGCCCAAAAACCCCCCCATCCGAGCACCTGATATGACCACCAGGCACCCAAGACGATTCCAACCGTCAGAAATCCCCACGCGATCAGCGACCATCTCCGGGTCTCGGTAATCCAATCTTCATCCAGACGGTTGGTTACAAGACTCGCAAGTGCGAACGCAAATGGGATCGTAAATCCCACGAAACCCAGATAGAGAAAGAGCGGATGGATAGCGACCAGCGGGTTGTCCTGAAGAAGCGGATTTGGTCCATTTCCGTCTGCTGGTATGGCTCCAGAGACATGTACGAATGGATTGGCCGGACCGAGCATCAATGCGAAGAAAAATGCCGCCACCACGCTTGATATCAAGATCGCCCAGGCTGGGAGCTCATCGGTAGTCCGACGCCTCGTGCGGAAAATAAGGCTCCCGACATAGAGCGCAAGAACGAGGCCCCAGAGAAGAATAGATCCTTGTAGCGCAGACCACATGCCTGTGATCGTGAAAAGAAGCGGTGTTTCTTTGGAGTTATTGGCGGCGACGTAGGCAAGCGAAAAGTCGTGCGTCAAAAGCGCGTGCTCCATAGCGAATGTCGCTAGCAGCGCACCAGCCACGAGAAGGAACGAGTAGCTTCTGCCATGGCGAATTATTCCTTGCTTGTGTTTCAGCAGGCCGTAGCCGAGGACCCCAATGCTTGCCAATGAACCCACAAACGCCATCAATACGCCAGTTTGGCCAAGGACTCCGTTCATAACTTCTTTCCGTTAACCGTTGCAACGCGGTTGGGGTGGGCCGCAATGTAATTGGAGGAGTGCTTGACCATTATCTGCGTGGACTGGAAGATGCTTCCCGAAAAATGGCCCACAAGCACCACAGGAATGTTTGGCTGGAAAAGCTGGGGAGGGTTGGCGGTGTCGTGAACCTCGACTGACACATTGCTCGATTCGACAGCAAAATCCACGCCTCCGCTTGTAGTGTGGATGCTTCCGGGAACCACCACTCCTTCCAGTCTGAAGGTGCTGGTTCCGAGCTGGGCCCTATCGTTCCAAGCGCCAGCAGCAGTCCGGAAGTACACCAGCGAATTTCCCAGTCCTTTGTAGAGTAGAAATCCTATGGAAGCCACCACGATCGCAACGACGGCCCAAGCTCTGCGAGCCTTCCGCTTGGAAGGTAGCGTTCTCGCCTTTAACTTCGCCGCAACTCTTGGCAGGTTGGAAGCCTCCCCGCCTGATCCTGACCCATCCATCTATTCAGTCGGCCTCGGCTCACTTCGCTTTTCTTTGACCTTCAACGGCAGCAGCGCCTTCTTCATCTTTCTGGACCTCCCAAGCAGCAGTGCCGAATAGCCGGCCAGCACTCCTAGGACTGCCAAATATCCAGCCTCAACGTAGCCATTCATATTTGCTCCTCCAAACCCTTCTCAAACCTTTGAAGGCTGGTCGATTTGGTCGACGTCTTGCGTCAACACAGCTTGATCTGAATAAGACTCAGGCTCACGCTGCCGTTCTTCTATGAGCTGTTCCAATTCAATATCGAGGACACTTTGCTCCATATCAGCAATCTGATATCTGTGCATGAGCATCCAAACGTAAACGAATGTGAAAGCTATAAAGCCTAGCAGAAGTGTCATGGCCATCTCGCCGTGGATCTTTGGACTCAGAGTCGCGTTCAGTACGGTTGCACTCTGGTGCAATGTTCGCCACCACACCACCGATTGATGGACTATTGGGACGTCGATGAAGGCGATAAGTCCAGCGATAGCTGATCGAACCGCACGCTGATGACTGTCAGCCGGGACTCTTCGCAGGGCAAGATAGCCCAAATACAACACAAACAGGAGGGCGGTCGTAGTAAGACGAGCGTCCCAAGTCCACCAGACTCCCCATGCGGGTCTCCCCCATATGGAACCGGTTATCAGGGTCAATCCCGTAAAGATCACGCCGACCTCGGCCGACGACGCCGCCAGAAGGTCCCACTTCAAATTGCGGGTACGTTTCCAGAGGTAGAGGACGCTGCCGATCGAGGTTACGCCGTAGGCGAGATAGGCTACCCACGCGACGGGAGGATGAACATAGATCAGCCTAACCAGCTGCCCCTGCACAATATCTGGGGGCGTTATCCAAAGCCCCAGCACTACAGTTGCGGCCACCAAGAGCAATGCGACAAATCCTACCGCCCTCCGCGACCATCTATACCCCTTGGATTCCATCAACCCTCCAGAATGCTGCCGAAAAAAATAGCCCCTAATGCAAGATAGACTACGGCGAAAACAATGAGTAGTCGGAGCCAGGGATCACCAAGCAAAGTTGCACTGGAAAATGCGTCCTGCCATGCCTTGGTTCCTGCCAGCAAGACCGGTGACGCCACCGGCACCAGCAGAAGAGGAAGCAGAGTTTGCTTGGCCCTTGAGCCAGTGGCTAGCTGGGAGTAGGTCACACCCGCGGCACAAAGTCCGAGAGTCGCAAAGAACGCGGAGACAACCATAAGAGGCAATCCGCCTATCTTTGGACCATATAGGACGACCACGCCGAGCAAGAGGAAAATTTCGAGCAAAAAAAGCTGAACAAAGACCGAAAGGACTTTACCGAGAAAGATCCCGCCAGGGTCCACCCCGTATACGAGCAGCCCATCACCCGCACCGTCATCAGTTTCAATCGCAACAGCACGATCGACACTAAAAATAGAGGAGAACAGTACCGCCAGCCAGAAGAGTCCTGGAGCAACCTTCTCGAGGGTGCCGGGAGAGGTGTCCAAAGCGAAGGCGAAGACGATCAAAACGACGAATGCAAACGGCAGGATCTGATTCATGGTCACCTTCGACCTGAGTTCTATCTTTAAATCCTTAGCGGCAATCAGCAGGGCATCACGCCACATTGCCGCTCCCCTGTTTTGCCGCTGCCGGCGGATCAAGTGGTACCGGCTTCGTCGCATTGGTGTCGCTGATTATCTTGCCCCCACCCACCTCCACGATACGCGTCGGTACCAGCGATCCGTGGTGGGATTCATGGGAGACAAGCAGAACTGTAGCACCTCTTGAGACCTTGGCGTTGAGAGTAGCGTCAAGGACACCCCTCGTCCACGAATCCAAAGAGGCATGCGGCTCATCCAGGAGCCAGAGTTCCGGCTCTCGCGCCAAAAGGGCGGCCAGAGCGACCTTCTTACGTTGGCCAGCCGACATTTTGGCGACCTTCAAATCCGCCAGTCGCCCCGTGAGTCCCACGCTCGCCATCGCCGCCTCCGCGTTTGAAGGGTCTGACCTCGTCGCCTTCAAGACAAACCTCACGTTTTCCCTAGCGGATAGGTCCTCGTACAAAAAGCTTTCGTGGCCTAAAAGACCGATACGATGCCTTACATCAGCCGGGTTTGCGGCAATGTCGACCCCAAGCACGTTGGCGCTTCCCCGAGTGATCCGCGCCAGCCCCGCGACCGCCCTCAGCAACGACGTCTTGCCTGCTCCATTGCGACCCTTGACAAGCACGATCTCACCTGGACCTGCTTCAAAGTCCAAGCCGGTCAAGATTGGAAAATTTCCAGAAATAACAATCACATTTTTGAAACTGACCAGACTGCCCATCTGCTTCAACCTATTCAGGATCGACCTCTCATCCCGAGTTACCTAGTTGCCCAGAGACTCCAGATCGTGACGAACCATCATTTCGACCAGGGCTGGAAACTCCACTTCCGCCTTCCACCCTAGGACCCTTCGCGCCTTTGAGGAATCTCCGACGAGAAAATCGACCTCGGCCGGGCGCATAAACGCTTCGTCCACAACTACGTACCTCTCCCAGTCCAACCCCACGACAGAGAAGGCCACCTCGCAGAAGTCGCGCACCGAATGAGTTTCGCCGGTGGAGATCACGAAGTCCTCGGCTGTGTCTTGCTGCAGCATCATCCACATCGCCTTGACATAGTCTCCGGCGAAACCCCAGTCTCTCTGCGCATCCAGATTACCGAGAGCCAGGCCGATGTCCATGCCGAGCTTTATGCGGGCAACTCCGTTGGAGATCTTCCTCGTAACGAACTCAAGTCCTCGCCGAGGCGATTCATGATTGAAAAGGATCCCGGAAATCGCGTGCATTTGATGGCTCTCACGGTAGTTGACCGTTATCCAGTGGCCGTATACCTTCGCCACGCCGTAGGGGCTCCTAGGGTAAAACGGAGTCGTCTCGTTCTGCGGTACTTCCAGCACTCTTCCGAACATCTCGGAGGAGGACGCTTGGTAAAAACGGATCCCAGGATCAACTGTCCGTATCGCATCGAGCAAGCGTGTTACCCCCAGGGCGGTTGTCTCTCCAGTGAAGACCGGCTGGGACCATGAGGTCTGAACGAATGACTGCGCAGCGAGGTTGTATACCTCGCCGGGCCTCGTCTGACGGAGCACATTGATCATCGACACCTCGTCGAGGAGGTCCCCTGTGACGAGCGAGATCTTGTCCTGAATGTGCGCGATGCGCTCGAAGTTGACGGTAGAGGAGCGGCGCATCATCCCAAAGACTTCATAGCCCTGTGCAAGGAGAAACTCAGCCAGATAGGAGCCATCCTGGCCAGTAATACCGGTGATGAGCGCTCGATTTCTTGCCACGAATCCACCCTTTAGTACTCAAGCGAGCTATGGTCAGCCCAATCAGCATACCCAAACCGCTTCAACCAGGAAGCGCCAAGAACCCGAAGATCTCCCTGCCATCTTACAGAATGGCGCTAGTGCGGCTATCTTCCGCAGGGAAAATGAATGAAATGCGTGGTACTCTACTTGAACCGATAACTAGGCAGCCGGCAATAGGCTTTTTGACATCAAATCCAACCTTCAAAGTTCATAATCTCGCAAATCCCCAGAAAGATCCACAGTATGGCAACAAGGCAAAGAACCGGTCGAGTGAAACATGCAAAGAAACCAAGGAGTTCTGCGCCCCAGTCTCGCCTGCCAGGCCCGGAGCGCAGAAAGGTCATCATGCGTCACGCGCTCCAGTGTTTCTCGCTGAACAGCTACCACACCACCTCGATGGATGAGATCGGTGCGGCAGCAGGCGTCACCAAGCCGGTCATTTACAGGCACTTCTCCTCCAAGCGGCAGCTCTATGCTGACCTGATCAAAGAGGTAGGCGAAGACCTCTGCAACAGAATCCGGAGCGCAACCGAACGAGCTCAAACCCTCCATCAGCGAGTCGAACTCGGGTTTGAAGCCTATTTCCGCTTTGCGTGCGAATCCAGAGCCGGCTACGAGTTGCTCTTCGGCTCAGGACCGCGTCGCGATCCTGAATTTCGAGATGCCGTCATGCAGATCGAGAACGAGATAGCAGATCTGGTGACCTCCAAGATCGAAGCCGACCTCGATGAGACTCAAAGAAGATTTGTGGCATTCGGGGTGATCTCCCTGGCAGAGGGGACGGTTAGGAGATGGCTCGCCACCCTCGATCCACTGAAGTACCCGCCATTTGAACCCATCTCCTACGAGGACACCGATGCCTCCCTCTGGGCCAGGCGCGTTACTGACCTTGCTTGGGCAGGATTACGCGGAGTCCGCAGAGACTGACGCCTCTGTCATTGAACATGTTCTTGCCGACCGCAAGGCTTACCCCGCATGGTTGTTGTGATTTCTCGCCTCACCTCGACCGGCTTTTGCCTAAGAGAGACGGTCTCGAGTTATTGACGAGCAATTTGAACTCGAAGGCCAGACATTCATCGCATATACCGCCAAGCGATTCATGAGGTGTTTGGCTGATTGAAATCGAGCGACAATTGATTTTGGGGGCGCTGGATGCGCGATACCCTGCATTTAGCGAATATGCACCTTCGAGATTGCCCTTGAGATTATCAGCCTCTGGATCTCTGAGGTGCCCTCGAAAATCGTATAGATCTTGGCATCGCGATACCAGCGCTGAACCGGATACTCGCGGACATAGCCATATCCGCCAAGAATCTGTATCGCCTCCTCGGTGACCTTGACAGCCGTCTCACCTGCAAATAGCTTTGACATCGAGCCTTGAGCCGAATCGAATGGAATCTTATTTGCCGCCATCCAAGCGGCCCTGTGCACCAAGAGCCTTGCGGCGTCGATCTTTGTAGCCATATCAGCAAGTTTGAAGGCGATTCCCTGGTTTTCAATGATAGGCCTACCAAACTGCGATCGCTGTTTCGCATAGTCCAGGGCAAACTCATAGGCAGCCCGGGCAATCCCAAGCGCCTGTGAACCGACTATGGGCCTCGAAGCCTCAAAGGTGGCCATCGCCGCTTGTGACTGCGATCTCTTGCCTTCTTTGGCACGTGCCAATCTCTCGTCCAGGGCCTCTTTGCCGCCCAATAATGCCGAGCCCGGAACCGTGCAGTTGTCGAGAACAACTTCGGCAGTATGCGACGCCCGAATGCCGAGCTTTTTGAACTTCTGGCCCATGGATAAGCCCTTGATCCCGGGTCCAATCACGAACGACGCCTGCCCTCGGGCCCCAAGTGATGGATCCACGCTCGCAACCACGACGTGGACGCCGGCGATTCCACCATTGGTGATCCACGTCTTCGTCCCATCGAGCGTCCACGTATCCGAAGCCTTATCATATACCGCCCTGGTACGCAAAGAGGAAACGTCTGAGCCCGCGTCGGCCTCGCTCACGGCAAATGCCGCGAGCTGAGGACTGTCAGCCGAGCCAAAGCACTGCGGTATCCACTCGCCGATCTGCTCTGGAGTCCCGTTGGCCATGATGCCCACGACAGCGAGCGTCGAGCCAAAAATGGCAAGCGTGATTCCTGCGTCTCCCCAGGCCATCTCCTCATTGACAAGCGCAAGAGTCAGGCCGGTCGGATCGGCATATCCATTGGCTATGAAATCAAATGAGTAAAGACCAATCTTTGCAGCCTCCTGGATGATCGGCCAAGGTGTCTCCTCGCGTTCATCCCATTCAGATGCCGCCGGACGAATTACCTTATCCGCAAAGTCATGTACCCATTGCTTGATGCCAAGCTGATCCTCATTCAACTGCAGCGAAAACTCTCCCATTGCGAAACTTCCTCTCAACCAAACTTCCTACACATGTTACCAATGAGTAAGTAACAGGTCAATTAGTCGGTTGAACTAAGAACAGGACGTTCTTAGTTCAACTCACGCAGTTTGCCGAAAAGATGCTGCAGGAAAATTAAAGGTTACGAGACTCGAACGTCAACAGCTTGCAGACCCTTCGGGCCCTCCTGGACCTCGAATTCTACAACCTGACCCTCTTCCAAAACTCTATAACCATTCATTTGAATAGCACTAAAGTGAACAAAAACATCTGCACCATTGTCCTGAGAAATGAAGCCAAAGCCCTTCTCAGAGTTGAACCACTTTACAGTACCGGTCGCCACTGTGGCGATCTCCCTTCTAAAAAAGCAACTACAAACAAGAAGGGAGTTTCCAAAGTCACAAGAAAAAGTCTGTCTCAGACAACATTCAGATGGGTCGGCTACCCCTTCTCAAATTGCCACGATAGCACCTGCACTATAGCCTTAGCCACAAATATTTTTTAAAATGCCAAGTCAAAACACGATCAAACGCATCCAATCGAAAATTTTGACATCAATTTCTAGGTAAATAACCTGAGGCCGAATGCGACTAGATTGCTCCGCGGGCACGATTGCGCCCGCTAACCGACCTGCTTGGCACGGTTTCCAAGCTTTCTCTGGCACTCAATTCACAGAACATTTCCCCCAAGAAACGCCACAGAAAATGCCGCTGAACCAAGAATTCAGGTTCTCTTTACTTTTTGTCCGACGGAGGTGTCCTCGACCAAAAAGCCGAGGGCAGCCAGCTCCTTCCTTAGCTGATCAGAGCGAACATACTCCTTAGCATTGCGGGCAGCCTCCCTCTGTTCGAGCAAAGCTTTCACATCATCCGGAAGGTCAGCTTCTTTGGCTCCCACGAGATCCAATCCAATGGCCCCGAACAGATGCTCCATTGTGGCGCACGTCGTGGCCGCCTCCTCCAGTAGCGCATCGTCCAAGAGCTGGTTAACCCTCGACCTGAGTTCGAAAAGCCTGGCGGTCGCTGTCGCCGTGTCCAGATCATTGTCCATGACATCGCGGAACCGCTCCAGTTCCTCCTCGTTTAGACGAGAGCTAGTGAGGTCGATGCCACTATCGATAACCCTCTGGTGGGTCGAATCGAGACGTTCCAACGCTCTTGATGCTTCAGAGACGGTCTGCGCATTAACGTCCAAAGGCGACCGGTAATGCGACTGCAGTACCAGGAGCCGGTACGCCCTGGCATCGGTACTCTCCAAGAGTTCGTCGAGAGTTGTAAAATTGCCCAAGGACTTCGACATCTTCTCGCTCCCCACCATCACAAAGCCATTGTGGACCCAGTGACGAGAGAATTTGTAGTGCATCGCCTCTGCCTGGACGCGTTCGTTCTCGTGGTGGGGAAAGGAGAGATCGAGCCCGCCCCCGTGCAAGTCGAACTCCTCCCCGAGAATGTCCACCGACATGACAACGCATTCCGTGTGCCAGCCTGGACGCCCAGGCCCCCAGGGAGATTCCCAAGACCAAGCAGAGGTTTCCGATAACTTCCAGAGAACGAAGTCCATCGCAGACCTCTTGAACTCCTTCTCCGCAACACGCGCCCCTGCTCGGAGCGATGCCGGGCTTTGACGGGCAAGCAAGCCGTAGTCGGCAACCTTGTTCACATCGAAGTAGATTCCGTCGTCCCCTGCATAGGCAACATCCGCCTTGAGCAAGGAGTCGATGAACCTGATCATGTTCTCCACGTATTCCGTGGCATGCGGAATGTAGTGGGGCCTCAAAACTCCGAGGCGATCCATCGTCGAGAACCATTTTTCCTCAAATTCGGCTGCAACCTCAGCTGGAGAACGGTTTTCGGCCTCGGCCCTCTCTAAGATCTTGTCATCAACATCTGTGATATTGGAGACGTGCCTTACTTTGAGGCCACGCCACTCCAGATACCTGCGAAGAATATCAAAGACCAACGCGTATCGGCCGTGCCCGAGGTGGGCTAGATCGTATACCGTGGGTCCACAGACGTACATTGAGAATTGGCCAGGAATCATCGGGACTATCTCGACGATCTCGCCAGCGGCAGTATCAAAAAGACGAAACACAAAAGGTACGGTACCGGATAGATGAGTTATTCAGTCCCCGATAAGCCATCTCTTGATGGTTTAGAGGAAAAATGGTTACAAAAATGGCAGGAGAGTGGAACCTACAGGTACCGAAACGGCACTGAACGAGACGTAATCTACTCAATTGACACCCCGCCGCCCACGGTAAGTGGTTCTTTGCACATAGGCCACGTTTTCTCCTACACCCACACGGATGTGATCGCCCGTTACAAGCGCATGAAGGGCTTCAGCGTCTTCTACCCGATCGGATGGGATGATAACGGTGTTCCGACCGAGAGGAGGGTCCAGAACTACTACGGCGTGCGCTGCGACCCGTCGCTAGCATACGATCCCGAGTTCAAATCCCCAACCGCTCCCGGCAAGGATCAGATACCCATTTCACGCAAGAACTTCATTGAACTCTGCATAACGCTCACCGCCGAGGACGAGAAGGCCTTCGAAGCGCTCTGGCGCCACCTAGGCCTGTCAGTTGATTGGGACCTCACCTACACTACCGTCGGCCCATACGCCCAACGCGTCAGCCAAGCCGCCTTTCTCAAGCTGATCGACAAAGGTCAGATCTACAGCTCCGAGGCGCCGACTTTATGGGACGTTGACTTCGGCACCGCAGTTTCACAAGCTGAGCTCGAAGACCGGGAGATCGAGGGATCCTTCCACAAGGTCAGGTTCTACAAAGAGCAGGACAACTCTGAGATCGTCATAGAGACCACCAGACCCGAACTGATTCCCGCGGTTGTGGCGCTAGTCGCGAACCCAAAGGACGAGAGGTACAAGCCCTTATTCGGCACGTCGGTCTACTCTCCGCTCTTCGGCGTCAAGGTTCCCGTAATAGCACATGAGCTGGCGGATCCAGAAAAGGGCTCAGGAATCGCAATGGTATGCACCTTTGGTGATTTGACGGACGTCACCTGGTGGAAAGAACTTGATCTCGATCTTCGACTGATCGTCGGCCGAGACGGCCGTCTATTGGACCAGGAGTGGGGATCGAAGGGGTGGGAATCGCGCGACGTAGAATTGGCAAAAAGCAACTATGCCCATGTCGCAGGAAAGCCGATCCGCAGAGCCAGAGAGGCAATGGTTGCACTCCTCGATGAGCAGGGCCACCTGGTCGAGCCACCCCGAAAGATCACTCATTCGGTCAAATTCTATGAGAAGGGCGAGAAGCCGCTTGAGGTTGTGGCCTCACGACAGTGGTTCATCAGGACGCTTGACCACAAGGAAAAGCTCATCGCACTCGGTCGACGGCTGAACTGGGTGCCACCGTACATGCGAGTGCGGTATGAAACCTGGGTGGAAGGGCTGAACACCGACTGGAACGTTTCGCGGCAGAGATTCTTTGGAATTCCCATTCCCGTCTGGTATCGGCTTGACTCTCGGGGCGAGGCCGATTACGCCGACCCGATATTGCCGAGCCTCGCTCAGCTCCCAGTTGATCCCTCGCAAGACATTCCACCTGGATACAGCGAGGCACAGAGGAATCAGCCCGGGGGGTTCATCAGTGATCCGGATGTCATGGACACCTGGGCCACTTCTTCACTCACCCCGCAAATCGCCACTGGATGGCTCGATAGCGAAGCGAAGTTCCAATCGCTCTTTCCTATGGACCTGAGACCACAAGGGCAGGACATCATCAGGACCTGGCTTTTTTACACCGTTCTCAGATCGGCGCTGGAACACGATCAGCTGCCTTGGAAGAACACGGTCATCTCCGGCTTCGTTCTCGATCCGGAGCGCAAGAAGATGTCGAAGTCAAAGGGCAATGTCGTAACTCCCATGCCTCTGCTCGAGAAGCACGGAGCTGACGCACTGCGTTACTGGGCGGCGAGCGGCCGTCCCGGAGTGGATACTGCCGCTGACGATGGTCAGATGAAGATCGGCAGACGAATGGCTATAAAGCTGCTCAACGCTTCAAAATTTGCAATTGGGATAGCGAGCAGCACCGGAACTCTCAAACTCGAACCCGAAAATGCGATAAGCTTGACGCCGCTTGACGCGTCGATGTTTGCCCGTCTTTCAGGCGTGATCGAAGAGGCCACAGCCGCCTTGGACGCCTATGACCACACCAGAGCGCTGGAAATATGCGAAAGATTTTTCTGGGACTTTTGTGACAACTACCTAGAGTTGGTGAAGCTGCGCGCCTACGGTCGAGAGAGCGGGCCAGAAACGCAGGCTGGACCCGAGCAAACCCAGGGAACGATCTCAGCTAGGGTCTCGCTCCTCTCGGCAGTCAGAATCATGCTGCGCCTCTTTGCGCCTTTTCTGCCATTTGTCACCGAGGAAGTCTGGTCGTGGTTCAATGACGATTCGGTCCACCTTTCTTCTTGGCCCAGCACGTACTCGATCGAAACCGAGCTGCGCCGGAGCGCCAGCGAACTCTTTGGGGTCGAAGATGTCTCCCCAGCGAGCGCGGACCCGGGTTTGCTGGAAAGCGTCTCTGATGCGCTGGCTAGCATCAGAAAGCTGAAGTCTGAAGCCAAGAGGTCCATGAAGACCGGTGTCGAGCACCTTGAACTCAGGGGCCAGAAGACGGACCTCGACAGGCTGGCGCTCGGACTCAGCGATCTTTGCGACGCGGGCGTTGTAGCGCATTGCACTGTAAAAGAGCTGCCTCTGGAAAAAATCGAAGTGGCCGCCACGCTCGAACCCGAACCAACGTTGTAGACGCCGATCAAAGATAGAACAGGGGCTGGTGGGAGACAGCTCTGATGCTACCTCCCACCGAACCCTACTTGCTGGCAGAGATCTCCACGTAAATCGAGCCTCCAAGCTGTTCGAACTCCTTGGCCTTCTCCTCCATGCCCGACGCGACCTCCTGGTCCCAGGCTTTCTTCATCTTCTGAGAAAGTGCCATGGAGCAGAACTTCGGTCCGCACATGGAACAGAAGTGGGCCTTCTTTGAAGAGGGCGCCGGTAGCGTGTCGTCGTGATAGCTTCTCGCGGTCTCTGGGTCCAAAGCCAGATTGAACTGATCCTCCCAACGAAAATCAAACCTGGCCCGCGATAGAGCGTCATCCCACTTGGACGCGAGCGGATGACCCTTGGCTAGGTCGCCGGCATGCGCTGCAATCTTGTAAGCAATCATCCCCTGCTTGACGTCCTCCAGGCTTGGAAGGCCAAGGTGCTCTTTGGGCGTCACATAGCAGAGCATGGCGGTGCCGTAACTTGCTATCAAGGCTGCGCCGATCGCTGAGGTTATGTGGTCATACCCTGGAGCTATGTCGGTGGTGAGAGGGCCAAGTGTGTAGAACGGAGCATCCTCGCAGACAACCTGCTGAAGATCGACATTCTCCTTGATCTTGTGCAAAGGCACATGACCGGGACCCTCGACCATGACCTGGACGCCTTTGGCCTTGGCCTTGGCGGTCAGCTCCCCGAGCGTCTTTAGCTCGGCGAACTGAGCCTCGTCGTTAGCGTCAGCAATAGAGCCCGGCCTCAGGCCATCTCCCAACGACACCGATATGTCATAGGTGGCCAAGATATCGCATACGTCATCGAAGTGGTCATAGAGGAAGTTCTCCTTGTGGTGTGCCAGACACCAGGTTGCAAGGATCGATCCTCCCCTGCTGACAATCCCTGTTACCCGCGGAATTGTCAGTGGAATGTACCCGATCAATAGGCCGGCATGAATCGTCATATAATCGACACCCTGCTCTGCCTGGGAAATCATGGTTTCAGCAAAGACGTCCCAGTTCAGATCCTCAGCTATTCCGCCCACCTTTTCTAGCGCTTCGTAGATTGGAACCGTTCCCACAGGAACCGGCGAGTTCCTGATTATCGCCTCCCGTATGGTGGCAATATCTTTTCCAGTAGAGAGGTCCATGACGGTGTCCGCACCGTGGCGAATGGCTTGGCGAAGTTTGACCACCTCCTCGTCGACACCGGAAAAGACCACAGAATTGCCGATGTTTGCGTTCACCTTGACCAAGAAATTCCTGCCGATGATCATCGGCTCGCTCTCTGGATGGTTGATATTCGACGGCAGAATCGCTCTGCCCTCCCGAATTTCACCGGCAACAAATTCGGGCTCGACCCCCTCCCTCAGAGCTACGAACTCCATTTCGGGAGTGATCAGACCTTGACGCGCGTACTCCAACTGGGTGGGTCTATGTCCTTGCTTGGCTCTGAAAACCCTATGACTCAAGGTTGCAGACCCCATGTCGTGAGCCCTCTTGCCGGAGGGAACGACCTTCGTATCGGTTCTGACCTCATCGACGTCATCGCGATCCACAATCCACTCCGATCGGAGCGGCGGCAGTCCAAGCCTGGGATCGCCATCGGGTCCCGAGGTGTCGTAGAGGTGGAACTTCAAGGGCTCGCCCTTCCCGTCCTGTTCCGTCAAAAGCACCTCCTTGAACGGTACAGCCAGCCCCCTCTTGGACGTCTTCAAATAAACCCTATTGATTGCGCTACTCATAATTTCTCCCTCCGCCGGCATTACCCGGATCAGGTAAACACGGTCGACGCCGTCGGCATCCTCTCAGCCCATTTCAGAGCTCCCGATATATATTTTGCTATTGACCATACCACTGAGTCGGGCAAGTTTTCCAGCAAACTATCACATCAGCCGTACTTTGCGCACCAAAAGCCATTCTCCGCGTGTGTGCTGAGTGTGTTAACCTGACGGGTTCGTGCGGCTCGATCTCACCGATTGTCTCTAACTTCTCTTCGCGATCAGCCCACATCTCCCAGCGATCTTGCGGTCGAACCTCCGACGCTCGATGGCCAGGGTTTCGAGCCATGACTCATCCCACCAACATTGGCGGCACAAGTCTCCTTTGAGGTGCTAAACCTTACAGGTCGGCTGGTTGTCAAGTTCCGTTAGCCACCAAGGTTCGCTACGGCGGCGGCGTAGCTGTCGGTGGGTCCGCTGGCTCTGGCGATGACAAGTTCTCTGACCGTTAGATGAGCCTTCACTCACCGTCCCCAGATACTCAAGCTCCTCCTGGCTCGGCTCCAGACATGTGGACCCATTTTGAACATTCACGAGACTCGGCATTGGCCTAGAATGCGGACCGTCTCTTTGCACGTGACGGTTGTCGTTTAGATCACCCTCTCTTGCGCGCCAAAATGGTCACTCACAGAGTCCGCAGGGAAGAGACAGTTTGCCCCGGTATCAGTATTTACGGCTGTGACCAGGAAGTTCTCGTGATCTTAAGTCCATTCGAGAGTACTCTTGAACTCTAGAATACGCTGGAAATATTGAATATTTACATCTGGTTATATAGAATAGTTGCGCTCCAAGTTATATATTTTCTATAATCTTGGTTGTACCTATTCAAGGGAGCTATCGATAAGGAGGTCTACATGATGCTTATGCGAACTGACCCGTTTCGCGATCTTGACAAATTCACACAGCAGCTTTGGGAAGCGTCATTTCGACCATCAGGAATGCCGCTCGACGCGTACCGAGAGAACGACCAGTTCATAGCTGAGTTTGATCTTCCAGGCGTCGACCCAGACTCAATAGACATAACGGTCGAAAAAAACATGCTCAGCGTCCATGCCGAGAGGCCCCGGATGCAAACCGAAGGAAAAGACATTGAGATCATCTCAAACGAGCGGATCCATGGGAGCTTCACGAGGCAGCTGTTTCTGGGCGAGACCCTCGATACAGACCACATCGAGGCGGAGTACGTCAACGGAGTATTGAGAGTCAAAATTCCTATTGCCGAGAGTGCCAAACCTCGGAAAGTTCAGATAAGCTCCGCTGGCAACAAGGCGCATGCGATTAGCGCCTAGATTTCTCGTTTCATATACTAGAGAAGGCCCATTTCGGACAGATCTGGGCCTTCTTTAGTATCTTTATCCAGGTTGACTTTTATTCATTATCAGGGGGCGAAATTGGCTGGAAGGCACCTTCCATTTCACGACGAACACGTGGCCTTTTATTCAGTCGGTCAGGTTGCCGAAATGCTCAACGTGCAGCACGCATTTCTTAGGCGTTTGGATAGCGAAGCAGTCGTACAACCTGCACGATCCGAAGGCGGGCAGCGGCGCTACAGCGTGAACGAGATCTACCTGGTGGAAAGGGTGATCGGCTTGGCCGCCGAAGGGCTGACGCTTGCAGGAATTCGTCGTCTTCTTGAACTTGAGGCGCAGGTCGAAGAGCTTCAACAACAAGTGGCCCAGCTGACGGCAACTGATATTTAGACTTCTCGACACCCTTTGACCGCCTGCGGACGAGTCCAGCCTTGAGAATGTGCCTAATTGGATGCTCGTGCGCATTCGCCGTGTGACCGCTCATGCGCCAGCGGAGCACTGTTTGAGCTGACGCAGTTTTTCAAAAGAAAGCGTCTCCACTCCCTGCGAGTAGTCGAAGCTGTGCCCCGAATCGATTGCGGTAACTGTGTATCCAGCTTTTTTCGCTTTGGATTGCATAGCCACGAGGGTGCCCCCATCCCGCTCATAGAGTAACCTGTGCGATCCGGATTTGCTGCCTGCCCTTTTGGGAGAGGGCATCCGGTGTAGTCAAGGGCGCAGCGAGAAAGCGACTACTGAGAAAACCTAGCCGAGCGAGTATATGAGCACGACGAATATGGCTTTTCGCCAGCGGCTAACATCTAGGGAAAAGAAACTGACACTTGTGGCAGTGCAAATCGAGGCGCGACGACACGCCAGGCTTCATGCAAAGGAGAGTACGAGCTATGCCACCCAACCCAAAGGCTGGTGAAATGGCTCTATCGGATGAAATGGCGGAGGGTTTCCTGGAGATTTCAGATCTTGTTCGAGACGAGGTTCGCCGCTTTCGTCTCCACTGTTCACTCTATGTAGATCAACATATCTTCGACCTCGAGTTAGAGCGCATCTTTGAACGCAGCTGGATCTTCGTGGCTCACGATCAGATGATCCCCGATCCCGGGAACTATCTAACGACCAACTTGGGAAAGCAGCCGGTAATTGTCAGCCGCGACGAGAACGGCAAAGTCCATGTACTTTTCAACCGCTGCGCGCACAGAGGATCGGTAGTCTGCCGCGAAGAGCGGGGTCACGCGAACGTATTCAGATGTCCCTATCACGGATGGGTGTTTGGCAACGACGGGCATCTGATTGGAGCTTCGCAGCGCAACGGATATCCTGACGACTTTTTGGATTGGGATCTGAAGTTGGAGCCGGTGCCGTTGGTGGAAAGCTACCGCGGACTCATCTTTGCCAACCTCGATCCCAATGCCCCGTCCTTGTCCGAGCGGCTCAGCACCGTTCGCCGATACATCGATCTATGGTGCGAGAGATCGCCGGTTGGACGCCTGAGCTTTTCCGAGGGCATTCATCGCTACGAGTTTCCCGCCAACTGGAAGCTTCAGGCGGAAAATGGTGTGGACGGCTATCACGGAAACTACGTGCATGAGTCCTTCGTCAATATCTTGGAACGGTCGGGAGAACGCAAACTGGGGGTCACGACAAAGACCCGCAACACAGTTGGATCTCGCAACTTCGCAAAGGGGCTGCCCATGGGCGACGGGCTTCTGGAGCGAGAAGACGGCATGCTTGGGACCTTTGACTACAGGGGTCATGATGACTATTGCAAAAAGGTCGAAGGAGCGTACGGACAGGAGCGGGCGGATGACATTATGATGCAGCGCAATATCTTCATCTTCCCCAATCTGTTCCTGTTCGAATCCCACATCCGCCTTATCCATCCTGTTCGTGTGGATAAGAGCTATATAGATGTTTATCCGACCTATCTTGAAGGAGCGGGAGATCAGCTCAACTTGGAGCGACTTTCCGAGCACGAGCGATTCTTCGGACCTTCTGGTTTCGGCGCGCCCGATGATATCGAGATCTTCGTCTGCGCACAGAGCGGTGCCGCGGCAACCAAAAACCCCTGGCTGGAGTTCTCACGAGGCATGCATAGGGAGATCCGCAATGAGTTCGGGGAAACGATCGGCCACTCGACAGACGAGACCCCTCAGCGATCGCTGTACAGGGAGTGGTTGCAAAAAATGACAACCGCCCAACTACCTAGGGGGCAGCGCACGTGAAGCCCAAAGAGTTTCCTTCCGAACTTATCGCACTCCTGAGCGTCCAGGCATTCCTTTACCAAGAAGCCCGGCTTCTCGACGATGGGGAGCTTGAAGAATGGCTCGGCCTGTTCACCGAAGATGGGCAGTACGTACTGCCGATAAAGGACGGGGCTCCAAATGAGCCCGCAATAGTAAGAGATTCACGTCCCCGCATCGAAGAGAGGGTCTTCCGATTGACTCACACGATGGCGCATTCTCAACGTCCCAGATCACGGACCCAGCACGAACTGACAAATATTGAACTGCTGGGCTGGAACGATAACAACGAACTCGCGGTCGCCTGCAACCAGACGGTTCACGAACTGCGCCCCGGCAATCCATTTCAGGCGGGTCTGGCACAACCTCGCAGCATTCATGGCAGGTGCTGCTACCGGCTGGTCCAGGACGGGGAAAGCTGGAAGATACGTGAAAAGAACTGTGTACTTCTAAATCGCGAGTACCCCATCTACAATCTGACCTTCATCTTTTGAACCCGCTGGACAGATCCGAATGCACAGGGAGTTCCTAGGAACGTCCAGCCCAAAACTTGAGCACTGTATTTGGTTGGAAGCTAGAATCTCCAAAATGGGCGATCTGACATTGACACTTGCATGCGGGCCTTACGACCGCACTGAGGCCCTCAGGACCGGTCAGGTGAAACCAGAAGGCATTGATCTCCACTACATAGCGATCAAGTCTCCTCCCGAGATCTTTTCCAGAATGATCGACTTCAAGTCCTTCGACGCATCGGAGATGTCACTCTCAGGATACCTTCAGATGCGCGCGACGGGCAACGACGAGTTCACGGCAATCCCAGTCTTTCCGTCACGCGTATTTCGCCACGGCTTCATCTTCGTCAAAGACAGCATCCAAAAGCCCAATGATCTCGCGGGGAGGGTCGTAGGCGTGCCAGAATACTGGCAGACGGCAGCTGTTTGGATACGGGGAATTCTTCAACATGAATACGACGTCGACCTCAAGACAGTCGAATGGCGCGAGGGCGGGGTCGACGTGCCACTGTCGCCCGAGGAGAGCGAAGCGCGCAAGAATATGTCGGGGTATAGACCCCAGATGCTCGCGGCGGGAGAATGCCTGAGCGACCAACTCGCCAAAGGAACGCTGGATGCGGTGATCGGTGCCAGAAAGCCTGGCTCGGTGGACAAAACCCCCGGACTGCGAAGGCTTTTCCCCAACTACAGAGAGGTGGAGAAGGAGTATTTCCAACGGACCGGAATATTTCCGATCATGCACACTTTGGTGGTGCGAACCGAGATCTATGAGAGACACCCTTGGGTAGCGGAGAGCCTCTACAAAGCATTGAGTGAATCAAAGCGCATCTGCCTCAATCAGATGAAGTTCACCGGGACCATCAAGTACACCCTTCCATGGCTGTTTGCAGATCTGGAAGAGATCGACGATACCTTCGGAGGAGATCCGTGGCCATACGGCTATTCGGCAAATCGCCTCGTACTTGAAACCTTTGCCCAATACTTGCATGAACAGGACTTTGTCTCAGGCCCTCTCGATCCAAGCAAGTATTTTGCACCCATCCTGGCCAGCACTCAGTAAATAACGGTACCTCGCGCCGTGATCCTCGGGTCCGCTTCTCTCAGCTCTCGAGCACTAGGCGCTCATGGCGGCTGGCCATCACTGACACGGCGAGACCCAGAACCCCAATGTCGCGCAGGACCAGATCTGAAAGCCCAGCTGTAACAATCAGGCTAGTGACGATCTCAATCATCACCAGCGACGCAATTGCCGCAAAAAGACGCGGCATCACTCCTGCGATCAGACCGATCGCCAAAATCGCAAGAACCACACCGTGCACTAGGACCAGCATCTGAGAAAGCTGAGAGGTTGGAGAAAGCAGCGGAATGTAGCCTGTCCACAGCTTTGGCACGACCAGTTCATGGTAGCCGAACCACGCTAGAACGAGTCCCAGGATGACTCTTCCCAACGTCGTTCCCCACGATGCCAACCCGTCAAAGGCGTCCTCGAAAACTACAGCCTGCCTTGGACTTTGGTTTCCGCGGTCCACCTGCTTTGTTCCACTGCGTCGTGACCCCCCGACCAGCGCCTTGTCCTCCCGAATTGTATTCATCACAGCTCCACAATCGTGCTTTCCGAGAAATTCTCCGAGTCCAGTCTGCTCATCCTATTCGACAATCCTTCCCTGGGAATTTGTCACAATGATTCCGTCGTCCCCGCCGCTATAGTCGCTGTTCCCAGAGTCATCGCCAAGACTTGTCTCTATGAAGTAGATCGAATCCCCTTTTTGGAATGTCGAAGTCTGAGGTGTCGAACTCGACCCGGGAACCGAGACAGAGACGATCTCGCTATTGCCTGACAGCTTCACTGAAATACCGAATCCCGCAGTCGCAGCCTTTGCCTGTGCACTCTCAGGCCCGGGATAGATTCGGTAAGAAACACTCGCGTACTGGGTCGACGAAAGCAGCGGACCGAGCTTCACGGCGGTGGTGGAGGTGGTGGAACCCTTTGAAGCGGTTCCACTGGACGCGGCTGAAGTGGACGCCGTAGAACTAGGGCTTGGCGCAGCCGAGGTCGGCGCCGCCGTCGAGGCTACCGGCAACGACGCTCCACCCGAAGAGATCCCGTGCCCGTATCCGTGGAAAGCAAGCCCAATTGAACCGACAGCCGCTACTGCCAGGACAATGAAACCATTTCTGCCAACGTTTTCGCTGCCAATTCGCAAACCAAGACTCCAAGAATTATTAGGTATTATTAGCCTCTGAAAAATTTGAATTTATTTCGTCTCGAATAAGAGACAGATAAGCACATTGCACATAACCACAAAAGCCAGTCTCCACCAGCTTGCCAAGTGCGATTTTCTCAATCCTAGACTCCTCTAAGACTATGGGAGTGCGAAGGCGAGCTTCTGGAAATCCCTGGTAGCGGTCGTTCTTACGACTCGTGTTCGTTGCTTGCATCGACGCCACGATCGCGCTCGCGGCCCACTAGCCC
>JAJZIP010000261.1 GCA_021810525.1 Actinomycetes bacterium | reverse complement strand
TTTTCGTGAAGAAGACGATCCGGGAGTCGAGTGACCAGGCAAGACCGTAGTAGCACTCCTCCATCTCCGCTTTGACATCCCCGCTGGCGGTATCTCTGACCCTAAGGGTGTAGAGTTCGGAGCCGTCGATGTCACGCAGATAGGCAGCCAGCCTTTCGTCCGGCGACACAGAGAGTCCACCAAGGGCAAAGAAGGAGTGACCAGAAGCTTCCAGGTTCTCGTCAAGAAGGATCTCCTCAGTTTCGGAACCGACCCTCTTTCTGACATGTATTGGATACTGCTTTCCCTCTTCGGTTTTTGATAAGTAGTAGTAGTTCTTCTTTCGCACCGGTACTGACAGGTCGGACTCTTTGATTCTGTTTTTCATTTCGGTGAAGAGTTCTTCTTCCAGCACTTTGAGTCCGCTGGTCACGCTTTTGGCATAGGAGTTCTCTTGAGAGAGAAGCTCGATTACTTTCGGGGAGTCCTTATCCCTCAGCCAGTAGTATTCATCAACTCGATCATCTTCGAAGTGTGTCAGGACTGTGGGTGTCTCCTCGGCACGTGGGGGAGTGCCGGCATTTTGGAACATCTCATCTAGGGAACTCATAGATGCCAAGGCTAGTGGATCCTTGAGCCACCTTGGGGATACCTTGTCGGTGCTTGACGGCGAAAAAAAGTGGAAGAGTTATTACTATGCAGATAGGGATAATTGCGTGCATGGCCTAGAATGTGTATGTTTGAATAATCCACGAAGGTGTTGTAGCAAGTTGTGAAGGCGGATCGAAATGTCAACAGCTGATCTAGATCTCGGTAAATATCAACTTGGCTGGGCGGATGCAGAGGACTACGTCTTCAAGCCTAAGAAGGGCCTCAATCAAGAGATAGTTAAAGAGATGTCCTGGATGAAGGGCGAGCCGGATTGGATGAGGGAGTTCAGGCTCCGTGCTCTTCGCTACTTCGAGAAGAAGCCGATGCTTCCGTGGTTCGCAGTCAACATGCCCGATATCGATTTTGACAACATCTACTACTACATCAAGCCGACTGAAAAGCAGGTCAGTTCTTGGGATCAACTACCGGATTCGGTAAAGCGCACGTACGAAAAGTTAGGTATCCCGGAGGCAGAGCGTAAGTACCTTTCCGGCGTGACCGCTCAGTACGAGTCTGAAGTTGTGTACCACAAGAACAGGGAGGACCTTGCGGCACAGGGCGTGATCTTCACAGACATGGATACTGCGCTGCGTGAGTATCCAGATGTCGTGCGCGCTTATTTTGGTACGATCATACCTCCGAATGACAACAAGTTTGCGGCACTCAACAGCGCTGTCTGGTCCGGAGGCTCCTTTATCTATGTGCCACCGGGCGTTAAGGTCGAGATGCCGCTTCAGGCCTACTTCCGAATCAATGCAGAGAATATGGGACAGTTTGAGAGGACTCTGATCATTGCCGACGAAGGGTCTCAGGTTCATTACATCGAGGGCTGCTCAGCTCCGGTATATTCGACTGACTCACTCCACTCCGCTGTTGTCGAGCTGATCGCAAAGCCAGGTGCCCGGATAACCTATACGACGATTCAGAACTGGTCCAATAACGTCTACAACCTGGTCACCAAGAGAGCTCGTGCCGAAGCTGAGGCTCGGGTTGAGTGGATAGATGGGAACATAGGCTCACGCTTGACCATGAAGTATCCAGCCGTCTATCTTGTAGGTCCCAAGGCTACGGGTGAGGTGCTGTCGGTCGCGTACGCTGGAAGCGGCCAACATCAAGATGCCGGCGCAAAGATGATCCATGCTGCACCTGAGACAAGTTCCACTATAATTTCGAAGTCGATTTCGAAAGACGGCGGTACGTCAACCTACCGAGGGCTTGTCCACGTAGATGAAGGGGCCAAGAACTCAAAGAGCTTCGTTCGATGTGACGCGTTACTCTTGGATGACCATTCGATCTCGGAGACTAAGCCCTACATGGAAATAAACGAGCGTGATGCCCAGATCGGACACGAGGCCACAGTGTCAAAGATAGGCAATGATCAGCTCTTCTATTTGATGTCCCGCGGCCTGTCTGAGTCGCAGGCTATGAGTCTCATCGTAAACGGCTTCATCGAACCAGTTACGAAGACTCTCCCGATGGAATATGCAGTCGAGTGGAGCAGGCTTATCGAGCTACAGATGGACGGGTCCATCGGCTAGCTCAGGCGATGATTCTCCTAGCAGAGGGGAAAGCTCTTCGCGTTAGGCGGGGAGCTTCTTCCATGCCTCGATGACCTCGAGATTGCCGACGCAGGGGAGTATTTCGGCGGGAAGGCGTCCCCAACTCCAAAGGTACAGCTCCGAGGCGCTTGCTTTGATCGCAGCGTCGGCTTTCTGATGACCTCGGAAGATCGTCATGACACCATCGATCAAAGTGACAGTCCATTCGGCATCTATGTCTGTAGCGTGAAGGTGCAAGGATCCAGGCAAAGAGCCGGAGAGGTTTTTTCGACCGCCGATGGTGATCTCAAGCCTCTCGTCGATTCCATCTTTGGCAAATTCAGGTGTATATCCAAAGGGAATTGATTCCGTGGGTAGGGACTTGATGGCATTCACGCTCGGTATTCCCATGTGGGCGAGTTCGGCGTCGAAACGATGAATGGCAGCTTCATGACTCTGGCGTCTTATCATCCAGCCGACTGTCTGGTTTTTGCCGGTCCAGTTCCATGCCGGGTAGTCGTCTGGATGGGTCGTGAAGATCTGGTACAGGTTCTGCCAACCCTCGTTGAACCAATTGAAAATCTCGGAGGACTCTGTTGGGAGATTGATCTCGAAACCGGTTGGATCTGCGTCTGATCCGACGCGAAACGCGGCTCTCCGGTGGACCGTTCCCAAGTGTTCAATCAAGTCCTGGACGGTCCATCCCGGACAGCTCGGAACTGCGTGATCGAGAACGGCCGCACACAAAGCGGCAAACTTCTCACATTCTTGTTTGAAATGGCTAATCAGTTCATTTCGCTCCATTGCAAAGAGTCTTGCAAAGATTTCGACGGCTAGCCACTGGTTAAAGCAAAAAATTGCCTTTTCTGAACTATTTGACTTGCGGGACTGCCTCGGTTGCGTCGGATTTCTTCTCACCCAGTGCAATTTGGCTCAGCTCCGATTCAGCTGAGCCATCAGCCTCGGAGAGGTCGATCAACAGGTCGAATCCGAAGGTTGCCCCCTTGGAGGGTCCCTCGCTCGCAACCCAAGCACTCCCTCCGTGAGCCCGTATTATCGACGCAACAAGTGAGAGGCCGAGACCTGTTCCTCCAGAGACACGGGATCGAGATGACTCAGTCCGATAGAATCTCTCAAAGACGCTCTTGAGTGCGGAACTCTCGATTCCTGGGCCGGCATCGGTCAGGGCAAACCGTACGACTTCATAGTTGCCATTGGCGGGAATTTCGACCTCTTCATCACCTGCCCTGACCACCTCCAAGCCTTCGAATTGTCTCAATTGGCCTGGTTCTATGTGCCCGAGCGTGATCTTGGCGGGGCTGCATTCGGGAGTGTGAAACCTGAGGTTGGATAACAAGTTCGATATGACCTGAATAATGCGGTTCTTGTCTCCGATGACCCAGAGATCTTCCTCGACACTGGCCTCGATCTCTCTACAGGGTTCGATCGTCTTGAGATCTTCGATCAAATCGTCTGCAATCTCTGTGAGATTAACAGGTAGTTTCTCGACGGGCCTGTTCTGGTCCAGTCTTGCAAGCAGGAGAAGGTCTTCGACCAGGCTTCCCATTCGGATCGATTCAGATTCGATGCGCTCCATGGCTCGTTTCGTCTCCGACTCGTCTAATTTCCCGGACCTTTGTCTGACCAGTTCTGCATATCCCCTTATCGAGGTGAGCGGGGTCCGCAGTTCATGGGAGGCATCGGCGACGAAGCGACGAAGTTTGGCCTCGGACTGGCTGCGCCGCTCCAGAGCGGTGACGAGCTGGCTAAGCATCGAGTTGAGTGCTTTTGCAAG
>JAJZIP010000260.1 GCA_021810525.1 Actinomycetes bacterium | reverse complement strand
GAAGGTCCGATGTACTACCCGCCGGAGGCGCTTACCGATATCTCGGACGCAAACTGGGTTGCTGAGCTCGTCCGAGAGCAGCTTCTAGCGCTGACTAGAGAGGAGCTGCCCCATTCGATTGCCTGCCGGGTGACAGAGTGGGAGTGGCCAAGAATTCGCTGCGAGATCCACGTGGAGCGGTCGAGCCAGAAGGCGATCGTGATCGGAAAGGGCGGGCTTGTTCTCAAAGAGGTGGGAAGCCGGGTTAGGGAGCAGTTGCCGAAGGGAACATATCTCGAGCTGTTCGTCAAGGTCAATCCCAGCTGGCAGTCCAAGGCTCATTCTATCGAGCGTCTCGGCTACTAGCCGAGATGACTGAAGGCGGCTCCAAGGGGCGGCCAGCTCGAGTTATTTCCCTTTTATGTCGACAGGTTTTGTGGTGGGTTCGGACAGTGAATACCATGTCAGCGAATACCATCTCAGTTTGGAACGGTTTCGCGTTGGTCTATACACCGATATTTCGCCGGGCCCGGTGCGGACTCGATTCTTATTTTTTAATGATTAAGTTGCTAGAGTCATTGACGTGGATCGATGGCGGGTTCGGTAGGGATTGGAAGGAACCGTGGCTTTTGAGAGATGTTCCCCGGAATTGCTATTGGAAAGGCTTGAAGGTATCTGGCGCGGTCAGGGCAGCGGGTCGTATCCGGAAATCGGGGAGTTCGACTATCTCGAGACCATGGAGTTCACCAGATCGCCGAAGGGCTTCATGGTCTACTCGCAGCACACTACCTCTTTGCAGGGTTCTCCGATGCATCAGGAGCTGGGATATATGAGGGTAGATCAGCAGCATTCGAACCTCGAACTGCTAATTGTCCAGCCGACGGGGATCGTCGAGGTTTTAGTGGGCGAGGTGATGCGCGACGGGGATGATTTCCGCTTCGATCTGAATTCGAATGCGGTTGCCACATCGCCGTCGGCGAAAGAGGTGGTCAGAACGGGCCGCTACTTCTTCTTGGAGAATGGGGCTTTGTCGTATCAGCTTCATATGGAGGCGGTCGGTGAGGAGTACCGACTCCATTTGGAAGCTAGTTTGGTGCGATCAGAGGGTGAATAGGCGAGTGGGGGACATGGTCGATTTTGACGCCAATCTCGAGCTGGAAGGGGTCGATCCTTCGCACATTCCTGTCCACGTGGGGTGCGTGATGGACGGGAATGGCCGGTGGGCGAAGAAGAGGGGTCTGCCGCGGACGGCCGGGCATTCAGCCGGTGAAGAGGCCCTCATGGATACGATCAACGGAGCCCTTGAGATCGGCGTGAAGTGGCTGACCGTCTATGCCTTTTCAACCGAGAACTGGAAGAGGCCCCCCGACGAGGTTCGATTTCTAATGCGCTTTAACGAAGGTCTTCTTATGAGGCGCCGGGACGAGCTGAACGAAAAAGGGGTTCGTATTCGATTCAGCGGCAGGCGTGACTGGCGGGTCCCGAGGCGGCTCCTCAAGCGGATCGACGAGACACGCGAGCTCACCCGTCACAACCGGACCATGACTCTAACCGTCGCATTCAATTATGGAGGTAGAGCTGAGATCGTTGATGCCGTTTCTGCAATGATCGCTGACGGAGTGCCAGCTTCGAAGGTCTCGGAGAAGACGATCAGGTCATACATGTACTATCCGGATATGCCCGATCCCGACCTGGTTATACGGACATCTGGCGAGTACAGGATCTCCAACTTTCTACTCTGGGAGCTTGCCTATTCCGAACTCGTGTTCTCAGACGTCTTGTGGCCTGACTTCCGAAGGTATCACCTTTACAGGGCGATCAGGGAATATCAGAGCCGCGACCGCCGCTACGGAGGTATCGAAGGTTTATGACCGCCTCCCGGATAGCCGTTGGTCTTTGGGCCTTGCTCTTCATCTCTCTTGTGATTACAGCGCTAGCCGGTTTTAGCGCCTCCTGGGTACTCCTTGTCTTGTTGGCGGTTTACGTGGTGTTGTTTCAGCTTGGTGCAAGGATCAGAAAGCGGTGACCCTATATAGGGATTCGGCCTTGGTGCTTAGAACCTGGCGGCTCGGAGAGTCGGACCGGATCGTCTCGATGCTGGGCGAGAAATCGGGGAAAATAAGAGCTGTGGTGAAAGGGGTCAGGAAGACCAAGAGCCGTTTCGGCTCGAGGCTCGAGCCTTTGTCCCTCGTCTCGCTTCTTTGTTGGAAGGGCCGTGAACTCGACGTAGTCTCCCAGGCCGAGACGATCGAACTTTTCCGGGAAACCCGTGAGGACCTGGACCGGCTCTATAAGGCGAACATAATTCTCGAAGCCACAGAGCAGATCGCACAGGATGGGTACCCGGAGCCGGAGCTCTACAAACTGGTGGTTCGGGTTTTGCGGGTGCTGGAGGCAGACGATCCGCAGATGCTTCTCGGCTCGTTCATCTGGAAACTGCTCGCTCTCCAAGGGTACCGGCCGCAGATGTCAGAGTGTGCCGTCTGTGGTATGACCGGTTCAAGAGTAGGTTTTGACGCCACCGCCGGCGGTGCCTTGTGCGAGGAGCATGCCAATGGAAGGAGAGCCTCGACGGAGGCGCTGGATGTGATAGCGCGTTCATTGGACGGCCAGCTGGCAGAGGTGCTGCGGATAGAAAACTCTCCGGTTGTGGCTGAGACAGAGGCGCTGGCGCTTCGTGCTCTCGAGGTTGTTCTGGAGCGCTCGCTTCGAAGTGTCAGGTCATCGATAATTCGTCACTGACGCTTCAAAATTGATCCAGCCTCCCAGGCTGCTATGGCTCTGCAGAGCAGCTGTTACAGCTTGGGCTCTAGCTTTCGCTACGATGAAAGTCCGAGGCGGAAGACGCCGGCCGTTATCCAAGAGGTTTTGAAGGTGGTCGATGTTGAGTTCTGTAGAGTCAGTTCCCAAATGGAGACGCCAGACCTCTCTCTTTGCAACAGATGGCATACGCAGCTTCGCTATGGGCTATTTTTCGATTATCTTTGTGATCGTGGTTCGAAATCTCGGGCTGAGCGCTCTCGGGCTGGGAATCGTGACGGGTGTCTCGGTGGCGGTAGGTATCGCCATCACCCATTTCCTCACCATCGCAGCGTATCGTCATGGTGCCCGGATTGCCCTGATCCTGTCCGGCTTGCTGATGGCGCTTACGGGGGTGATCATCGCCCTGGCACATTCGACGCTCCTTCTATATGCCGGCGCGCTGCTGGGATTTCTCCCACCGAGCGGGGGGATGTTCATTGGCGCACTCGCTGAGGGGGTGCTCGCGCAAACACCTCCGGGGCAACGCACAAAGGTGTTTGCCAGAAACGGGATGATCGTGACGATTATGGGTGCTATAGGCGCTCTTTTCGCCTCTTTCCCGACGCTTCTGGGGATGAGCGAAGCAGAGGGGCTGCGCCTGCTGATTTGGCTCTACTCGCTGCTTGGTGTAGCAGTTGCAGCGGTCTCGTGCTCGGTAATAGATCTCGGTCCCAGGAAAAGGGGGGCTGATCTTATTCGTGAGGAGGCTGGGGATGGGACCGGAGAAGCTTCTTTCTCTGGCGGTTCGAAGACGGCCATCAATCGGCTCGCAGCCCTGTTTGTAGTCGACTCGGCTGGAAGCGGCATTGTTGCTGCCACCCTTGTCATCTATTGGCTCAGGTACCACTTCAACATGAGCATCGTTGCGCTCTCCCTACTCTTTTTCGGCATGGACGTTCTCGCGGCGCTTTCCTATCCGCTGGCGGAGAGGATCTCACGAAGGATCGGACTCCTAAACACCGCGGTGTTCACCCATATCCCCTCGAGCATCTTGCTCATGGCGGTTCCATTTGTACCCAGCGCCGCCCTGGCCAGCCTTCTTCTGCTCGCCAGGGCGCTCTTGGTGGAGATGGATATCCCGACCCGAAAGAGCTACGTCGCCTCCATAGTCAAACCAGAGGAGAGGCGAGTAGCCGCGGCCAGGACGTCTATGGGCAGACAGGCCGGGCGGGCAATCGGCCCGGTCGTCGGG
>JAJZIP010000259.1 GCA_021810525.1 Actinomycetes bacterium | reverse complement strand
CGGTGCCACGAGACAAAATTCCAACTTGTATCTTGATTATCCCCTTCTCTTTGTCTTGAGTGCAGAAGCAACGAGAGTCATGTCTGTAGGAGGGATCAGCCTGAGCCTGTTGTTTTCTTACCTACTTAGTGGCGTGTTTGTCTTGGAATTGTATGTTCTTCTGCGAAGTCTGCTTCAAACTAGACAGGCGACAGGTCTTGCGTTTTTGTTGGCACTTTTTGGGAATCTTCTTTGGTTTCGTTTCCAAGTGTATGCGCCCATTCAGATGGGTTTCGTCCTCTTAACGGTTTTCGTCTTGATCGTTGTGTTGCATACTAGACTCTCCTTAGTGTTCGTGGCATCATTGGGGTTGACAACTGCTTATCTGCCCACTGCGGTATTGGCATTAGCGATTGTGGCCATCCTCACTTCAGCCAAATTATTTGGATTCAACAGTCGAGTTGGAATTTCCACGCTTGCGATGCTTGGCACAGGTCTATTCGCTTGGAATGTATTTTGGGCATTTACCACTTTTGGTGGTCTCCTCAGGCTTTCCTCCTTTGCGTTGACAGGTGGTTTTCCTACTGGTAACTTGATTCAAGCAGCGGGCAACGCATTCCAAGTTCCTTTGTGGGCGCAGGTTGTTCAATATGGTTGGATCGTGGTACTTGATGGCGGAGCGTTCCTGTTATCGATTGCTAGTATGAAATCTCGCAAAGACTTGCCTTGGCCCGTGGTTCTTGCAATAGGGGGACTCCTAGCCTCAATATTGATTGGGGTTGCGTCTGCTCTTTCCATTGGTGTTTCACAGTGGGATCGCGCGTTGTACTTCACGCCATTGTTTGCTGCTCCAATCATGGCGTTCTTCGTGGGAAAGCACATCGACCAGAGAAAGCTCTCCGTCCTGTTAGTGGTGATTGTCCTGGTTTCGTTTCCCACTTTCATCGTGCAATCGAAGTCTATTACGACAACAGTGAATCATCCAAGTGACCTTCAGATTGCGAATTTCGTCGGCGCGCATTACTCAACACAGATCCAGCAGATAGTAGTAAACAATCAGTTGTTGGGATTTCTCTTGTACTACCTGCCCCTCCCTAATGCCGCTTATCTTACCCTAGGACCCGGTTCCAACTTAATAATCAATGGTAGTGCGTTCCTTCACCCCGGGCAAATATTTCTAGGTTCAGGTACCGTTGATGCCACATACGCCTATCTGTACGGCACCAACAAGACGGTCACTTTTCTTGAGGGTGAACAGGCTGTTACTGCGCGAGGTTCTCTAGTTTACGACTCGGGACAAGATTATCTGTCTATGCCGACTTGAAATCTGACTGACAGAAGCGGTCTAGTTTTGTTATAGCCATGAATGTTTCTTCCTCAGCTTCTGAATCAGAGAATCGCCGCTCGGGTGATTCGAACCGCTGACATTACATTGAGTGGTCTTCCTATATCAGTGGTGGTAACTACAAAGGATGCCGCGGGTACCATCAACGAATGTCTAAGTGCGATTTTTTCTAACAGCCCTGGGGAAGTAATCATAGTTGACGGAAAGTCGAATGATGAAACCATAGAGATAGCGCGGAAGTACCCGGTGGTGGTCTTGTCAGACAAAGGCAAAGGGCTTTCTCACGCTAGACAGCTTGGTGCTGAAGCAGCTACACAGACGTTCTTGTCATTTGTAAATCCAGACGTTGTACTAGGATCAGGTTCACTAAGTAGGATGCTCGTGGAATTAGAACGAGGAAATTGCACCGTTATACATGCTCGCCTGAATTCGTTCGGAAAGCAGACTGGGTACTGGGAACTATGCCAGCAGCGTCAGCACGATATGGGGGAAGAGAAACGGAAGGGTGATTACCTTGGCATCTTGGCTTGCTTGATGCGGCGCGAAACTGCGATCAATTTCGGTCTCGATTCACCCGACAGAATGCACGCTCAACTAGACGACATTAGCCTGGAGATAAAACTCAAGAGGGCTGGCCTAAGACGTTGCACTTCGAACGCCACTGCATACCACTACTGGGAGTCCACTGCAAGGGCGGTCTCTAGGCATCGGATGCACGATGGGAAGATGGCTGCACTCATCCTTTTCAGGTTTGGTGTTTTTCGCGTTGAAGCTTGGCCCTTCATCGCATCCTTCTATTGGATCCTTCATTCCCTCGCTACTCGACAAGCAAGGATGATTCCGTACTTTGTACTCTGTGGACTCATGCAGACGGTCGGGTTCTTGAGAGGTTTGTTAACAATCAACAATCGTGACCTTTGAAATTGGCGGCCACAGCGTGTCTCTCGCGAACGTGGATTGTCTGCTTCCTACCCTAAACCAGAGCCCTACCTTCACGTCGTACCAAGGCCAGGCAGAGTGCGACCCTGTCATAGATATGACGCAAAAGGGGTTACGCTCGAATGGATTCTTGCAGCTTCGGCCGTTCTTTCGATGTCGACACCTTGGGCATGGCTGGAGGTGCCCAAGGCAGCTTTCACTCGCATTTCTATCGATTGTAATACGTTACGCGTGCTCGGACGCTTCGCATCCCTGTTTGACGGCATCAGCTTTGTTGCAGCAGAGTATTGTGAGCCAAGTAAACAAGACCGTCTACCGTCGATATGGTGGGTCCCTTTGTCGAGGCATGACGATCGAGCAGTCACGCTAATCTCTTCGAAGTTCAACCTTAGAGTTAACCAAGTACAAGAGAACAGGACTTCCTGAGGCGTATGAATGTAGTCCAGCTTGGTACTGGGGGTAGGTCCGCCGCAAACAAGCAGAACTATGGTGGAATTGAGAGAGTGATCTATAGCCTGTGCGCAGGTCTCGAACAGCTCGGGTGCGAAGTAACTGTACTAGATAGGACATCTGCAACCCACGTCTCGAATGTTAAGGAAATCTTTAGTGTAGGAGCTGACGAAAAGTTGCACTCCAACAACTTCACCAACCTTTTCTCGTTCATCATGTACAATTTTCAAGCTCTGACTTTCGCTGTTTCGTGTGTTGTCGAGCTTAACAAAATGCTGTCGGAACGCCGCATCGATGTCATTCACGGTCACACCCCGCTTCCAATGCTTGGCGCCGTCTTCATTCGGATGATTCACCGGTCCAGAATACCAATTGTCTACACGTCACACGCGCATAACTTGGTTATGGGGGACTCTTTGCTACAGCGCACCTTGAATTTTCCCGAGATGTTGGCGCTTAAGATGGCTACCCATGTAATTGCTGTCACCCCATCAGTCAGCAAAGCTCTAGTGTCTCGATTTTCAATTGAGCCTGAAAGAATCACCCAGGTGGTCTCGGGGGTTGGAATTGGCGAAATAGATTGTTTCTTATCGACGATGGCACCAAGACGCGGTCCGAAAACTATTCTGAATGTAGGCGCAATCTCAGCTCGTAAGAATCAGCTTGTGCTTGTGAAGGCATTTGCCAAGTTGTCTTCGGTCTTTCCGGAAGCAGAGTTGGTACTTGTAGGTCCTATCCTTGAACCCGCCTATTTGGCGACATTACGAGACGCAAGCTCAAAATATGCAGTGGAGAGCCGGGTTCATGTGACGGGCGAAGTATCCAGAGAACAATTATATCACTTCTACAGGTCTGCTTCGGTGTTCGCTTTTCCGACGACCAGAGAGATGCAGGGATTGGTGCTTTTGGAAGCAATGGCTTTCGGCCTTCCTATAGTGGCATCTCGTATACCACCAATACAAGACCTTCTCGGAAAGGACGAAAGGTCCTTTTTGCTAGTTGATCCAGAAGATCCCGAGGAGTTATCAAGAGCACTCGTTCTTGCTCTCGGTGATGGAGCGCTCAGAACAAGTATGTGTATCGGGTCTCGGAAATTGGCTCAAACTTACACTCAAGAGAAAACCGCGCTTGGCATTTTTCATTTGTATCAGAAGCTACTGTTGATTCAGAACATCACACTGAGAAGATAATGGTGTTTGGCGAACGATGCTCCAGCACTCTAGTTCCTTCCCGCTGCCCAGCCTTCCTTTGTAGCTCGACATGACTTAAGT
>JAJZIP010000258.1 GCA_021810525.1 Actinomycetes bacterium | reverse complement strand
CTTATGCTGACGACGTGTAGTCGCCACATGCATGGCCCCACTCCAACGCTTCATGCGCCTGCTCTTACCTGCATCCTGATATGTCAAGCCACTCGTGCCTACATTTACAGGTAATTGACAACTATTTGGGCAGTTGGGAGATAGAAACCCAGTAAAAATCAATCGTAAGTTCGGGCTAGAACCAAAGGTCGGTGCCGCCTCTCAATGCGACTTCTCCGAACTCCAGCTAGCGTTCAAGGATGTCAGGCCCAAGGACTCTTTTCAAGACACCGACCTGAACTCGCGCGCACCGTTCCTCCAGGCGTTCGCGATCAGATCGAGATGGTCTCTGAGCGGGGCACGGTGTTCTTCGCGCCGTGAATCTCCTGAATGCCATTGTGAAGCATTTGGACCGTCCACCTCTTAGAGGATGTCCTGCCTGACCTCCACGAGAAGATCTGGGCGAAGCCCTGATGCTGCGATCGAAGGCGCCATCGTGAATCTTGCACAGGGCTACTCCGTTGTGAACTACTGGATCTCCATGAGCCGTACCGAACTCCAGTGGCTAAGACATTAGATTCCCCTTTACCTCTCCCCGACCTTGATGCGGAGGCTCGTACCTTAAATTCCGCTGCTCTATTTCATGAACTAAGTTCTTCCGGACGCTCAGACAACCCTGCCGCGCGCCCCATCACAAGCGACAAACTTGGATCTTGAATCGAAATGGAGCCCAAATTCTTCCGGGTCGTCAAAGCCTCGACGAACTCCACTATGGGACGCGTTCGCGTCGAATAATCGTCGAAGGATCCCGCTTCTCGCATGGCATTGACATCTGCCGCCCCGCCCACCGCGTATCTGAGCAGTAATTCGTCGTCGGAAATTCTAGGTCCACCGAGAGAATTTCGGATCTCTTCAAGGGTCGGTTGATCCGGCTCTTGCTTGGCTAAAATCTTTGCCCGGGGCCTATCCAAAATCCGGTCACGGGCCTCGCTGGTGACACCGCTACTAGCTTCGGTGCCGAATTCGCCAAGAGTATATTTAACCTCGAAACACCGAAACTAATGTTCCCAAAGGCCCTCCAACAAAGAAATAGTGCCCTCTGAGCTGGTAGAATGGTCGTTAGTTAGACATTCCAAACCCACCAACAAAGGGGCACTAAAAGTGATTTTATCATCTCCCAACCTCAAGAGCATCAATGTTGTGTTCGATGATCAAAATCTTGTCGCAAATGCCGGCCTTCTTGCAATCGCCACGCTGTCTCAGAATCTTGGACTCCAAGAGTTGATTGAAGAGAAAGTGTCACTCTCTGGTCGGGTTGGAGGTGCAAACCCAGGGAGAAAGCTCCTCACACTCATTCACGCCATGACAGCGGGAGCCAATCACATTGATCACGTTGACATGCTGAGGGCTGGATCGACTGGGTCGGTACTTGGTCATGTGGTGGTCGCTCCATCAACAATGGGCACGTTCCTCCGTTCCTTTACATTCGGACACGTCCGGCAGCTGGATTCAGTAGTAGATATCGCCCTTAGCCGTGCCTGGGCCATGGGAGCAGGACCCGGTCGCGCCCAGCTGGTTATAGATATCGACTCCACAATATGTGAGGTACACGGCACAAAAAAGCAAGGGGCCAACTTCGGATATACAAAGTGCAGATGTTATCATCCTCTGCTTGCGGTCAGAGCTGATACCGGGGAGATAGTAAACCAAAGACTTCGCAAGGGATCAGCCCATACCGCCCGAGGGGTCAGACGATTTATCAAAGACACCATCGCAAGGCTAAGACGTGCTGGCGCCAAAGGCGAGATCGTAGTACGGCTTGACAGCGGTTACTGGTCCAATGAGACCATAGCGCTACTCGAAAGACTCGATGTCAGGTACTCCATGGCTATACGTGCTGGGACCAAAGGGATCAAAGAGATAATCGAAGCAATCGATGAAGACGCCTGGAGCGAAATCCCTTATACACCAGACGGCGAGGCCCAGGTGGCAGAGACCAATTATCAGAACCGCAGACTTGTGATAAGGCGTACAAGGCTGATCGGCAAACAGGCCGAGTTGTGGCCGAACTGGCGATACTTCGGGTTTCTCACCGATCTTGGTGGAACAACAGTAGAAGCTGACCAGTTCCAGAGAAACCGTGCGGTAATTGAGCTCTGTATCAGAGACATCAAAGATTCAGCCTTGGAACATCTTCCATCTGGGAACTTCTCTGCCAATGGAATCTGGCTGGCGTGTGCGGCACTTGCCCACAATCTGCTTAGGTGGAGCGCGATTCTCGGCAAGATCACCGCTGCGGGAACCTTTCTGGCATCAAAGACGATGAGAACCCGGTTCATCTCAGTTGCAGCACGGCTTGTAAACGTCTCGGGAAGGGCGGTTCTCCGGGGACCAAAGCACTGGCCATGGGCACAGCAGTTTCTCTCTCTACTTTCAAACCTGCGTGCAATTCAGCCAGCCACCGGATAGGGCATTACAATCTGGGGTTCTGGCACCACCCCGAGAGAGCGCTTCACATACCCCGATGTGCCAATAACACACAAACGAAACAGGAACCCTGATCTCTCACGCCCTTGCTTGAGCCAGAATTGATTCAAGCGACGATTCCACCGTTCAAATCGATTGGCCGTTACGAATTGGAATCCCAGGGTCGGCTTTGACGGGGACCTTCGGTGGATTCAGGTTTAATTATCTCGTCGGTCACGACGCTGTAACGTTCCGTTGACAAAACATTGATTGCAGCTTGACTAACGACAAATTGAGAGTACGGGGTAACCATTATTGGATAGCCCAGCTCCGCTCGCACGCGGATGCTCTCCTCAAGTACCTCCCCCAATCTATTGATCATGCCCATCTGCGTGAGTTGGTGGCGCAAGTTGGAAATCACCCCGCCAGGAACCTGATGCAGGTACTGTGCACAGTCATATTCCAGCGGATGCCCGATGGGTAGTCTTGCTTGCTGTGCGATAGCCGCAAGACGATTCGACGCCCGCTCCAACGGCTCTTCATCCAGGGCCGTAGCATATCCCAGGGCACGCAAATTTCTCACAACATTGAATACCGACGGCTGAGAAGCTCCGTTGGCCAAGGGCGGCAACGCGGTATGAACGGTATCGATACCGGATTCCACTGCAGCCAAAACAGACATTGGTCCAAGACCTGTAGTGCAGTGGGTATGGAACTCAAGGGGTACACCCTCTAGTGCTTGAAGGATCGAAGGTACTATGGTCTTTGCCCGATCAGGGGTCATCAAACCCCCGGGATCTTTCAGGTAAACAATGTCGGCACCAATTGAGGCCGCCTCTTTGGCCTTTGCTACGTAATACTCGTCCGAGTGCTTTGGCGACTGTGAATAGACCAGAGCAACCACAACCTGAAGTCCAGCTTCAAGCGCACATTTGACCGAATGGACTATTCGACCGGTCATGTCATTTGACGCGTTCATGACCTGTGACCGGCGTATTCCATTTGCGGCAAGTCTTTCCATATACAACTTGATTATTGACGGAGGTGCATTTCCAAATGTTGCAAGAGAATCGCCCATTGCAGCCAGAGGTGTATCGGGCATCGCCCTTGACATAACCCGGATTCTCTCCCAAGGATCCTCGCGAAGCTCTCTGACACATTTCTTGAAGTGACTTGTGGCAATTACCTCCGCGGCTACAAATCCAGCCTTATCCATGTCTTTGGCTACCGCAAGCATCATGCCCGTACGCATCGCCTCGGCCCATAAACTCGCGTGACCATCCCGTAGCGTCGTATCGACTAGGCGAATCTCCCTCATGAAACCCCCATCCAGTATTGGGAACTGACGTCGATCCCACGAGTCTCATCACTCCGAAACAGTGCAGCTGTCTCGGCAGTATCCATTATCTGCCCTCAACTTCGATAGGAAACCCAGTGACACGACGCGCTTGGGCCACGGTGACCCCAGGTGCAAGTGAAATCACATGCCAGTCATCACCGTTACGTTCAAGTACAGCCAAGTCGGAATAGACCCGATCAACAAC
>JAJZIP010000257.1 GCA_021810525.1 Actinomycetes bacterium | reverse complement strand
CTTCCACTTGTACTCGCCTTTTTCGGTCTTACTGGGTGGAGCGACTACATAACCACCTTCACCCCTGATGTCAATACCAGGTGCTATCTCACCGGTCGAATTCTTGATCTTTATACCAGGAGGTATGGCGTAATAGAGATGAAGTCCTCCTGTAGGAGTCGAGACCATTCCAACTCCGTGCTTGGCGTTGCCCATAGGAAGCAAGAAGCCCTGTTTTGCCAGAGCTCTAATTGACTCATGTCCATTTGCCCCACCCTCATGGCAGTCAATATCGACCACCATTAGTTTGCTGATCTCACCGGTGCGAATACCAACGTTCACATTCTCCGGTCTAAACATTTCGGCCAAGATGTTTTTATCTTTAGTGGCTTCGTCTATCCAGTGAGACCCCCTTAGCGGGAGTTTGGAGTTTGGTGCCAGTGCAAAACATGCCCAGCCCATATTCCCATCCTTATCCCTATTGGCATAGGCGACTGCATGAAAAGCATTCGGCTGTAATGACCGCAGTGGTGGAAGCGAGACTTCCCCCCGCTCTTGTTCTTTGAGTGCTGTGTTTGTGTTTTGTTCCATATCTATATGTATGCACGAGCTACAAAAGTCTCTTGTGAACGTGGTTTTAACCCAATGTTTTGCCTGGCCGGAACGGTGATCTGAACCTCGTGCATACATATAGATAAGACACAAACAAGGAGTTGAAATGTCACTAACAAGCGAGTTGAAAGATCCAGGGAGCCAGGTGTCTAAGTGGGTTGATACCAACTTTGACGTTCCGGCGATCGTAGGGATGCTTAGACCACAGATAGAGGGCTTGACGACAATAAAGCCTGCTGGGGTTGGAGCTGGTTATCCATGGTCAATAGTTGGAAATGCTGTGGAGTTTCGCTTGCGGCAGAGCTGTGAGATTGATTATTACGCTACTTCGGCGAGCTTAGCCATGCCCGACGAGCTGGCAATATTTCATGACGCACTAGCGGTTCTGTGGGATAAGTACATAGACGACCCTTGGACTAGGACTGACGATGCTTGGGTTGTTTATTTTGCCGGAGTACTTGAAAACGTTTTTCGCAGCGGCAATGCAGATGAACTCACGAAGTACAGAGATGGCCTCAGTTATCTCAGGACTTCAAATGATTGGGCTGGATTCATTGGAGACATGAAGAGGCTGAGAAACAGCGAACTTGCTGGCATCAGCGCAGATAACTATCCGGTTTTGATGGATTTGATGAAACTGATGCCGGTGGCGAACGAAGTGCTCGATGACATTATTCAGGTTTCAGATGCAGTGATGCACAGTGCAAATTTGCAAGGTATTAGACATAGCCCGCTTTTTATGGACAATCCGGTATTTAGAGGCGGGAAGTGGGTAGGTGGAGCTGACGGGGATTTCTTAGTAGGTGGCACTTTATTTGAAATCAAGACCACGATAAATCCAGGCAACCTTCTCCAAGCAACAGTGAGACAGCTAATTGGTTATGTGGCCTTAGACGCTGACGATCAATATGAGATTGACGAGCTAGCTGTTCTCCTTCCCCGACAAGGTGGCGCTGATCTTGAGTTGCCCCTAGAGCGTGTTCTTGAACTTTCGAAGTTCGACCATAGACACGAGATGCAGTTATCAGCACAAGAAAGTTTGGGAGGTGTTTCAAGATGACCGCAACTATCAAGGGAACCCGAGGGAAAGAGCTGAATGGGGTCGGGAACAAAGGAAATTACTTACTGCCAGGTGAAAAACCCAAGTTACTCAGATATGTTCAGCTCATAAAGCATCCTGACGGGGAAGAGGTTTCGACTAAAACAGTTCTGGATAGTGAACCCCTTGATTGTAATGAAGAGCTGGATAGAGCGCTCATCAAGAGAGAAAAGCACAGCATTGCCAGAAAGGGAGCAAGAGCGGCACATCGGGATGGAATATTCCACGAGATTCAAACAATGGCTATTCGCATTCCGATACTTGATCGTGAGGATCTCCTAAATGCAGCTATCTGTGCATATAACAACAGAGGGGTAAATCTTGCTTCGCTAAATAGCAATGAGGCATTCTTGGAGCGGATTCAGGTGAATTATTTGCGGCATCGGTGTGCTAATTACGACCGGACGCTATGCCGAATCGCAGATCGGCCCGGAGCTAATAAAGCTCGGACGCTACTTCGCAAGAGGATACATGCGAAAATAAGCGCCATCTACCCCCACCTTGCGTTGGAATGCCGCCGTCAAGATGGTTTGGGTAAAACCAAGCTCGCCAGGATTTACGAGCAAATGGATACTTGTAGCCAAATTTCGTAATCTCGATCATTTCAACACCGGAGACTTCCATTTAGTTGGGCTAGGCAAACTGGGTGCTGTCGCGATTTTAATCATCAGGCTGAGAGCTGGTTTTTTCTAAAAGATCTGTTTTGGGTGCATACATATTAAGTACAACATCACAACAGGAGGACACCAGATGGACGCAGAGATGAGCAACATACTAAGGGCACCATTCCCGCCGGAGCTAGTTGGCAAACTACCAAGGCTTAGCTGTTCGAGTTGCGTAAAATCACCCGATAAAGTTTGCCCTAAGCACAAGAAAATCAAGTGCTCAGTCTGTGGCAGCTCGATTTCGAGTGAGCACATTCACCTTGATTTTGTAGGTCATGCTGATGTAACAAATCGGCTCCTGCTGGCTGACCCAGAATGGAGCTGGGCACCTTTCTCGGTTGACGAGAGTGGCTTTCCAAAAGTTGGCATGTCTTCTGACGGCAGCCAGTACATCTTGTGGATCAATCTCACGGTCGGTGGAGTAACCAGGCCAGGGGTTGGTTCAGTATCACCAGAAACTGGTGAAGTCGTAAAAGAGCTGATCTCTGATGCCATTCGCAATGCTGCAATGCGTTTTGGCGTAGCACTCAATCTGTGGAGCAAGGCGGAGTATCTAGAAGATTCCGTTATTGCCCAGCAGGTGGAGGAAGTCATTAGCCAGGCAGGGATGCTGAGCGTATTTGAAAACCAGATGACCGATCCAGGCGAGTCTGATGTCTCTAGTGACGTAGCAGTTGACCATGAAACTGGCGAGATTCTCAGGTCTGATCCAGTTGCAGGCGTTCCAGCAAATGAAGAGCCCTTTCCAGAATTTCGTGGTGACGACGATGACGCAGAGTGGGAGGCGGCAGGAGTGAGCCAGCCACATGCAAAGTCATCTGAGGCTAGTGCTGTAGCGAGTCACCCAGCAGGTGGTGGAACGATGGTTGCAGAAAAGCAAACCACGTTGATGCGAGAGATGATGGCCGAGCTTGGCATGGCTCAGGAAGTGCGGGCAAGCTATATCTCCAAAATCATTGGACACTCTGTCGGAAGCATACACGAACTGACTCGGGCTGAAGGGTTGGCGGTTGTAAAGCGGCTACTTCAGGACAAGCAACATTTAGACAGCGGAATCGACGAAAGCTTTATTGATTTCTAACTCATATTCCCAGGTGTCGGGCTATTTCACTTAGTCCGGCACCTGCTCGTGCATACATATAGATAAGGAAGAAATTAGGGGAGAACGAATAGATGAGTCTAGAACCGCAGAGGGATGGAGAGGTTACTAAACCAGTTGATCACCCCACTTTAGCTTTAGTAAATGGCAGTGTGTCGATAAGCGACGACAACGAGTGGTGGAGCCATCGCAGATGCGCTGGTATGCCGCCTTGGATTTTCTATCCCAAGGTTACCTCCAAAATCACCGAGAACTATGACCCGTTTTCTCTAGCAAGAAGCATTTGCGCTGGTTGCAGCGTGCGAACCCAGTGCCTTGAATACGCCACGGCCACAGGGGAAACGGACGGGTTTTGGGGAGGGATGGACATGAGTCAGCAGCGCAAGAGTGCAAAGAAGCAGTCTCGGATGGAGCGAAAAAGGAGGAGTAATGAGTATTAAGCAGATTCAGCTAACCACGCAGGCCGACGGCAGTATTTCAATCTCTGAGATAAGCGGGATTTCTATTTCCCTGTCAGGGAGTAATTTGGCTGAACTTTTCTGGCAA
>JAJZIP010000256.1 GCA_021810525.1 Actinomycetes bacterium | reverse complement strand
GTGCTGCATCGTGTGTACCCGCCAATCTGGGGTAACATCCCTTTGCCTCCATCACGTCCCACGTAGGCCCGTAGCTCCCTGACTCCTTTACGCCGCTTGCGTTTGGTTCCCTTCCTAAAAACAGTCATACACCGTTGTAGGGATGAAAGCAGGGAAGGCTATTTGAGAAACAGAAGAGCCGGCCCCTAAAGACCGGCTCTGACCTGCATGTATCCTGGTGGCGGGGATAGGATTTGAACCTATTGGCTGGCTCCCCAAAAATTGATCACTTGGACCAGTTGATGGGGACCCGCCACTTGAGGTTTTGTTTGAGGCTTAAGAGGAGCGTATCCGCCTAGACATCATGAGTTAAAGAGACTTCCTCCGCTTCATTATTGCGGATCAAGGAAGATCTTAATGGATTGAAATTGTAGACCACACCAGGTTCGGAATGGTTCGAAGAAAGGGCCTTCAGCAAGGGTAAAGTCAGGTGGTAGAGGATGTTTACCAAGCATGTCGAGATAGGAACTGAGTACTACCCTTGCTAGTTCTTTCGCCTCATCAACCCAAGGAGCAATATTTAATTCCTCAAGCATTTTATTGGGATGACCGAGATAGTCATTGCGGAAGGAATAGAACTTATCTAACCGATCAGCTGTGGCAGGGTCGATCCCTAACAGGTTCGTCGCGCTGAAAAGTCTCGTTCGAAAGTCTGCATGAGCTATTTTATTTAGGTCAAGGTGAGCTTGGCGAATGCAACGAATTGCCTGATGGATATCAAGTTTTAGCTTCAACGCGCTCGCTAGCGATTTGACCACGACCTCTTCTTGTTCAACACGCGCTGCGTCTTCCACCACCTGATGTCTGCCAATATCCTGTATTACCAACTCTATGCAGAGGTGAAATCCGATCAGAGGCGCATATGCGAGTACCTGATGTCCAGACCAAAAGTGAGTTGCAGCAATTGCGTCGTTATAGTAGGCACTAGCACGCCCGGCCTTTGGATTACCCCGTAAGGTCGCCAGTCGAGAATTCAGGTGCTCAATTGCTGCGCCCGAAATCTGCCTTGGTGGTGGATTGCAGACACGCAGGCTAGAGTCGGGATTAAAGAATGTCTGCCATATTCCGCCCACAACTCGACCGTTATCATCGATTTCTGCGACTCGCATAAGTTCTATTCGATACGGAATATTACTCAAAGTATTCAGGGCAGTAAGGGCCATAGGCGCAAGGTCCAGTTGGACAACGCGCTCCACGGATTCGAAGTTATCAGCCTCGATAGTCCACTCAATGGCCCAATCGGACAACACAAAGACCTGACCGGGTGCCACTGAATGGCCGAGTGGAATTCCTTGAACATATTGGACTGACCGAGATAGTCCTCTCATCTCTAGAAGTTGTTCTGGAGGAATCTTCCTGATTGTGGCTTCGCCCAATTTGAAAGAGTTGTCGGGAAGATAGTCGCCGATCACAAATCCCCATGCCCAGAAGCGTTTCATGGCTGAGGCCTATTGGCGCATATATTGCTTACAACAGTCGTCTTCTCATCATGGATGGTTTCGTATATTTCGCGAAATATCGTCCTGTGGCTAGTGCGACTCATTAGCTTCCGCACGCTGTCTAACTGGCGGGCCTCTGTATCACGATTAGTAGGATACTATAAGTTATTGACCAATTCTCGGGTTTACTGATGCAAGTAGAACCGTTTTAGGTGGAGAAAACCCCCCATACCTGCCGCAACGTCGCGGGCTGCATCCCAAAATGTGCTGGTGTCACAAGTATTACAGATCCCCACATCTGTAACTCTCAGGTGGGTTATTGCGGCCAGTATGGCCGAAGTAGCAGCGGGATTGAACGAGATTCTTGAGAAGCGAGACGAACTTCACGAAAATGCAAGATTCCTGCATAGCTCCAGCCCGTTGGGTACAACAGGTAACTTGCAACCGGAGTACAACTCTCGGAACCTGGACTAGACTTTTTCATTAGTTGTCACCCGGAATTCGGAGAAAAGTGGACTCGTGAAATGCCAATCGAGCCGGACAAATTTCCATGGTTTCCTCGTCCGCCCTATTAGATGGCTGTGCGAACAGTAGCTCTAGATACCTCTATACACTTCTCTTCGATGGCCAATTTCTAATACCAAGATGATGAGTTCTGAGTCCCTGATCTCGTAGATAACCCGGTAGTCACCGACTCGCAAACGCCATACCCGTGTAAAACCCTTAAGGACTTTGGAGTTGTTTGGACTTGGATTTTCTGCCAGTCGATCTATCGCATCTAATAAGCGCCGGGCTACTGGCTTGTCTAATTTGGCAAGCTCTTTTTCCGCTCTTGGTTCGTATTGGACTTGAAACAAAGCCTCTGTCACTAAAGACCGAGATTTCGCCTAACCTCTGCTGCTGGAATCGCTTTCGTTCTCCCCGCTTCAAGATCAGCCAGCCGCTCCATTGCGATCCGGCCATCCTCCCGGTCCAGAAGGGCTTCGTATTGTTCCACTAGATCAGCCGGAACGATAGCTGCCACCGAATCATGGTTTCGCCCACGATGAATAAAGGTAACCTCCCCGCCAAAGGCAGCGCGATTCACTAACTGTGAGAAATTATCTCGTGCCTCGGTGACTGTAAGTTCTTTATTGTCTGTCATGTCCATAGCCATACTTTCAGTATATGCCAAGTACGCCATGTCTACCTTTACAAGTTTTTCCGGAATCACTTTTCCTCAGCAAGGGCTGATCTTAAGCCTAAATGACGGCTTTGAATTAGGTGGGCTCAGGTTGTGAATGTTGTGGCTGGGTTTTGCCAGAGTTGAATAGGCCAGATGGTCCGGGAGTGAGCGCATGCTCGATCTGGTCCCGCAACCTTGACTCTGCTCGCCGATTCACCATTGAGATCAAAAATGAGAGCACATATGCATGGTCATGCTTGGCACCCCGAGATGGGTGTGGGGCTCGTGCATACATATATATGTGACCGGACAAACATTACAGAAAATCAAACCGATTACCGATGTTGCCGCAGTGGTACTAAAGCGTCTCGACGAAGAAGCTTCTTCGACACCCTTAGCCTATGGGAGCGTAAAAGTAGAAGCACTTGCCGAAATCCTTGGGGGTCAAGCCCGAACTCCACACTGGATTGGAAAAGGCTGGAGAGACGAACCTGGCGCAGGCGAAGATCCAACTGATCCCGCCTCAGTTGCACGAGCATTATCGGCTGGTGCGCGCCAACAGGTCAAGGTAATTTCCTGGGGCGCGATCATAGACGTACCCAAAGGACTGTCACTTCTTTGCGCCTCAGATCCCGAACTAAAGACCTGGTTTGCCGGAATAAGAGAGAAGCTGGTTGAGACATACATGGAGGAGCTAGAAAAAGGCAGTGTGGTTCGCTTCGGTGAGGGAGGCCCCGAAAAGGTTGCCGTTTCGGGTCTAAAGGGTTGGTGGGTTGGACATGCAGCAAGTGCTGGTGGTGATCCACACATGCACATGCATCTACTCATCTCAGCAACTGCTGAAACACTTGACGCCAGGCGTGGCCAGATCGACGGCAAGAAATTACTGAATGAGACCGCCAAGCTCGCAGATGGTTCTGCTCGGCGAGTGCTAGCTCGGGAGATGGCAAAGATCGGCCTTGGCTTTGGTCTTGATGGCGAAGTAGTCGGAGTTGATCCCGAAGTAATAGAGCGAGCCTCCACTGGCCGCAGTTCGATAAAAGCAATTCAGACATATTTTGCTTCCCATGGGATACCGGTCTCTGATGAACAAGCGTGGCATCACTGGAGACAGATTTGCGAAGGAAAAGCCGACAAAGGTCTTCCCGAGAGCCTTATCCAAATGATCAAGCTGGCAAGCTGGCAAGAGGGGAACAACTTGGCGGCGAAGCAATAGAGCATGTGATGGATGCAGCTATGGCCGATCCAGAGAAGTCAAAGGTCGTAGGAGTGTGGCTAGCTCAAAAATATGGCGTTCGTAACTGGGCTGGAATGTCGAGGGTTGCGCGTGAAGCATGGTCTAAGCCTGAATCCACCGAAGG
>JAJZIP010000255.1 GCA_021810525.1 Actinomycetes bacterium | reverse complement strand
GAGGTTGTCGCCGGGGTTGCTTGAGTGGTTGACGAAACACTCGAAATCGTGAGACTGGTTGAGGAAGTGGAGCCACAGGCGGCCAGAGAGAGAGCTGCCGCCGCTGGCAAAAGAGTTGCTATGGCATGAATCCTTCGCCCCATGACGTGCACGGCCCCCTATCACTGCGACTTTTTGCAACACCTAGCCTACCTCTGGATTGAGGAGCAAGTCAGTTTTCTCGTTATCGAAAGACCAGACATTCGCGCGGTGCGGGACATGCATGCAGAGAGAGAAAAAGCTTTTGAAAGAAAGTTCAGAACCTCTTATTAAAAATCACCAATAACCCCCACTTAAATCTATCCAATAACCCCGCTACAAATCTCCCACCAGCCCTTACATTAACTCTCCAATCACAGCCCCCAAAAAACAAGAACAAAATCTCATGAACACAGGCACCGGTTGGGGCGCTCGTGGAGGGGTTGTGGGTGGCCGTTGAACCACCCCTCCTCTTATTCATCTGACAATAGAGCGAAACTTGCCATGGGGAAAGCAAAGCTCCGTAGTCGCCGCCCGTTACAGACCACAAACAGACCACATAATGGTGGTCTGTAACGGTCTGTAACGGATATTGGCGGATTATCTATTCCCTGTCTCATCAGCACATCTTCTGACAACATGCTGGTCGGAAGCGTGCGGAAATTACCCTTTCATAAGCTTCCCAAGCTGAGAACGCGGGCTAACCAACAGTTCCCACTGAGACTGTGGGACAGATGGCGCAAGTTACGCGATTTCCATCGATTCGATGGTATTGATTTTCATAACTCCTGATAGACGGCAGTATTATAAGACATATAAACTGCCTATTCGAAGAGCCCGAGAGGGGATTCGAACCCCTGACCTGCTCATTACGAGTGAGCTGCTCTACCGACTGAGCTACCCGGGCGCCGGGCTAATTCTAGCTGGCCTTGTCGGCAAGACGACTTAACAATGCGACAAGCAATAGAAATTCGTTGCAATTTCTGGTCAATGCCGCCTGTGCATCCTCGATTTCTCTTATCGCATTGATGCAGTGACGCGAACGATCTGGATCCAGATCACCGCCTATCAATTGACTCCTATAGTGCCGTTCCAATAGCAACAGCCCAGCCCGAAGCTCGCCGGTACTGATCCGTCGCAACTCTCTCTTGTGCCCCTGTTCTGTCTTTTCCTTGAGCAGGCCGCTGGAGAGACCCAGAGCCTTGGCGGTCTGGTTCAACTCCTCAATCTCCTGCTTGTGCTCCCTCCGCCTGCGATCCTCCATTACGCCACCGACGGCAATGAGCCTGTCTGCCAGGGTGACGATCTGTGCCATGTCTTGCCGAAGCAGTTGCGGGAGCTCCTCCCATAGAGAAAATGCGTCACGAAGCTCCGGATCACCGGCAAGTTCGACCGCCCGTGACCACCTACCAGCACTTAGCCTCACAGCATCCTTAGACTGCTCGGGACCGAAGCCTCGTTTGACGAGTTCGTCATAGATCTGCTCCTCGAAAAGCGGATCGAATCTCAACACGACAGAACGAGACATCAGGGTTCTGAGCTCTGACAGCTCCATAGAGGCAAGCAATATGAACACCGTGGATACAGGTGGCTCCTCCACACTTTTGAGCAGAACTGGAGCAGCGCGGCCGACAAGCTCCAGCTCCGGAACAATTATGATCCGGTACCGCGATCCGGAGGTCGAGCGGACTGAAAGGCTGGTGATCTCTTGGGCTTCCTCGACACTAAGCGCTGCCCCTGAGCGCTCAAAGACAGCCACGTCGGGATGAGCATCGTTTTCGATCGCACGGCAACTCTGACATTCGCCGCAGCCGCCGTCGGCACACATTATCGCTTTGGCGAAGGCCTTGGCGGCCTCAAGAACACCTGCATCGTATGGACCGATAAAGAAATAGGAGTTCTTAGGGTTTGCGACGTGAGGTTGCAGCTCACGAAGAAGGCGATCTTGGCCTGGAATCCTTTCGAAGAGTTCGATGAGGCTCATAACGACCTAGCGCCTTTCACCTTTCCCCGAAGTTCTGCACGACTCTCAAAACCGAGGCGAATATCTCCTCATGCAGCTCCTCGACAGAAAGCGAGGCATCCAGGGTTATCCACGAATCAGAAAGCGCGAGTTCCGAGTAACCGCGTGCGACTCTCGAAAAGAACTCCTCTGACTCGGTCTCTATGCGGTCGCGAGTGATCCCTTTCCTCTCCATCGCCAAGGCGGGATCGATAGCGAGAAGAAAGGTTATGTCCGGCTCGATTGCAAAGGAGGCGAAGTGGGCAATAATCTTTAAGACGTCGAGGTCCAGCTCCCTTCCATAGCCCTGGTACGCAAGGTACGAGCCTCCAAAGCGATCGCACACCACGAAACTTCCTCGACTCATGCTCGGAAAAATCAGCTGCGATACATGGCTTGCCCTTGCGGCCGCCATGATGAGCGCCTCCGTCCTATCGTCAATAGGCTCGACGTCGGACGATAGGACGAGTTCTCTCAACTTCTCCGCCAAAGCGGTTCCACCCGGCTCTCTGGTCAGAACCACTTCACGCTGCAGTTCGGATTCGATTCGACGTGCCAGCAAAAAGGCCTGGGTACTCTTACCGACACCTTCGACACCTTCAAAGGAGATGAAAAGCCCACGCTTCAACTCTTCGTCTTCCTGGTCGACCTGGAAGCTGGTGCCTTCTTTTTAGCAGCTCTGGTGGTGGTTCGCTTCTTGGCTACCCCCCCATTTGCGGCAATTGCCTCTTTGCGCATCTCGATGAGTTCCAAGGCCCTCTCGATGGTGAGCTCCTCTGGGGCATCGCCAACCCTGAGAGACGCGTTCACCTCGCCATCTGTGACATAGGGGCCAAAGCGGCCGGTTCGCAGCGTCACCTGTTTCCCTTCTGGACTCTCGCCAACGACAACAACTGGACTGGCTCTGCGTACCTGGCCCTGCCCAGTCCTAGGCGCCGCAAGGAGTTCGAGCGCGCCAGTCAGGTCGATAGTGAAAATGGCCTCTTCCGACGGAAGGCTTCGAGTGATGCTCCCCTTTTTCAGGTACGGTCCATAGCGGCCGTTTGCAGTCTGTATCATCTGACCGTCGGTCGGATCGACGCCGACATCTCTCGGCAGCGAAAGCAGCTTCAATGCTTCTTCAAGTGTGATCGTCGAGACGCTTTGACCCGAAAGCAACGATGCAGTCTTGGGCTTGACCTTGGGCGGCAGATCGGAAACATCTCCAAGCTGCACAAATGGGCCAAACCTTCCAACCTTGGCCCAGACCGCGAGCCCGGTCTCGTGATCAGTCCCAAGCGGCAGCTCGTTTGCGGTTTCGCTGAGCAGCTCAAGAGCCTTCTCTACGGTCAGCTCATCGGGAGCGAGATCGACAGGCAGCGGAGCCGTCGCCTCATTACACGCCACGTAAGGACCAAACTTCCCAACCCTAGCCACGATCTCGTAACCTTCTGGGTCGAATCCGATATGTACAGAGTTGATCACTCGGGGATCTATCTCGGCCAAATGATCTTGGACCAGCTCCTTCAAGCCGCCGCCGTCCGAACCAAAATAGAACTCACTCAAATATGGAATTGCTTGCTTCTCCCCTTTGGCGATCTGGTCCAAGGAGTCTTCCAACGACGCAGTGAAGTTGTAGTCGACGAGATTGGCGAAGTATCGTTCCAAAAGCCCGACAACTGCAAATGCAACGAGGGAAGGGACTAGGGCGGTTCCCTTTTTCCACACATACCCACGATCTAAAATTGTGCCGATAATCGAAGCGTAAGTGGACGGCCTGCCTACCCCCATCTCCTCAAGTGCCTTGACAAGAGAGGCCTCGGTGTAGCGGGCCGGTGGCGAGGTATTGTGAGACTCCGCCGTCAGTCCCCCCAGATCGACAAGATCGCCGACCTCTAGCGGAGGAAGGCGGACTTCGGTGCTGTCTAGTTCCGCCTCCGGGTCATCCGCACCTTCCACGTAAGCCCGCAGAAAGCCTGGAAACGTGATCACCTTGCCTGAAGCTCCGAACAAGACCTCCTGA
>JAJZIP010000254.1 GCA_021810525.1 Actinomycetes bacterium | reverse complement strand
GATCACCGTATTGCCCAGCCGGTAGATGGTATGGTTAGCACCTTCACGATGTACCTCCCACGTAACACCAGCAGCCTTGGCTTGAGCGGCAATCCGTTTCAAGATTTCCCGTCTTCTCATATTATCGTCTATCTCGGACTTGACGGAGGTGTCAAGTGTTCACTAGACGTTGCAATGATTTATCTGGCTATCTTGTTCTCTGGCGGGGTTACCTGTCGTTTATAAGAAATATTAGAGTCCAATTTTCAATGAATCAACATGTCTTATCTTCTTGTTAATGAAGTTACTCTGCAGCAGCGTATTTCGAATATTAGATCTGGCTTAGGAAAACCTAGCTAACTTAGTACTCGCTGGGTAATGTCTAAGTCCAGAGTCAGTTAGGTTCAACGTCGGCCTTTTTGTTCGCAAGGCTCTGAAGATAGGGGAGGATAGCCATAAAGTCAAGATCGGCTAAACCATATTCACAGGTGTCCTTTATCAGTTGCTGTACAGCCTCGGTAATAGGGGCAGGCGTCTTAGACTCTTTGGCAAGCCCAAGATACATCTTCATATCCTTGCCTATCATTGCGGTAGTAAAGGTGGCGCTGTAGTCCTTTTTCTCTAAAGCGGGAGCCTTGTATTTCACGAACGGTGAACCCATCGATGAGTTTGAAAGCACGTTCAAATATGTTGCCCGATCGATTCCGTTAGATTCGCAAAGGAGGATTGTCTCAGAAACTATTGCCGCAGTAGCAGCCAGCGTTGCATTTACAGTCAACTTCAGGATTCGGGACTCCTCATTTTCGCCCACATATATTACGGTTGAACCTATAGATTCGAGCAGGGAGAGATTGTCTTTATAGGCTGACTTTGGCCCAGAAACTATGAGTGCAAGGTTGCCTGCTGCCAGCACGCCTGGATTTCCACTCACTGGGGAACTCAGGTAATCTATATCTAATTCTTTGGCCTTTTCTGCTACTGATGCTGAAGCCTGCGGTGAGATGGTGCTCATCTCAATTGCCAGGCGTCCCTGCCCTTTTGGATTTAGAAGCCCATTCTCTGCCAGGTACACCTCATGTACCGCATCATCATTGGCAAGGAATGTTATTGCAACGTCTGACTTTGTCCAAGCCGAGGCTGGGTTATCCAAAACCGTGGCTCCGCGGGATGTGAACTTGGAAAAGTCTTTTTTACTGCGGTTCCAGATAGAGATGGACTTTTTCTGATCTAGAAGCCGCTCAGCTAAGGCTTGCCCCATTTTCCCCATTCCTAGGATTGCGATGTTTTGGGTCATTGGCTTATTTTCCTTTCTGATAACGCATCTAATCTATGAAACCAGCTTGGTTATTTCCACTTTGGCTTTGCCAAATCCACACTGAAACGCGGCTAGCCGAAGTATTTGATCCAGCTGACATTCTCGGCATTTTGATCAACCCTTGGTGAGTTTTAGCCGATCCAGCTATAGGGTGATCCGATGCAGTAATTTAGTGGATCAGACTTATTCTAGTTCAGACCGGGCCTTAGTGTGATTCGCCCTCAGGTAGTTGATGGCCTGCTGAATATTGTAACTTAGTTTAAAATTGATCAGCAGCTATGCAAATTTGAGTAGTCAGGCCTGGCCGAAACGTTGTTTTGCCTGGTTCAGTTTCTCTATGAATATCAGCATCACCGTTACTGCCCACAGGACCAGTGCCACTGTTCCTGTTACCACACCGAGGTCATATACCCATTCAGATCTTACAAGAGCTCCTGTGGCAAAGGATCCAAGGGCGAATACCGCAGTAGAAAAAGTGGGTGGCCAGGGGATCGATTTTGGGAAATGCCGGAGCCGGAAAAGATGCACCAGGCTGAACCATACAATTGGCATAAGTAAAAGCAGCCCGAATGACCACGTCATAGTATCTATGAATTTGAGAATAGCGAATGTGGTGTTGGAAAGCGAAATGTGTACAGGCGACAGCTGTTTGGCTAGTGCGAAAGAGCTCAAGCCGGCACACCCGGCTGAAATCCACCAAAGTACGATGTGCGTCTTTGGAAACCCCCGATACAGCAACCTGAAAACGGTTAATACCACCACAAGGTAATAGCCAACCACGCCGATGACGCTTGATGTCATTGCCGTCAGATAGAGCAGGTGGTGATAACCTTGCCCGAGGCTTGAGGCACCAAGTAGCGAAGTGGCGCCAAGGGAGAGAAATGAAGCTGGAATAAGAAACCACCCGCCGTCAATCTCGGAGAGTACGAGTGCAGCGAGATGTTTTGCCAGGTCGAAAAGGAACCCGATCTCACTGAGCCATGCCATGATGTACAGGGAGATACCCAAAATGACCAGAGTGCCAGGGTAATTCTGAAGGACTCCGGCAGCTGTAACAGAAATTCCAAGAGGAATTGTAAACATACCAGGATTGAATCTGTACTCTCGGGTGTGAGTGCTCACTTGTGGATCAATTTTGAATCCAAAGCGAATCTTAGGAATTCTAAAAGCCACTATCAAAATGACCTCTGCTACGGCCAGCCATACAAAAGGTTTGACCGCAATTGTAAAGTGGACCAGCTTTGCAATTTGGCTCAACGCCGCGGTGGCCATCACCACTCCAAAGGGCAGCTCTTCCACCAGAGAAAGTGGTTTAGGGGCGTCAGTTCTTGTCTGGTCAGGCTTAACGATCTTTAAATGATAGGCCAAACGACAACTGTTCTGGACTTCCCAGAGCGATTTCGACCGTATTGGAGGAGTGCAGGTTTCGCTGAATCTGGCTTTGAGAGGTATCACTTGGTTCAGCCTTGGACTCTGCAGTGTTTGGCCTTCGTACTCTAATTTTTCCGCGGCGGAGATTTGGCCTCAGCCTTTTTAGTTTTTCTAATGATCAAGCCAAGTTATCGAAATTTGCATCCGGTATCTTGGCTTGTACGGTTACTGTTTGTCAGGAATTTGGAAAGCCTCCAACATCACGGCTTTGAAAGTTAAAGCCAGTCTGAAGGAATTATTCCCTTTGTTTTTCCAATTGCCATGTAGTATTTCCACACTTTCTGGGCGACTTTTTGACGGTCGAAAGTTTGGTTGAAAAGGTCAATCTCGTCATCAGTAAGGGGCATTACTCTTCCCATCTGCATAGCCTGTATCAGCACCGTGCTGTTTTCCACCAGGTGGATAACGTCACTGAAAAGGTTGAGTACGTCCTCGGCTACCACCACCTGTCCATGGGCTCGCATTAGAGCTGCGTGCTTGTCGCTAAGTGTTTGAGCCAGGGCTTTCCCCTGTTCTACCGTGCGGATATGGGTGGGATCCGGGTGAGTCGGTATACCGTTGGCCCACCGGCTGGCGTGGTTTTTGACCGGCAGTATCTTAGCCCCATCCACCATTGTAAAGGTGGTGGTTGGGTCATGGTGGAAATGCGTAACTGCCCCCACTTCAGGCCTGGCTCTCAGTATTTCCGAGTGAACGTAGACTTCAAAAGGAGGTTCGCCTTCTCCTTCTACAACTTTGCCATCCAAATCCACGACTAACAGCCGATTTGGATCGAGTTCCGCTCTGACGTCATCAAATGTTTGAATCAAAAAATGATCTGCGTCAATTCGAGCGCTGATGTGCCCGCTGTACGCAAGGATGCCAGCATCCACCAGCATTCTTGAGCAGGCCGCAACCTGGCGACGTAAATCTTCCATAACTCCTCCTTCTGATCTAAGTTCCAAGATTCATTACCGGTTTTCCGGATCTATTTCCGAGTGGCAATTGCTAACGCAATACTTCTGGGAATGACGTTTAGTAAAGTGCCATGCCCCCAAATCCGCTATGCAATTAGTAGCAACCAATTGCAGCGGGCGTTATGGCTGCCTTTACATTTCGGTCCACTTAATGTTCTGTACAAAATTGACGATCTCCCCGCCCTAAAGGACGGAGATTCTCGAGTCTGCTTAGGCCGGACATAATTGCTGGTCCTCGCATTCTCTTCCTGCTTCCTTGCCGATATCGGCTTCCTCGTGTCAACTGCCAGTATTGCTACTGGTCTTACGTCGGCTCCACAGGCGTTTTCAGTCTCCGACCGTCCGTCGGCGACCATACTGGATTGCTCA